>CAMCTC010000015.1 GCA_945878355.1 Bordetella parapertussis | reverse complement strand
TGACCCAGCCCGAGAATCCGGTCGACCTGGTGATCATCGACATCTTTCTCAAGACCGGATCAGGTCTTGGCGTGATCCGAGCCGGCGCCGCCTTGGCACCGCGACCCAAACTGGTGGTGCTGAGCAACTATGCGACCCAGGACATGCGCAGCAAGTGCCTGCAACTCGGCGCCGACGAAGTGTTCGACAAATCGCATGACATCGAAGGACTGATCGAATACTGCAACGACCTCGTGGTCGATGACGACGCTGGCACCCTGCCCTGATTCGATCTACTGGATCAAGCCGTTCTTCAGCGCGTAATAGGTCAGGTCGCTGTTCGACGCCAGACCCATCTTGTCGAGCACCCGGCTGCGGTAGGTGCTGACGGTCTTGACGCTGAGCGACAAGTCATCGGCCAAGTGGCCGATGGTCTGTCCCTGAGCCAAGCGCAGAAAGACCTGCAACTCGCGCTCTGAGAGTTGTTCATGCAAGGGTTTGTCGCCACCCGCGACCAATCCTTCGGCCAGGCGCTCAGCCATTCCAACACTGATGTACTTGCGGCCTCGAAACACTGTTCGGATCGCCTTGACGATCTCTTCAGGATCGCAGTCCTTGTTGAGATAACCGCTGGCGCCCTGGCGCAGCAAGGTGGTCGCGTAATGCGCCTCCGGAAAACCGCTGAGGATCAGCACCGGCAGTTCGGGCGCACGCAGCTTGATCGCCGCCAGCGTGTCGACACCGTTCTGCTCGGGCATCGAAATATCGAGCACCATCACGTCAATCTCGCCAGCGCGCACAATGGCAAGCGCGTCTCGCCCGTTGGCAGCTTCAGCGACCACCGAGAAATCGGGCTGGTCGGCGAAGAACTGGCGCAGTCCGGCCCGGACGATGGCGTGGTCATCGACGATGGCAATTCGGATCATGGGTTCTTGACGCGCTCCGCGTTGGCTGACACCGCATTTTGCATTGAGGATCGACATGAATGACCGCCGAGTCACCAAACGGGCTGCCATCGCCTTCTCGATGGCCTGTATCGCGGCCGTGGCAATGGTGCTGCTCAGCGAAGGATCGTATTGGCGCGCGACCGGCACGCTGCGCGCGCTGGCCGAGGTGCAGGCTGAACGCACCAGCGCCTGGCAACTCTTCGAAGGCTTGGTCGACGCCGAGACCGGTCAGCGCGGATACCTGATGACCGGACAAGCAGAGTTTCTGAAACCCTATGCGATCGGGGTCAAACGAGTCGAAAAAGCCTCCCGAGCACTCGACCGTGACCATGCTGACGAACCCGAAACGAGTGCTTTGCTCGCACGGATTCACCGACTGGGCGAAGCCCGACTGACGTTGCTGGCACAGACCATCAAACTGCACGACAGCGGCGAACCTCGCGCAGCGATCGAACTCGTCGCGGGCGGCGAAGGCAATCGCTTGATGGATGAGTTGAGATCCAGCATCGGCGAATTGCAGCAAGTCTCGAACCGAGCGACCGCGTCGAGCCGGACCGATATCTACGCCACGCTGATGTTCAGCCGAATCGGCATGGCAGTGCTGAGCGCGCTGTGCGTGATCGCGCTGTTGATGTATCTGCGCCAGTCCAAGGTGGTGTTGGCGCATCAGCAGGAGCTCAAACAGGCGATTCAAGCCGAACGAGATCGGCTCGAAATCGAGGTGATCCAGCGCACCGCGCAACTGACCGAGCTGACCCACCACTTGCAGACCGCACGCGAGGACGAGCGCAACCGCCTGGCGCGCAATCTGCACGACGAGCTTGGCGCACTGCTGACCTCGGCCAAGCTCGACGCCGCGCGCATCAGGTCGCGGCTGGCCGGCACCGCACCCGAAGCGCTGGAACGCCTCGCTCACCTGGTCGAGACGCTCAACAGCAGCATCGCGCTGGGACGTCGCATCATCGAGGACTTGCGACCCTCAACGCTTGGCAACTTGGGGCTGCTCGCGACGCTGGAGATCCTGGCGCGGGAATACGCCGAGCACTCGGGCATCGCGGTGCACTGCACGCTGGCGCCGGTCAGGCTGCAGCCGTCCGCCGAGCTGATGGTCTACAGGCTGGCGCAGGAGGCGATCACCAACATCAGCAAGTACGCCGAGGCCAGCCAGGTCTGGATCGAACTGGCAGCAAGGGACGGCCAGGTGGAGGTCTCGGTGCGAGACGACGGGGTCGGCTTTGACAGCAAGTTGGTTCATAGCGGCGCCTATGGGCTGCTGGGCATGCGCTTTCGGGTCGAAGCCGAGGGCGGCAGCCTGTCGGTGCTGTCAGCGCCAGGGCAAGGCACTGAGTTGAGGGCCAGCCTGCCGGAGTCCGGATCGGATGACGCTGGCCAGAGTGCTGGCATTGCAGAAACAAGCTCGTCCGCTTGAAGGGCAGCGCATGCAGCCTAAGTCATGGCAACGAACGATCGTCCGATCAGCGCGCGCCAGACAGATGGATCACCATTTTCGCCCGGGCCAACCGGGCCGCGTCGAACCGGGCTTTTCCTGCACGCGGCTCACACCCGTGCCAACGGGTTTGCCGGTCACTGACATGCCACGTCCGAGGAACAAGAAGCGGATCGCCCTGACGATGTCCTCGGGGTCGCAGTCCTTGTTCAGGTAGGCGCTGGCGCCGCGCCGCATCATCGCGTTCGCATAGTGCGCCTCGGGGAAGCCGCTGAGGATCAGCACCGGCAAAGCCGGTGCCAAGGCCTTGATCTCCGCCAGCGCGTCGACGCCACTTTGGTCCGGCATCGACAAGTCCAACAGCAGCACATCGACCTCACCTTTGGCGACGATGGCTAGTGCCTCGTGACCATTGACCGCCTCTGCCACCACCGAGAAATCGGCCTGCTCGGCGAAGAACTGCCGCAGACCAGCACGGATGATGGCGTTGTCGTCGACGATGGCGATTCGGATCATTTTATTCAGTTTATTGCTTTTACATGATCTCACACTTTGATCAACGCCAAGCAAGGTTCATCCAGGTGAAGTTCCACTCTTGCCGTTGCGCGGATCCTCCGACCGCGAAACCCTTGAAGCCGGCGCCAGCATCACGCCATCGGTCAGTCGCGCTGCAGGCAATATCGCCGCTTGAGGTCGATCCCACCAGATTGCCGTTGTCAAACCCGTGCTTCGACGCGCGAATGATGGGCACCGTGATGCCCGTCGATCAATCATTGGCAAATCAATCAAGTACGCGTCCTGCAAAAGCTTCAACGAATCGACTGAGCCATCTCCTTGCGCTTGTCAGCGGTAGCGAGAACCGCCTCGGGCGAGGTGATCCGGCAAAGCGACGATCGGCGGCGGACGGCCCGGAAGTCCCGGCAGTCCCGGTTGACCTTTCTTTGGCAAGCCAGCACCAAGGTTCATAGACAGCCTGGAAGTGACTTCGCAGCATGGCAAGACAGCGGTTTTCTTTGGATGGACTTGGTTCTCGATTCGCATGGCATTGCGCGTGCCTGAGTGACGGGCAACGACCACTCGCGGGTCGGTCTCGGGTCAATCGCCGCACCATGAGACCCACTATCGACAAACACGCCTGCGAGTGCGCCAACGACGGTGATGCGATGGGTCGACAAGGCCTTTGGGTGGCGGACTATTGGCTTCAGAGGCTGCAAATTCTCTGCCCAACAACCCGCGCAGATTGGGTTGAAACTGCATCCGCATGATGTTGTGGATTAGCACTGAATCGGCTTGAATGAAGGGCAAGAACCCAGCTTGTCTAGGCATCGTCTCGACACCTGTCGCGTGTGCAGATAGACTCGCGTCCTCGCAACCGCTTACCAATTCATTCAATGGCTACTCTTTCAGCAATCCAAAAGCAAATCGCCGACCTCGAAAAGCAGGCCGCAGCCATTCAAAAATCCGAGGTTGGCGCAGCCACCGCCAAGATCAAGGAGTTGATGGGCAAGTACCATTTGACGGCCAGCGACCTGGGGTTGCCAAGTGCTGCCGGTAGGAAAAGCACGAAGCTTGGCACGGCCAAGCGCAAGCCCGTCGCACGCAAGACAGCCGGCATTCCCAAGTTCCGCGACCCCAAGACCGGCCAGACCTGGACCGGCAACGGCAAAGCGCCTGGTTGGATTGCTGGCGCGAAAAATCGCGACAAGTTCCTGATCAACGCCCCAGCCGCAGCCGCCCAGGCCGCAGTGACCAAGCCCGCGCCCAAGAAACGCGCCGCCAAGAAATCTGTTGCCGCTGTCGCCAAGGTTGACACTGCCAAAGCTGCAGCGCCTGCCGTGCCGGCGGTGAAAAAGACCCGCGCCAAGAAGGCCACGTCTGCCTCGACCGCCGTGGCCAAGAAGCCTGCCCGGGCCGCGAAGAAAGCCGCTGCTGCGCCAGCGTCCGCCTCGACTGCAGCGCCAGTCGCCGCCACGCCAGCCTGACACCGGCCAACGCCGAGTCTGACTCGGCATCGACTGACACAAAAAAGGCCTCCGTCCAGGAGGCCTTTTTTTGAGCGGTCACCGCTCAGGAATGTTTTCTCAGTTCCAGCTTGCCGAGTTGGGCTCGGTGCACTTCGTCAGGACCGTCAGCCAAGCGCAGCAGGCGCGCCATCGCATAAGCATGGGTCAGACCGAAGTCGTTACTGGTGCCGCCGCCGCCATGGATCTGGATCGCCCAGTCAATCACTTGGCAGGCCATGTTGGGCACGGCGATCTTGATCATCGCGATCTCGGTCTTGGCGACTTTGTTGCCGACCAGGTCCATGCGCTCGGCAGCGTTCAAGGTCAGCAAGCGAGCCTGTTCTATCAAGATTCGAGCGTCGGCGATCCGCTCGAGCGTCACCCCCTGCTGCGAGATCGGCTTGCCGAAGGCCACCCGCGACAGGCTGCGCCGGCACATGCGCTCGAGCGCGCGCTCGGCCAGCCCGATCAATCGCATGCAGTGATGGATGCGCCCGGGTCCGAGGCGGCCCTGCGCGATCTCAAAGCCACGGCCCTCGCCAAGCAACAAGTTGGCAACTGGCACCCGCACATTCTCGAACACCACCTCGGAGGCTCGGTCCGGCGTGCCATAAAACCCGAACACCGGGAGCGGCCTGACCACCCGAACGCCGGGCGTGTCCATCGGCACCAGGATCATCGACTGCTGGCGGTGCCGGTCGGCATTGTTCGGGTCGGTCTTGCCCATGAAGATGGAGATCTTGCAGCGCGGGTCGGTGGCGTTGGTGGTGTACCACTTGTGGCCGTTGATCACATAGTCGTCGCCGTCTCGCACGATCGCCGACTCGATGTTGGTCGCGTCGCTCGAGGCCACCGCTGGTTCGGTCATCGCGAAACACGAGCGGATCTCGCCGGCCAGCAGCGGTTTGAGCCAGCGCTCCTGGTGCTGCGGCGTGCCGTAGCGCGCCAGCACCTCCATGTTGCCGGTGTCGGGCGCCGAGCAGTTCAGCACCTCGGGCGCGAGCAGCGAGCGGCCCATGATCTCGCACAGCGGCGCGTACTCCAGGTTGCTCAGGCCTGCGCCGTGCGGCGACTCGGGCAGAAACAGGTTCCACAGACCCGCAGCGCGCGCCTTGGGCTTGAGCTCTTCAAGCACGGTCGAGACCTGCCACGGGCCAATTTTCTCGACCTGCGCGAGGTGTCGCTCCTCGTTCGGGTAGATGTGCTCGTCCATGAAGGCGAGCAGTCGCTGCTGCAGCGCCTGGACTTTGGGGGAAGGATCGAAGGCCATGGGTTTCTCGGGGTCGGTTGGATGGAAACGGAATCGCTGCAGCCTGCGGTTTGACCAAGGTCTCCTGACAGAAACCCCAGCGCCTTTCAGGGGACAGGCTAGGCCTTGGCGCCGAGCCGACGGCCCTCGCGGGCACAGCGTTCGAGCAGTGGCGCGACGCGCCAGTAGCCGTAGGCATCGCCACGGCGTCGGCCGTAGCGCTGCAAAGCCTCGACGATCGCAGGCAGGCCGATCGCATCGGCCATGAAGATGGGGCCACCGCGGTGGTCCGGGAAACCGTAGCCAGCGGTCCAGATCACGTCGATGTCACCCGGTCGGTAAGCGATGCCCTCTTCGAGGATCAGCGCACCTTCGTTGATCAGCGGGTACATCAGCCGCTCGATGATCTCGGCATTGCCGATGTCACTGCGACGGGCGATGCCGTGCACTGCGGCCAACTCGACACTGATGCGGGCCAGTTCGGGGTCGGGCAGCGGCTTGCGGCCTTCATAGCGGTAATAGCCTGCGCCGGTCTTCTGGCCAAAGCGGCCGAGCTCGAACAGCTTGCGGCACAGCGCGCGGTAGCTCGGGTCGTCGGGTAGCCCGCCGGCCAGGCCACGCTCGATCACGGTCTTGGCACCGACGTCGATGCCCGCCATGTCCAGCATCCGGCACGGCCCCATTGCCAGCCCCAGGCCTTCGATCGCGGCGTCGATCTGCGCCGGGTTGGCGCCTTCCATCAGCAAGTACTCGGTCTCGCGCATATACGGCTCGACCATGCGGTTGCCGATGAAGCCATAGCACACGCCCGAGACCGCCGCAACTTTCTGGATCCTGCCCGCCAGCTTCATCACCGTGGCCAGCACCTCGGGCGCGGTCTTCGCGCCGCGAACCACTTCGAGCAGTCGCATCACGTTGGCGGGGCTGAAGAAATGCGTGCCCAGCACGTCGGCAGGCCGGCCGCTGGCTTCGGCAATTTCGTCGACATCGAGCGTCGAGGTGTTGGTCGCGATGATGGCGCCCGGTTTGCAGATTCGACCCAGGCGCGCAGCGACTACTTTTTTCAGCGCCATGTCCTCGAACACGGCCTCGATCACCAGGTCGCAGTCGGCAAGTTGCTCGAAATCGGTTGAACCCTGCAGCAGCGACATGCGCTGCTCGACCTGAGCGCTGCTGAGCCTGCCCTTGGCAGCCGTTGCTTCGTAGTTGGCGCGAACCAGCCCCAGGCCACGCGCCAGCGCCTCGGCGCTGGCTTCGACCAGCACGACCGGCAAGCCGACGTTGGCAAAGTTCATCGCGATGCCGCCGCCCATGGTGCCGGCGCCGACGATGCCGACCCGGGCAATCGTTCGCAGCGCCAGATCCTTGGCCAGTCCCGGGATCTTGCCGGCTTCGCGCTCGGCAAAGAACAAGTGGCGCATCGCGGCCGAGGCAGGCGACGCCAGCACCTGGGCGAAAACCCCGGCTTCGACCGCCTCGCCGGTCGCAAAAGGCTGCGTCACCGCGGCCTCGGCGCAGCGCACCAAGCCTGCCAGCGCCGGGTACTGTGGCTTGCCAGCCGCTGCGGCTTGGGCTTTGGCGAAGAAATCGGTCGAGACGGCGCCGGGCGCAACCTGCTCGCTGCTGCGCCGCAGTACGACGCCCCCCGGCGCGGCCAGCATGGCCCATACCGCCGCCAAACCGGCCTGCAGCAGGCCCTCGTCGACGCTGGCAGCCGGTGCAGGCTCGATCAAGGCATCGACCAGCCCGGCAGCGAGCGCATCAGCTGCCGAGATCATCCGGCCGCTCTGCATCAAGTCCAGCGCGAGCGCAGCGCCGACCAAGCGCGGCAGGCGCTGCGTGCCCAAGGACCCCGGGATCAGGCCGAGCTTGACCTCGGGCAGGCCGAGGCGTGTGCTGGCCAGCGCCAGTCGATGGTGGCAGGCCATCGCCAGCTCCAGCCCGCCGCCCAGCGGCGTGCCGTGCAACAGCGCGACCACTGGCCGATGGCCGGCTTCGAGGCGTGCCAAGAAGCTGTTGTAAGGCGCGGCAGAGAAATCGGGCAGATCGAAACTGGCGATGTCGCCACCGGCGACGAAAGTTCTGCCCTCGGCGTGCACGACCAAGGCCAGCAGCGAGGCGTCGGCCTCGAAAGCCGCCAGGCCAGCGATCAGCCCGGCGACAGTGGCCGGCGACAGTGCGTTGACCGGCGGGTTGGCGACGCGTAGCACGCCGATCGCGCCGTAGCGCTCGAAACTGACGGGCGAGGCCGCGGGACGGGGTGCAGTCATGTCGATTTTCTTTGAGTTCTGCTTGCAATCCATCGCGCCACCGGCATGCCGGCGGCGCGCTCAGCGTATCAACCGGCAGCGCGGCCCAACGCAGTGGTGATGACGATCTTGCCGGTGGCGCGACGGTCGGCGAGCTCGCGCAAAGCCAGGCTGGCTTGCTCGAGCGGGTAATGCGCGGTCACGGCAGGCCGGATTCGACCCGATCCCAGCCAGCCCAGCAGTTCGTCCATCAGCACCCGGTGACGCGCAGGCTCTTTCTCGGCAAATGCACCGTAGAAAACGCCGACGAGCGAGCAACCCTTGAGCAGCGTCAGGTTGAGCGCGATCTTCGGGATCTCGCCGGTGGTGAAGCCAATCACCAGCAGCCGGCCCTTCCAGGCCATGCTGCGAACCGCGGTCTCGGTGTAAGCGCCGCCCACCGGGTCGTAGACAACGTCGACGCCGCGGCCACCGGTGAGCTCGCGCAGGCGCTCGCGCATGTCTTCGGTGGCGTAGTTGATGGTTTCGTCAGCGCCCAGGCGCTTGCACAGCGCGAGCCGCTCGTCGCTGGAGGCCGCGGCGATCACGCGCGCGCCGGCCAGCTTGCCAAGCTCGATCGCCGACAAGCCTGTGCCGCCCGCCGCACCCAGCACCAGCAGGGTTTCGCCAGGCTGCAACTGGGCGCGGTCGGTCAGCGCGTAATGCGTCGTGCCATAGGTCATGATCAGCGAGGCCGCCAGATCCATCGCAACGCCAGCGGGCAGGCGCTGCAGCTTGCGAACGGGCACCTTCACCTGCTCGGCAAAACCGCCCCAACCGCAGGAGCCGATCACCGGGTCGCCCACCGCATGATCGACCACGCCCTCGCCCACCGCGACGATCGTTCCCGCGACCTCGCCGCCGGGAGAAAACGGCAGCGGTGGCTTGAACTGGTATTTGTTTTCGATGATCAGCGTGTCGGGAAAGTTGGCCGCCGCGGCGTGCACAGCGATCACCACTTCGCCCGGACCAGGCACCAGATCAGGCACCTCCTCGAGCACCAGCGATTCGGGCGGACCATGTTTCTTGCAGAGCAGGGCTTTCATGTCGTTTTTCCTTGGATGTTGAGGTTTGTCACGGGTTGTTATTTCTCAGGCCGAGGCGCCGTGCAGCCCCAGTTGTTGCTTGCCGAGCGCCGACAGGTGGACCTGGTCGGGCCCGTCACCGATGCGGATGAAACGTGCGTAGGTGTAGGCCTCGGCCAGGAAGGTGTCCTGTGAGACGCCTGCAGCGCCGTGGATCTGGATCGCGCGGTCGATCACCCGCGCGGCCATGCTGGGGACGACGATCTTGGCTGCGGCGATCAGGTCGCGCGCGGCCTTGTTGCCTTCGCGGTCCATCTTGTCGGCGGCTTGCAGCGTCAGCAAGCGGGCCTGGGCGATCTCGCAGAACGAGTGTGCGATGTCTTCGCGCACCGAGCCCTGCTCGGCCAGCGACCGACCAAAAGCGACCCGGCTGGTCGCACGCTTGCACATCAGCTCCAGCGCACGCTGGGCGCAGCCGATCAAGCGCATGCAGTGATGGATGCGTCCCGGCCCCAGCCGCCCTTGGGCGATCTCGAAGCCCCTGCCCTCGCCGAGCAACATGTTGCTCGCGGGCACCCGCACCGAGTTGAACACCAGCTCGGGGTGACCGCCTGGGCCATCGTCGAAGCCGAACACCGCCATGTCGCGCAGCACCTGAACGCCGGGCGCATGCCGCGGCACCAGGATCATCGACTGCTGGCGGTGGCGGTCGGGGTTGTCGGGGTCGGTCTTGCCCATCACGATCAACAGCTGGCAGCTCTCGTTCATCGCACCCGAGGTGTACCACTTGCGGCCGTCGATCACGTAGTCGTCACCGTCGCGGCGGATCGTGGTCTGGATGTTGGTCGCATCGCTGGACGCCACCGCAGGCTCGGTCATCGCGAAAGCCGAACGGATCTCGCCGGCCAGCAGCGGCACCAGCCAATCGCGTTGCTGCGCCGGCGTGCCGTACTGCGCCAGCACCTCCATGTTGCCGGCATCGGGCGCCGAGCAGTTGAAGACCTCGGGCGCCCACAACACCCGGCCCATGATCTCCTTGACTGGCGCGTACTCCAGGTTGCTCAGGCCTGAGCCATGGGCGCCGCTGAGAAACAGGTTCCACAGCCCAGCATCGCGGGCGCGCTGCTTGAGCGACTGCAGCACCGGCGGCACCGCGTGGCCCCCGGCACGCACTTCGGCGTGATACGTCGCTTGCGCCGGCATGACAAACTCGTCCATGAAGGCCTGGACGCGCTGCTGCAGCGCGATCGAGCGCTCACTGTGCTGGAAGTCCATTGTTTCTCCTGTTGTGTGGGCAATGATGCCGAGCGGATTTTGACCGCAGGCGAGAGATCAGGCTGGCAGCGGGGACTCCGCTTCGATCTCGACCAGCACCCGGTTCGCCGGCACTTGCTCGCCGGTTGCCACGTGCAGCGCGATCACCAGGCCGGCCAGCGGCGCGGCATGGACATGCTCCATCTTCATCGCCTCGAGCGTGACCAAGGCCTGGCCTGCGATCACGCGCTCACCCACCGCCACCGCCACCGCGACGACGCGGCCGTTCATCGACGAGCGCAGCTTGCCGTCGCCGCCCGCGGCCTGGCCTTGCCTGGCCGAGGCGCTGCGGGTGCGGTCGTCGATCCGGTAGGGACGCCCGCCTTGGTGCAGCAACAGGCTGTGGCCGTCGCGCCGGTAGACGGCGCGCTCGACCAGACCGTCGCAGGCGTAGCGGATCTCACCTTCGGCAATCGAGACCAGTACCAGCTCGAACACCTGGCTTTCGACCTGGATTTCGAAGCTGTGCGCGGCGCGCTGTGTCAGCGAGACGCTGCAAGCGCCACCGTTGATGTCGAAGCGCAGTTTGATCGGCAGCGTATGGGTCAGCCGACGGTGCTCGGCAGCAGATCGCAAGCCGCCATTGGTCTCGAACAACAACAGCGCAGCCAGCGCGCTGGCGCGCTGCAAGGCTTGGATATCGGGTTGCAGCAGTTCGGCCTGATGCTGGGCGATGAAGGCCGTGGTCGCGCCGCCAGCGGCGAACACCGGATGCGCCAGGCAGCGCGTCAGGAACACCTGGTTGGTCGTCACGCCCAGCGCCACTGCGTCCTCCAAGCCAGCGATCAAGCGACGCCGCGCGTCTTCGCGGTGGCTGCCGTGGCTGATGAACTTGGCGATCATCGAATCGTAGTAAGGCGGGATCTCGGCGCCGCTGGCCAGCGCATGCTCGACGCGCAGCGCGCCAGGGCCAGCTTCGGGCATCTGCCACAACGCGACCGTGCCGCTCTGCGGCATGAAACCGCGGTCGGTATCCTCGGCGCACAGCCTGACCTCGATCGCATGGCCTGAGAAGTGCACCTGGTCTTGCGTCAGTGGCAGCGGCTCGCCAGCGGCCACCCGAAGCTGCAGCTCGACCAGGTCCAACCCGGTGATCGCTTCGGTCACCGGATGCTCGACCTGGAGTCGGGTGTTCATCTCCATGAAGTAGAAGTGGCCCTGGGCGTCGAGTAAGAACTCGAGTGTTCCCGCACCTTCGTAGGCGATCGCCTTGACCGCAGCGACCGCTGTCGCGCCCATGCGTGCACGCAGGTCGGCGTTGACCGCGGGCGATGGCGCTTCCTCGATCAACTTCTGGTGGCGACGCTGCACCGAGCAGTCGCGCTCGCCGAGGTGAATCGCTTGCCCATGGCGGTCAGCAAAGACCTGGATCTCGATGTGGCGCGGCTCGACAATTGCCCGCTCCAGGATCACCTCGGCGTCGCCGAACGCATTCAAGGCCTCAGACTGCGCGCTGCGCAACAAGTCGGCGAATTCGTCGGCTGCGGCCACCAACCGCATGCCGCGACCGCCGCCGCCGGCGGTGGCTTTGATCATCACCGGGTAGCCAATTCGCGTGGCCTCGGCTTGCAGGCGCTCAGCGCTCTGGTCTTCGCCCTGGTAGCCCGGGATGCAGGGCACGCCGGCATCCATCATCAAGCGCTTGGCGCCGGCTTTGTGGCCCATCGCCAGGATGGCCTCGGGAGACGGTCCGATGAAGACCAGACCGGCGTCGCGGCAGGCCGCTGCGAAGGCCGCATTTTCGGCCAGAAAACCATAGCCGGGATGGACCGCATCGGCCCCGCTCTTCTTCGCGGCCTCGATCAGCGCCGGGATGTTGAGGTAAGACTGGGCCGGCAGTGGCCCGCCTATGCACAGCGCCTGGTCGGCCTCGCGCACATGGCGGGCGTCGGCGTCGGCGCTGGAGTAGACCGCTACGGTTCGGTAGCCCAGCGCGCGGGCGCTGCGCATCACGCGCAGTGCGATCTCGCCACGGTTGGCGATCAGGATCTTCGTGAAGGGGCTTGTCATGGGGCAGGCTTCTCTGTGGGTCTCAAGGCCGGGCGACGGCGAACTGCATCTTCTGGGGCTCGCGCGCATCGGCCTCGCGGCACACTGCCAGCACCTTGGACAGCACTGCCCGGGTGTCGCGCGGGTCGATCACGCCGTCGTCTAGCAGCTGTGCGCTGGTCGTGAACACGCTCATCTGGCGATCGAAGCGCTCGATGATGGCCTCGCGCATCGCGTCGAGCTTGGCCTGGTCGACCTCACCGGTCTTGCGCCGCATCGCCGCCTCGGTGACGATGACCATCGTGCCCGCGGCCTGCTCGCCGCCCATCACTGCGGTCTTCGCATTTGGCCAGGAGAAGCAAAAACGCGGATGAAAACCGCGACCGCACATGCCGTAGTTGCCGGCACCGAATGAGGCGCCGCAGTAGATCGTGATCTGCGGCACTGTCGCGTTGGTCACGGCTTGGATCATCTTCGAGCCGTGCTTGATGATGCCGGCCTCCTCGTAGGCCTTGCCGACCATGAAGCCTGTCGTGTTATTGAGGTAGAGAATGGGCGTGCGGCTCTGGCAGCAAGCCTGGATGAAGTGGGTGGCCTTGGCCGCGCCGTCGGGGTCGATCGGCCCGTTGTTGGTGATCACGCCCACCGGCCAGCCCTCGATCTTGAAGTGGCCGCAGACCGTGGCCGAGCCGTAGTTCTGGCCGAATTCAAGAAAGTCGGAGTCGTCGGCGATGCGAGCGATCACCTGCCGCATGTCGACCGGGCGCTTGTGGTCCATCGGCATCACCGCGAGCAACTCCTCGGCGTCGAAGCGCGGCGGCTTGAAAGCCCTTGCAGCCGGCACAGGCGTGTTCAGGTCCCAGTCGATTTGGGCCATGATTTCGCGCGCGATTCGCAAGCCATCGGGGTCGTCCTCGGCCAAGTAGTCGCCCAGCCCTGACACGCTGGTGTGCATCTCGGCACCGCCCAGCTCTTCCTCGGTGGCGACCTCGCCAGTGGCGGCCATCAGCAGCGGTGGGCCAGCCAGGAAGGCGCGCGAGCGCCCGCGCACCAGGATGATGTAGTCCGACAACCCGGTCTGGTAAGCACCGCCAGCGGTTGAAGAGCCATGCGTGACCGTGACCACCGGCTGACCCGCGGCCGACATCAGCGCGAGGTTGCGGAACGAATTGCCGCCGCGAATGAAATCCTCGACCCGGTACGCCATCAGGTTGGCACCCGCGCTCTCAACCAGTTGCACGAATGGCAACTTGTTCTCCAGCGCCAGCTCCTGCACCCTCAGCACCTTGTCCAGCCCCATGGGTTGCATCGCGCCGGCGTCGATACCCGAGTCTGACGCCATCACCATGCAGCGCCGACCCGAGACGAAGCCGATGCCGGCGATCACACCGCCGCCAGGCACGCTCTTGTCGAGATCCGGCGTGTCTAGACCCAGCCCCGCCAGCGAGCACAACTCCAGGAACGGCGCGCCCGGATCGAGCAGCAGCGACAGCCGCTCCCGCGGCAGCAGTTGTTGGCGCTTCTCGAAACGCCCGCGTGAGGCGGCCGACTTGGCCAGTGTGCGCCGCTCGTACTCACGAACGCGGTCGATCAGCGCGAGCATGTGCTCGCGGTTGGCGCGATAGGCCTGGCTGCCGGGGGACAAGGTCGATTCGATGTGGGCCATGGGATGCGGTGAACTACGGAGTGAGGCGCAGCGTAGGCCCGGCACGAGCCAGCGTCTTGCGCCGAGTGGCTGATGACTGCGTGGGCCGCAAGGCTACGCCTCTAGAATTGACCCCGCTTGTCGCAGCCGCGGCAACGCCTTGAACACAACACGGGAAACCCCATGGCAACCACAAAGAAGACAACATCCGCTGCCCCTGCCAAAAAAGCGCCCCAGGTACCCGCGAAGAAAGCGGTGACCCTGCTGGCCAAGTCGCCTGTCAAGGCCGTGGTCAAACCCGCTCTCAAGCCCGCAGCAGCTGCCAAAGCGCCCGCCAAGACAGTTGCCAAGTCAGTCGTCAAAAAAGCAGCGCCTGTGAAGGCCGCAGCAACGGCCAAGACCGTGGCCGCCAAGCCAGTGACCGCGTTCAAGCCGATCAAGACCGCATTCACGAAGACATCGCTCAACACGCATCTGGCCGAGCAATCCGGGGTCGATGCCAAGGCCACCAAAGCCGTGCTCGCCGCGCTCGAGGCCACCGTGTTGGCGTCGGTGCACAAGAAAGGTCTTGGCGCGTTCACGCTGCCAGGGCTGCTCAAGATCAGCGCGCACCACGTCCCAGCCAAGAAAAAGCGCCTCGGCAAGGACCCGTTCAGCGGCGCTTTGAGAACCTTCGCCGCCAAGCCTGCGTCGACCAAGATCAAGACACGCGCGCTGAAGAAGCTCAAAGACGCTGCGCTTTAATCGATGAGGTGCTGGCGGTGCGGGTCGGCGAACGACCCGGCCGCAGTTTGACCTGACTCAACCCTGGTGGCGCCAGAGCCACCGAGCATGACCCCGGTGCAAGTTGCCACAAGGGCGAAGGTCATGCTTCAGATCAGGATTCACGGCCGCGGCGGTCAGGGCGTGGTGACCGCAGCAGAACTGCTGTCCATCGCGGCCTTCGCGCAAGGTCGCCATGCCCAGGCGTTCCCGAGCTTCGGCTCCGAGCGTACTGGCGCCCCGGTGGTGGCGTTTTGCCGCATCGCCGACCGCGAAATCCGACTCCGCGAACCGATCCTGGCGCCCGACGTGCTGATCGTGCAGGACCCAACGCTGCTGCACCAGGTCGATGTGTTCCAGGGCTTGCAGCCCGATGGCTATGTGCTGATCAACAGTCAGCGCGATTTCCATGCGCTCGGCCTAGCTGACATCGCGCAGGAAAATGCGCACTGGTGCAGCGTACCCGCGACCGAGATCGCGATCAGACATCTGGGCCGCCCGCTGCCCAACGCAGTGATGCTGGGTGGTTTTGCCGCGCTGTCGAGCTTGATCACGCTGGCGGCAGTGGCGCATGCCATCCGCCACAAGTTCAGCGCCAAGGTCGCCGAGGCCAATGTCGCTGCAGCGACCGAGGCCTTTGAGTTCGTCCGCCAACAGACGCAGGCAACGGCCTATGCTCAAACAGACTGAAGGCTCACAAGCCGTTGCCGAGGCCGTGGCCTTGTGCCGTCCCGAGGTGATCTGCGCCTACCCGATCTCACCCCAGACCCACATCGTCGAAGCGCTTGGTGAGCGGGTCAAGCGCGGCGACCTGCAACCCTGCGAGTTCATCAACGTCGAGAGCGAGTTCGCGGCGATGAGTGTGGCCATAGGCGCGAGCGCTGCCGGCGCTCGCGCCTACACCGCCACCGCCAGCCAAGGTCTGCTGTTCATGGCCGAGGCGGTGTACAACGCCTCGGGCCTGGGCTTGCCGATCGTGATGACGGTGGCTAACCGGGCCATCGGCGCGCCGATCAACATCTGGAACGACCACAGCGACAGCATGAGCCAGCGCGACTGCGGCTGGATCCAACTCTTCGCCGAGAGCAACCAGGAAGCGCTGGACCTGCACATCCAGGCTTTCAAGCTGGCCGAAGAGTTGTCGATGCCGGTGATGGTCTGCATGGACGGCTTCATCCTGACCCATGCCTATGAGCGGGTCGACATGCCGACCCAGGCCGATGTCGATGCCTTCTTGCCGCCATACGAGCCACGCCAGTTGCTCGACCCTGCCGATCCGGTCTCGATAGGCGCGATGGTCGGGCCCGAGGCCTTCATGGAGGTGCGTTACCTGGCGCACGCCAAACAGCTCTCGGCCTTGGAAGTGATCCCGCGCATCGCCGACGAGTTCGAGTCACGGTTCGGCCGTCGCTCAGGCGGGCTGGTGCGGCCTTACCGCACCGAAGGCGCTGAGACCATCGTCGTCGCACTCGGTTCAGTGCTCGGCACCTTGAAGGACACGATCGATGAGATGCGCGACGACGGCCTGAAGATCGGCGTGCTGGGCATCCAGTCATTCCGTCCCTTCCCGCTGGCAGCGGTGCGCGCAGCGCTGCAGGCCGCGCAGCGAGTGGTGGTGTTGGAGAAGAGCTTCTCGGTCGGCTTGGGCGGCGTGGTCTCGACCGACGTCCGGCTTGCGCTGCATCGCCTGGGCCAGCATGGCTACACAGTGATCGCCGGGTTGGGTGGACGGGCCATCACCAAGGCCTCGCTACACCGCACGCTGCGCGAAGCCATTGCTGACCAGTTGGCGCCACTGACCTTCATGGACCTGGACTGGCGCATCGTCAAGCGCCAACTCGAGCGAGAGGCCACGGTACGACGCAGCGGGCCGATCGCCGAGAACCTGTTGCGCGACATTGGCACGGTCGCGTCGAAAGTCAATTAGATGAGCCAGCCCGTGAAGTTCTACCAGACCGGCACGTTCACGGTCGGCAACCGCCTGCTCGCGCCCGAGCAGCGCAGCGTGCAGTCGTCGGCCGACCGCAGCAATTCATTGAACTCAGGCCACCGTGCCTGCCAGGGTTGCGGAGAGGCGCTGGGCGCGCGCTATGCGGTCGACGCCGCGATGCGTGCCACAGGCAATCAGCTGATCGCCGCCAACGCCACCGGCTGCCTGGAGGTGTTCTCGACGCCCTACCCCGAGACCTCTTGGCAGCTGCCCTGGATCCACTCGCTGTTCGGCAACGCTGCCGCAGTGGGCACGGGCATCGCTGCTGCGCTCAAGGTCAAGGCATCCAAGCAAGCAAGCGCAACGGGCCCAGCACGCAGCGCGGTTCGGGTCATCGCCCAAGGCGGCGACGGCGGCACCACCGACATCGGTTTCGGCTGTTTGTCGGGCATGTTCGAGCGCAACGACGACGTGCTCTACATCTGCTACGACAACGAGGCCTACATGAACACCGGCGTGCAGCGCAGTTCCGCAACACCAGCCGGCGCTCGCACCGCCACGACGATGGCGCTGGGCCCGCAACCCGGCGCCGAATTTGGCCAAGGCAAAAATCTGCCACGGATCGCGATGGCGCACGAAATCCCCTATGTAGCCACCGCCACCGTGGCCGACCTGCGCGACCTGGAAGCCAAGGTCGAGAAAGCGATGAGCCTGCATGGCGCTCGCTATCTGCATGTGCTGGTGCCTTGCCCGCTGGGCTGGGGGTCGGCCAGCCATGACACCGTCCGCCTGGCCAGGCTGGCCTGTGAGACCGGACTTTTTCCGGTCTTTGAGGCCGAGAACGGCGAGCTGACCCAAGTCAGCAAGATCCGCCGTCAGCTGCCGGTCGAGGACTATCTGCGCCCACAAAAGCGCTTCGCTCACCTGTTCGGCACCCCATCTCGGCAAGCGATGATCGACCGCATCCAGGCCACAGCCGACGCCAACATCCGCCGCTACCAGCTGCTCGACGCAGCGCAGCAGCCAGGAGACTGAAGCGTGGAAAAGCCTTTTGCGATCACGCTCGACCCTGGCTCATCGCTGGCCAACAAGACCGGCAGCTGGCGCACCGAGCGCCCGGTCTATGTCGACCGGCTGCCGCCATGCAATGCCCAATGCCCTGCCGGCGAAGACATTCAGGGTTGGCTCTACCAAGCCGAGTCGGGCAACTACGAGGCCGCCTGGCGTCACCTGACCCGCGACAACCCTCTCCCTGCAGTGATGGGGCGGGTCTGCTACCACAGCTGCGAAGGCGCCTGCAATCGCAGCAAGCTAGACGCTGCGGTCGGCATCAACTCGGTCGAGCGCTTTCTCGGCGATGAGGCCATCAAGCGCGGCTGGGCTTTGCCGGAAGCCGGCCCCGACAGCGGCAAGCGCGTGCTGGTGGTCGGCGGTGGCCCATCGGGGTTGTCGGCCGCTTACCAACTGCGCCGGCTGGGCCACGCCGTCACATTGGTCGAGGCCGGTCCGATGTTGGGCGGCATGATGCGATTCGGCATCCCCAAATACCGGTTGCCTCGCGATGTACTCGACGCCGAGATCGCCCGCATCGTCGCGATGGGGATCACGCTCAATCTCGAGACCAAGGTCAGCGACGTGTCGAAGACGATGGCCCAGGGGCATTTTGACGCGAGTTTCTTGGCCGTTGGCGCGCACATCGCCAAGCGGGCGTACATCCCCGCCAAGGACTCGTCTCGCATCCTCGACGCGCTGGCTTTGCTGCGATCGATGGAAGGCCAGGAACAGCCGATGCTGGGTCGTCGGGTCGTCGTCTATGGCGGTGGCAACACCGCGGTCGACGTTGCCCGCACCGCCAAGCGCTTGGGGGCGACCGAGGCCATCATCGTCTACCGCCGCAACCGCGAGCGCATGCCGGCCCACGACAGCGAAGTCGAAGAGGCTTTGCAGGAAGGGGTGCTGGTCAAGTGGCTGTCGACCATCAAGCAGGCCGGCGACGGGGCGCTCAAGATCGAGAAAATGAGGTTGGACGACCAAGGCGTGCCACAGCCTACCGGCGAGTTCGAGACCCTGGCGGCCGACTCGCTGGTGCTGGCATTGGGCCAGGAAGTCGACTTGTCGCTGCTCGACAGCGTGCCCGACTTGCTGATCCACAACGGCGTGGTCCAGGTCGATCCGGCGACGATGATGACCGGCTACCCAGGCCTGTTCGCCGGTGGTGACATGGTGCCGGCCGAACGCAACGTGACGGTGGCCATAGGCCATGGCAAGAAAGCTGCGCGTCACATCGACGCCTGGCTGCGCGGCACCCGGTTGGCGCCGCAGCCGCCTCATGCACCGGCGCTGTTCGAGCAGCTCAACCCTTGGTATTACAGCGACGCGCCCAAGCAGATGCGCCCGCAACTCGACCTCGCGCGCCGCACCAGCAGTTTCGACGAGGTGCAGGGTGGGCTGACCGAGGACAACGCGTTGTTCGAAGCCAGGCGCTGTCTGAGCTGCGGCAACTGTTTCGAGTGCGACAACTGCTACGGAGTCTGCCCCGACAACGCGGTGATCAAGCTGGGTCCCGGCAAGCGCTTCGAGTTCAATCTGGATTACTGCAAAGGTTGCGGCATCTGCGCCGCCGAATGCCCTTGCGGAGCAATTGAGATGCGGCCAGAGATTGTCTGAGGGCTTGAGTGGAAGGAAATTCAATGCGCCCGCGATTGATGTAGCCCAAGCGTGGCAACACGCAACAACTAAGAATCGAACGCATACAGCAGGAGTTGACATGTCAAGCGCCAAAACGAGAGTCCCCCGTCCAGCCCGGCCCGCCGTCCCATCACTGCCTTCGTTCGAGTCGCTGGACCTGACCCATCGTCAGGTCATGCAGACACTGGCGAAGTTGTCGACGCTGGAGGCCCACCTTGAAGCAAATGGCGTCGATGACACAGCCCGCCGAATGGCCGGCGAGATCTGCCGCTTCTTCGATGGCACGGCACAAGCCCATCACCTGGCCGAAGAGTCGTTCGTCTTCCCGCGGCTCCTGAACGGCAGCGATGCATTGCTGATACACCATGTTCACCGCTTGCAACAAGACCATGGCTGGCTGGAGGAAGACTGGCTCGAGCTGTCGCCACAGCTCAAAGCGATTTCTGAGGGCTATAGCTGGTACGACCTCGACGTGCTGCGCTCGGCGATCCCGGTCTTCACCGAACTCTACCGAGAGCACATCGCACTCGAGGAAGCGATCGTTTACCCGGCCAGTCGGCGCGAGCCGGGCTGAAATCCTCGTGGACGGGCGCCCAGGCCAGCCCATCCAGGATCCTGTCGGCGAGGCCATCGCTGAAGTCTTGCGAGCGGAACAAGCTGCGTTGTTGGCGATCGACGCTGCACGCAACGAGGCGGATCGGATCGTCGAGGCTGCTCGCGCCCGCGCCAGGCGACTGACCGAGCGGACTGAACACCGCATCCGCAGCTTGGTCATCGGCTTCGATCGCGACTTGGCCCAGCGCTTGGCGGAGATCGAAGCCCAATCCGCAACCTTCAACAGACCGAAACCACTCAGCGAAGGCGATATCGAAACGCTGGATAAAACCCTGCGCGAGGTGGTGCACGCGATGATCGGTGTACCTCGTATCGGTGTACCTCGTATCGGTGTACCTCGTGATTGATTGCGGCAGCCTTGAGTTTACCCACGCCCGGTTGCACGCGCGCCACGGCCAGCGCGCTGACGAATCGACCTGGCAACGGCTCGAGACAGTGCGTGAGTTCGCCGCGTTGTTGGAGACTGCGCGTGGCACGTCGCTACAACCCTGGGTTCTCGGCCTTACCGCGACGGCCAGCGCGCGCCAGATCGAGGCGGCGCTGCGAAGCCAATGGCGCATGACGGTGGTCGAGGTCGTTGGCTGGATGCCTGCGCGATGGCAGGCCGCGCTGTCCTGGTGTGCCGTGCTGCCCGACTTGCCGCTGCTACAGCACCTGGCTTGCGACGGTGAGGTCAGCGCCGCGATGCTCGATGACCCCGAGCACCGCGCACTGTGCGATGCACCCAGCGGCGCACGCCTCGCCGTGTTGTCGGCTAGCCGCCTTGCCGCATTGGCGATGGCCTGGTCGGCGCAACAGACATCGGCCGGCGCACAGCCTTCGGCCTGGCTCTTCGCTTGGCACGCTGAATGGCGGCGCCGGTTGCCGCGGCGGTCCAGCGAGACGGACGACAAGCTTGCCTGGGTCGAGGCCGCGCTGCACGCCCATGCTTCGGCGTTTGCCGCTGCGCCACCTGGCTCAGGCAACTTGTTGCGACAGTCATTGGGGACGCATCTGTCGCAGTTGCTGCGCCGGGCCATGCTGGATCCGTCAGCAGCCTTCATCCACATCGCGCTGTGCGGGCTCGATCTGGAGCGGCTTCGAGGTGAACTGCTGCTGCGTGCGCTGTTTACCGGCGTGCCACACACCCAAGCCGCCTGATGCTGCGCCCAAGCCCCGCTCGCTGGTTCGAGGTTCTCGCTGCGCGCGACGACACCACGCTCGTGCTGGAGGCGCTCGCAAGCACTGGCGCGGTCGAGCTCGAATCTCGCGCCGGGCGTGACGGTGTGAGCGCCGATCGAGGCCCAGTGATGGCGCTGCTGGCGCAGTTTCTCGAACTCAAGTCTCGCTACCAGGCCTATTGGCCAAGGCCACAGGATTGCCGTCCTTCCGCCACCCCAGAGGCTCCTGCTGCAACGATGCAGCGTTGCCTGGAGGCGCTTCGGATCTGGACGCAGGACGCCGAACCGGTGATACGCCGCCTGCAGCGTTGTCAGGACGAAGTCTCTGAGTTGCAGCGCTGGCAGCGCGTGCTCGAAGCGCTGGCGGCTTCGGGGCTGGATCTCAGCCGTCTGGCTGCCGCCGGCCCGTTGCTGTCGGTGCAGTTGTTCGTGCTGCCGGCCGGCACCGACACAGAATCCTTGCCTGACTTGGCGACCGCAGGCATGAAGGCGCTGACCACGGTGCTGTTGATCGATGAACAGCCCCACTTGTTGGCAACTGGGCCGCCTGCGGTGTTGCAGGCGATGGCGCAGCGCGTGAGCAGCCTCAAGGGCAGCGGTCATTTGGTGCCGATCGGGCTGGGCGCCGATGCGGCGGCCAACCGTACCCACATCTCAAATATGCTGACCGCAGTGGTCGCCGAACAATCCTCGCAGCAGACCGCACTATTGGCCATCAGCCAGCGCCACTCGCTGCCAGGCATGCTCGGCGACGTCTATAGGCTGGATTGGTTGTTGAACAACGTCCAATCCTTGGAAGCGGGCAATCTGTTTTGTTGGATCACGGGCTGGTCGAGCCATGCTGAGGCAGACGCGCTGGCAAGAGCGCTGCAAGCCTGCTCGGCACGCGCGCTGCTTCACTACGCGCAGCCACCTGTTGGCCTGCAAGCGCCGCTGCTGCTGCGCAACCCGCCCTGGGCGCGACCTTTCGAGATTTTCAGCCGAGCGCTGGGCATGCCTTCGGCCAGCGAGGCCGACCCAACGCCGCTGCTAGCGATCATCGTGCCGCTGATGTTCGGATACATGTTCGGTGACGTCGGCCAGGGCTTGCTGCTGGCGGGCGCAGCGTGGTGGTTTCGCGATCGCTTCGCGGTCGCCCGCCTGCTGATGGTCGGCGGCCTGTCCGCGGCCTTCTTTGGACTGCTGTTTGGCAGTGTTTTTGGCCTGCATCATCTGATGCCAGCCTGGTGGTTGCAACCGTTGAGCTCGCCACTGCCTGTGCTGCTGGCACCGCTGGCCGGTGGCGCCATGCTGCTGACCCTTGGGTTGGCGTTGGACGCGTTGGCAGCTTGGTGGCGCGGCGCCATGCAGCGTTGGCTGATGACCGATGCCTGGTTGATCGTCGTCTACATCGGCTTGCTCTGTGCCTTCTTCACGCCGACTGCTTGGGTGTTGGTGGTCGTTGGCACCATGGCGTTCTGCGGCGGGCACGCGGTCTCGAGCCGCCGCTTGAAAGCCGCGCCGAAAGCGCTGGGCGAACTGGTCGAGAAAACGCTGCAGTTGCTGATCAACACCCTGTCGTTCGCCCGCGTCGGGGCTTTCGCGCTGGCCCATGCCGGGTTGTCGTCAGCGATCGTCGCATTGATGGATGCCGCCGACAGTCTGGTCGCCAAGGTCGTGGTGATGATGCTGGGCAACGCGGTCGTGATCGTGCTGGAGGTGATGGTGGTGGCGATACAGACCACCAGGCTGGTGTTGTTCGAATTTTTCACGCGCTTCATGCAAGGTCAGGGCCGCGCATTCCATCGCCTGCCGGCACCGCCTTTCACCCCATCGGAGAAAACACCATGAAAGAAGGCACTAGCGACCTCAACACACCTGGCTTGCCCATCGCACTGATGGCGGCGACCCTGCTGCTGGGGCTTGCCGCCAGCGCGTTGCTGCTTTGGGCGCCAAATGCCCAGGCTGCAACCGACGCAGTGGCAGGCAACGCTGGCAGGCTGGACAACAGCTGGATCTTTCTGGGCGCCGCATTGGCCACCGGCATGTCCTCGCTGGGTGCCGGACTGGCTGTCGCAAAAGTCGGCACAGCGGCGGTCGGTGCGCTGGCCGAGAGACCCGAACTTTTCGGACGCTTGATGATTTTCATCGGACTGGCCGAGGGGATCGCGATTTATGGATTGATCGTCTCGATCCTGATGCTCAACCGGTTGGTGTGATGCGAGCTTGCGGCACCCGTTCGCCGACGCGACCCAATCACGCCGCACCGACCAGGAAAGGTGCCTCATGAAACCACCTGTCTACTTGGGTGACGAGGTCAGCGCCGCCGGCTACCGGTTGGCGGGCGCCACAGTGCGCATTCCGAAAGCCGGCGACGAAACCGCGGCGCTGGCCTGGGCAAGGACACAAGCGCCACTGGTCCTGCTGTCGACCTCGGTTGCGGCAGGCGTCGATGCCCTCGCCTTGCGCGTTGCGTTATCAGCACTGGCGCCGTTGGCGCTGGTCGTGCCCGACCTGCGTGGCGAGTCGGCGTTGCCTGACCTCGCCACCAGAATACGCAAACAGCTGGGTCTGGATGCATGAGCAGTTCTTCGGGTAAAACTCGATGAATTTAGCGCAACAGACCTGCGCGCTGCTGGCCCTTGTCGAAGCCGACTGCGTTCGCCAGTGCGCGCAAATCCTGGAGCCAGCTCAAGCGCAGGCCGAATCACTGGAGTCGCATGCAAGGGCCGAAGCGCTGACGCATTTGCGCGAGGCGTTTGCACAGCAGCGGTCTAGACGGCACGATGCCCTCGCCGCGGCGCAAGCCAGGCTGGCCACCCAGCGCCGGTTGAACGAACAGCAGCGCACAGCCAGCCTGCTGCAGCGGGCCTGGGCGCTACTGCCAGATGAACTGCTGGCGGCCTGGATGCGGCCGGATTCGCGCGCCGCCTGGATTGCCAAAGTGGTGGCAACGGCACGTGCTCACCTGCCGCCAGGTGATTGGGGCATCGTGCACGCGCCAGACTGGCCGGTTGCAGAACAACAGACCACAGCGAGTTCACTGACCGCGTCGGCGGTTGGTGTGCCGTGGCTGAAAGCCGACGCCACAATCCGCGCTGGCATCAAGATCGTTTCAGGTGGCAATGTGATCGACGGCACGTTGACCGGGCTGCTGGCCGATCGTCGCGAGTTCGAATCCCAGCTGTTGCGTTTGCTAGAGGCCGCCGAATGAATGTTGCATCGTCGCTGCCCATGAGATCGAGCCATCTTGGAAGGCCGCACAGCAGGGCTTGGGGCGCCTCATGAGCCTGGCCACCGTTCGTTGGATCGCAGGGCCTGTGCTGCATGCGAAAAAGCTCGGCCCGTTCTCGCTGCGCGAATCGGTGCGGGTCGGGCCCCAGTCGCTGCTGGGCGAGGTGGTGCGCATCCACGACGACGAGATCGTGGTCCAGGTCTACGAGGACACCACCGGCCTGCGCCCGGGTACCGAGGTAGAAGGCGACGGTTCGCCGCTGGCCATCCGGCTCGGCCCCGGTCTGCTGGGCCATATCTTCGACGGCTTGCTGCGGCCGCTGTCGGATCAGGCTTCGGCCTTCGTGCAACCCGGCATGCGCAGCGCCCCCGCCAGCCGCCGGTATTTCGAGCCCGCGATCGTCGCAGGAGCGTTGCTGGCGCCGGGAGCGGTCATCGGCCAGGCCAGCGCGGTCGCGGGTGCCGCCGGTCGAAGCCAGCGCTGCCTGGCCCCGCCCGACGCCGGCGGCGTGGTCGAGTCGGTGGTATCCCCCGGAGACTTTGACGACGATGCGACCGTCTGCACCATCCGTCAGGCCGACGGCAGCCTGCGCGCGCTGGCGATGAGCCATGTCTGGCCGGTGCGCCAGCCCCGGCCGGTGCGCAGACGCCTGCCGGCTTACGCGCCGCTGGTCACCGGCCAGCGCATCCTCGACTGCCTGTTTCCGGTGGCCCAGGGCGGCAAGGCGGCGATCCCCGGCGGCTTTGGCACCGGCAAGACGGTGTTGCTCGAGGCGCTGGCCAAGGGCTGCAACGCCGACGTGATCGTCTACCTGGGTTGCGGCGAGCGAGGCAACGAGATGGCCGGCGTGCTGGACGAGTTTCCGACACTGACCGATCCGCGCAGCGGCCGACCGCTGATGGAGCGCACGGTGATCATCGCCAACACCTCCAACATGCCCGTTGCCGCGCGCGAGGCCAGCATCTACTGCGCGATCACTGTGGCCGAATATTTCCGCGACCAAGGCCTGCAGGTGGCGCTGATGGCCGACTCGACCAGTCGCTGGGCCGAGGCGCTGCGCGAGGTCTCGGGCCGATTCGGCGAGCTGCCCGGCGAAGGCGGCTACCCGGCCTACCTGTCGAGCCGGCTGGCTGATTTCTACGAGCGCGCAGCGCTGGTCGAGACCCTGGCTGGCGACAGCGGATCGGTTACGGTGATGGGGGCGATCAGCCCGCCGTCCGGTGATTTTTCCGAACCAGTGACCAGTCACACCAAGCGCTATGTCAGGGCCTTCTGGGCGCTCGATGTCAAGCGTGCGCAAGCGCGCTTCTACCCGGCCATCCACCCGCTGCAGAGCTATGCCGAGGACGCCGGCGAGTTCGCGCCCTGGTGGACGAGCCAGGGCAACCCACAGTGGTTGGTGCTGCGCCGGCGCTTCTTGACGCTGCTCGACGAGCAAGCACAGCTCGAACGCATGGCGCGCATCATCGGCCGCGACGCGCTGCCGGCGCGCCAGCAACTCACGCTGCTGTGTGCTGAACTGGTCAATGAGGCTTTTCTGCGCCAGTCGGCCTTCTCCGAGATCGACCGTGTCTGCAGCCCGGCGCGCCAGGGCGCGATGATGCGGCTGCTGGGCCACTTCATGGACTTGGCGGAATCGGCGCTGGCGGCCGGCACGCCGCCTGAACGCATGGCCTCCATGGCCTGTCTGCGACCGCTGCAACGCATGGGCGAGGAGATCGCCGACGACGCGCTGCCACGATTCGCCGAGCTCGAAGCGCGCATTGAGTGCGAGTTCGCGGCGCTGGCCCCGGCGCTGCCCTCCGCCGCCAACCCTGTCACTGAGGGCCGCGATGCTGCTGACGGTTGAAGGTGCGGCGACGCGGCTGGAAGGCCCGCTGCTGTTCTTGCGGCGAACCTTGGATGTCGGCCTGCACGACGCGGTAGAAGTGCGCGGCGCCGACGGCCGCACCAGGCTGGGCCGCATTGCGGCCATCGACGAGCAGCTCATGACGATAGAGGTGCTGGAATCGACCGCCGGGCTGTCGCTGGAGGGCACGGTGGTGCGCTTCCACGGCGAAGCGCTGAGCTTCGGCCTCGGGCCCGGCATCCTGGGTCGGGTCTTCAATGGCGTCGGCCAGGTGATCGACGGCGGTCCGCCAGTGGCCGCGCACCGCAAGGTGGCGATAGAGGGCCTGCCGATGAACCCGGTGGCGCGTGCGCTGCCGCGCGACTTCATCGAGACCGGCGTCAGCACGCTGGACCTGATGAACAGCCTGGTGCGTGGCCAGAAACTGCCGCTGTTCTCGGGCGGCGGCCTGCCGCACGACCGGCTCGCGGTGGAGATCGCCAGCCATGCCCGGCTGCGCGACGATTCGGAAGCCTTCGTCATCGTCTTCGCCGGCATCGGCGTGCCCTACGACAGCGCCGAGTACTTCCGCAGCAGCCTGGAGCGCAGCGGCGCGCTGGAGCGCACGGCGCTGTTCCTGAACCTGGCCAGCGACTCCAGCACCCAGCGACTGCTGACGCCGCGCTATGCGCTCAGCGCGGCCGAATACCTGGCTTTTGACCAGGGCAAGCATGTGCTGGTGATCATGACCGACATGACCAACTACTGCGAAGCGCTGCGCGAGGTGTCGTCGAGCAAGGGCGAGATCCCGGCGCGCAAGGGCTTTCCGGGTTACATGTATTCCGACCTGGCCACGCTGTTCGAGCGCGCCGGCTGCCTGCGCGGCAGCGCTGGCACGCTGACCCAGCTGTCCATCCTGACGATGCCGGCCGACGACATCGGCCACCCTATCCCCGACCTGACCGGCTACATCACCGAGGGCCAGATCGTGTTGTCGCGCGACCTGGACCGGCGCGGCGTCTACCCGCCGGTCAACGTGCTGCCCAGCCTGTCGCGGCTGATGAAGGACGGCACCGGCGCGAAATACACCCACCCCGACCACCCGGCGCTGGCCAGCCAGCTCTATGCGGCCTATGCCCGCGCCGCCCAAGCCCGGGTGCTGGCCAGCGTGGTGGGCGTCGAAGGCCTGGCCGAGACAGACCGAAGCTACCTGCGCTTTGGCATCGAGTTTGAAACCATGCTGGTCAGCCAGAGCTCACCGCGCACGCTGGCGCAGAGCATGGCGATAGGTTGGTCGCTGCTGGCCGGTCTGCCGCAGCGAGAACTGACACGGCTGTCGGATGCACAGATCGCAGCGCACCTCGCGGAGCGCCAGTGACCGATGTCAGCCCAACCCGCAGCGCCGTCATCGAGCTCAAGGATGACCGCCGAGGCATGCACGAAGGCTATGTTTTTCTCGACGAAAAGTGCCTGCTGCTGGCGGGTGAGATCCTGCGAGAGCTCGCCCGGCACGGGCAACTGCAGCGCGAAATGTTGCAAGTTCAACACAAGGCGGTGGATGCCCTGCAAGCTGCGGTTGCACGCCACGGCCTGCAGGGATTGCAGGCTCACCCCAGAGGCGATCTAGCGCAGGCGACGCTGCGCATTGCCGCGCGCTCACTGATGGGCGTGCCCTTGCAGCAGACCGAGTGGGTCGCGGGCATCGACCACAGGCCAGAGGCTGTCCAGCCGTCGCCTGAGGCCGAGGCCTGCAGACAGGCTTTTGCGACATTGATGACCCAGCTTGCAGCGCTCGCGGCGCTGGCAGGCAACCTTGAGCGCCTTTCAATCGAGTACCAACGATCGGTGCGGCGCGCCCGAGCGCTACAGGACGTGATACTGCCCGAACTCGACCGATCGATCACCGATATCGAGGGTCGGCTCGATGAACTGGAACAGGAAGACGCGATCTGGATGCGCCAAGGCCTCGCCCGCTGAAAAATCCCCGCGACGCCGGGGTCGCGCGCAGCTTCAGGCCGATCGGGTGACCAAGGACTCGGCCACCAACTCGGCGATGTCGCGCGACTGCGTCGCGCCACCGGGCTGGGCAACGGCCAAACCGTCGGCCATCATCACCGCGCAATAAGGACAGGCGGTGGCGATCGTGAGCGGCGCCGCGGCCAAGGCCTGCTCGACGCGAACGATATTGATGCGCTTGCCGGTCGTCTCCTCCTGCCACATGCGGCCGCCGCCGGCGCCGCAACACATCGCTTTTTCGCGCGACAAATCCATCTCCAGCGGTGTGTCGCTGCACAACCGGGCCAGGATAGCCCGCGGCGCATCGAACTCGCCGTTGTGTCGACCCAGGTAGCAGGGGTCGTGGTAGACAACCTGCTGCAGCGACGCATTGACCTGGACCCTGCCCTTCGCCAGCAGATCGGCAATCAACTCGGTGTGGTGGACCAACTCATAATGGCCGCCGAACTCAGGGTATTCATTGCGCAACGAATTCAACGCGTGGGGGTCGCAAGTGACGATGCGCGTAGCGCCCAACTCGCCCAGCGTGCCCACCAACTCACCGGCCAGTTGCTGGAACAGCATCTCGTTGCCGACCCGCCGAACGCATTCGCCGGTAGAACCTTCGCGAGGACCGAGGATGCCAAAGCGAACGCCAGCGGCTTGCAGGATAGACACGAAGGCGCGCGCGATCTTCTGGCCTCGTGGGTCGAACGACATGGCCGAACCAACATAAAACAGGTAATCCAGGCCCGCCATGTCTGCTGGCGAGCGGATCACCAGCACGCCCAGTCCCTGGGCCCAGTCGCCGCGCTGGTCGGCCTGTAGGCCCCATGGGTTGCTCTGGGACTCGTAGGCCTCGAAGACCTTTTTCAACTCATGCGGGAACTCGCCGGCAATCATCACCTGGTGCTGGCGCATGCGGAAGAACTTGCCCAGGTGCTCAAGCTCGATCGGGCATGCCGCCTCGCAATAGCCGCAGGTGGTGCAAGCCCACAGCGCTTCCTCGCTGATCACCGGGCCGACCAGCGCTGGCAACACCTGCCCAGGGTCGCCTGTGACGATCGCCGCTCGATGCTCGAGCAGGTGCTCTTTCAAGCTGTCGTTGACGGCCTTGAGCGACAAAGGCTTGCCCGTCAAATGGGTCGGGCAAGCGTCCTTGCAGCGGCCGCACTCGGTGCAGCTGAAGGCATCGAGTCCGTCTTTCCAGACCAGGTCCGCCGCGCTGCGAATCCCCGCACGCATCTCGACCTCATCAGTGGCTGCCATCAACTTTTCGATGTCGACACTGGGGACCTGGTTGCCAGGTCGGCCGCGGCGAAAAAACAGCGCTGGCAACGCGGTCACGATGTGAAAGTGCTCACCCATCGGCAGCAAGACCAGAAAGCAGAACACAACCACCATTTGGGTCCAGTAAGCCAGGCGATAGCCCATCGCCAAGGCCTCGGGCGACCAAGCCGAAAACAGCTTGGCCACGTGGCCACCCACAAAGGCAAAGTCGCGCTCGTGCGCCACACCGGGAACGCTGCCAGACAGCAACACGAAGCGCAAGCCGTCGAAAGTGAAGTCAGTGACCATGATCGCGAGAATCAGCGTCAACACCAGCAGCGCTTCGCCGTTGGGTTCAAGCCGCGCGGGTCGGATGACGAGGCGTCGGTAGAAGGCGTAGAGCACGGCCAAGGTCACCGCGACCTCCACGCCATCCTTGAAGGCCGCGAAAGGACCGCCAAACGCATCAGGAAAAACCAAAGAGGCTTGATAGCCAATGCCGATCAGCTGCAACTTGCGCAACAGCAAGGACATGAACCCGAGGAAGATCAGCGCATGCATCAGCCCCGGTCGCCATTCGCGCTGAACCATGCGTCGCTGCATCAGGCCATTGACCAGCACGGTTCGCAGGCGTTGCCAAGGTTGGTCCCAACGCGGGTCTGGCTGCAAGGCCAGCACGATCTGCAGCTTGCGCCAGCAAAGCCACCCGAAACTGGCAAAGGCCAGCCCCATCAACAAGCTCATTCCAACAGGACTCATGGACCTCTTCCGTCGATCTTCCGGTGCCAAACCCCGAGGCAGCGCCACCGCTGACGGACCACCAGCGTCTGTTCCTGGCTGACTCTAGGGACGGTGGTCGGCGTACCGAATGATCCAGATCAAGACCGGCAGCGAGGCCAGACCTGGGACTGCAGATCTCCTGGGTCCAACGCCATCGAACTGCGTCTCACGCGTGCCTCAGCCTCTTGAATGACCAGCGAAGCGCCCATTCACGCCATCGCCGGATGTCCCAAGACAGAAGACAAGTAAAACCTAAATCTAGGCCAATGGCCTCGAATCAGTACCTGCCATGCTGCTTGAAAATGTAGTTCGTCAGCTCAGAAGTTTGCATCGCCAGTCGGGTCTGGACCCGGTGTACCGCTCGGACGATCGCGCACATCACCCGGTAGAGTGTTTGGGGTTGCCGCTCGATCAGGCTTTCCAACTTGTCACGCTCGAGAACCAGCACACGAGAATCGGTCTCCGCAACCAGCGAGGCGTAACGAACGCTGCCGTCGAGAAAGCCGAGTTCGTGCGCGAAGTCACCCGTCGTCAGTGTCGCGATCAAGGTCTCCTGCGCCGTGCCCAGCGACCTGATGACGCTCAATGATCCATCGACGACGATGTAGAGCCTGGTGTCGGTGGTGGCTTCATGCGCCAGAACCTGGCCAGCCTGAACAGACTCGAGTACCAGCAGGCCAGCCAGTAGCGCCGTTTGCGCAGGATCGAGGTCCTCAGCGAGCGGGCACGCCCGCACAGCGTCGTACAGGTCGGTATCGGATGTGTTCACGGAAATCTCCCTACAGTTGATGGCGATGGGCAGTGCTGCGACCACAGGAATGGACAAGCAAACGGATGGGACATCAGCGCTCTTGAGCGCCCCGAGGCCGGCCGACGCCGGCCGCCCCCCATGGGGGTCAAGCAAAGTGGCAGAGCCATATTTGCTTGAGAGATCGCTGATGCTCAAAGTTTCGTCGGCGCGCTTGACGAAGGCATCGACCATCGCACGCGATACCCGATCTACCGCAGTGGCCGCCACCTTGTCGAGCAGGCTGTTGGATATCTCGTAAGAAAGCTCGAAGCTGATCCTGCAACCCAGACCGCCCAACGGTGTCAGGCGCCAATCCGCTTGGAAATGTCGGAATGGCCCGTCAACCATTCGAACCTGCAACCATTCAGGCCGGCGCTTTGGATTGCGTGTTTCGAAACCGAAGCGCAGCTGCCGGTAGCTGAACTCGATCCGAGCCGCCACCCACTCGTCGCTTCGCTCCAGCACTCGAACGCTGCTGCACCAAGGCAGGAACTGAGGGTAAGCCTCGGCCTGCTCAATCAGGTCGAACATGCTCTCCACCGAATGAGGCACCAGCACCGACCGTCTTATTTCCAAGCTGCTGACCCCAAGAGTTTCCAGTAAAAGTGTAGCGGCGCTGATCGTTGCGCTGGAGCGCCACATCGTGCAAGTTGACCTGCATCAGACAGGCGGACAGCGAAACAGACAGACTGCAATGCGTCAACGGTGAGCGACTGGCGTCGTCCACCAAAGCCCAACAAGCCAGGGGACGCCCAATGACCGAGACTTTCTACGAAGTGATGCGCCGGCAAGGGATCACCCGCCGCAGCTACTTGAAGTTCTGCAGCCTGACTGCTGCCTCCCTGGGCATGGCGCCAGCCTTCGCGACAACCATCGCCCATGCGCTAGAGACCAAGCCTCGAACGCCGGTGCTTTGGCTGCATGGCTTGGAGTGCACTTGCTGCACCGAATCGTTCATACGCTCGGCACACCCGTTGGCCAAGGATGTGATCCTGTCGATGATCTCGCTCGACTACGACGACACCATCATGGCCGCTGCCGGGCACCAAGCCGAGGCCGCGCTCGAGCAGGTGATGAAGGAGTACAAGGGCAATTACATCCTGGCCGTCGAGGGCAACCCGCCGCTCGGCGAGGACGGCATGTTCTGCATGCCCGGTGGCAAGCCCTTCGTCGAAAAGCTCAAACATGTGGCCAAGGATGCCAAGGCTGTGATCGCTTGGGGCTCCTGCGCGTCGTGGGGCTGCGTCCAAGCCGCCAAACCGAACCCGACCACCGCAGTGCCGATCAACAAGGTGATCACCGACAAGCCCATCGTCAAGGTGCCGGGTTGCCCGCCGATCGCCGAGGTGATGACCGCCGTGGTCACCTACATCGCTACCTTCGATCGCATCCCCGAGCTCGACCGCCAAGGTCGGCCCAAGATGTTCTACAGCCAGCGCATCCACGACAAATGCTATCGGCGGCCGCACTTCGACGCCGGACAGTTCGTCGAGCAATGGGACGACGAGGGCGCAAAGGCCGGTTACTGCCTCTACAAGATGGGCTGCAAGGGGCCAACCACCTACAACGCCTGCTCGACCACACGTTGGAACGAGGGCGTCTCGTTCCCGATCGCGTCGGGCCACGGCTGCATCGGTTGCTCGGAAGACGGCTTCTGGGACAAGGGCTCGTTCTACGACCGGCTCACCAACATCAACCAGTTCGGCATCGAGGCCAATGCCGACAAGATCGGTCTGGCCACCGCCGGTGTTGCGGGCGCAGCGGTGGTGGCGCATGCCGCGGTCAGCGCGATCCAGCGCGCTGCCAACCGGGGCAAGACCCAAGCGCAGACCCAGGCCGATAACAGCAATACCGTGGAGAACTGATCATGGCCGTCATCGAGACCCAGGGCTTCAAGCTCGACAACGGCGGCAAGCGCATCGTCGTCGACCCGGTCACCCGCATCGAGGGCCACCTGCGGATCGAGGTCAACCTCGACGACAAGAACGTCATCCGCAACGCCGTGTCTACCGGCACGATGTGGCGCGGACTCGAGGTGATTCTCAAGGGCCGAGATCCACGCGACGCCTGGGCGTTTGTCGAGCGCATCTGCGGCGTCTGCACCGGCACCCATGCGCTGGTGTCGGTGCGCGCGGTCGAGGACGCGCTGGGGATCAAAATCCCAGACAACGCCAACATCATCCGCAACCTGATGCATTCGACGCTGTATGCGCACGATCATCTGGTGCACTTCTACCACCTGCATGCGCTGGACTGGGTCGATGTGGTCAGCGCGCTCAAGGCCGACCCGAAGCGCACCTCGGAGCTGGCGCAGTCGATCAGCCCTTGGCCGAAGTCATCACCGGGCTACTTCCGCGACCTGCAGAACCGGCTGAAGAAGTTCGTCGAATCGGGTCAGCTCGGCCCCTTCCGCAACGGCTACTGGGGCCACCCGGCCTACAAGCTGCCGGCCGAGGCCAACCTGATGGCCGTGGCGCATTACCTCGAGGCGCTCGATTTCCAGAAGGAGATCGTCAAGATCCAGACCATCTTCGGCGGCAAGAACCCGCACCCGAACTGGTTGGTCGGCGGCGTGCCCTGTTCGATCAACCTCGAGGCCACCGGGGCCGTCGGTGCGATCAACATGGAGCGCTTGAACATGGTGTCCAAGATCATCGACGACACCATCACCTTCATCGACCAGGTCTACATCCCTGATCTGCTGGCGATCGCCTCGTTCTACAAAGACTGGGGCGCGATCGGCGGCGGGCTGTCAGGCCAGAACCTGCTGTCCTACGGCGAGTTCCCCGACATTGCCAACGACGACTCGAACAAGAGCCTGCTGATGCCGCGTGGCGCGATCATCAACGGCAAGCTCGGCGAGGTCTTGCCGGTCGACCTGAAAGACCCGGCCCAGGTCCAGGAGTTCGTCAAGCACAGCTGGTACAAGTACGCCGACGAGTCCAAGGGTCTGCACCCCTTCGACGGTGTCACCGATCCGAGCTTCGTGCTTGGCAAGGGCACCAAGGGCACCAAGACCAACATCGAGTCCATCGACGAGAGCGCCAAGTACTCGTGGATCAAGTCGCCGCGCTGGCGCGGCCACGCGATGGAAGTTGGCCCGCTGGCGCGCTACGTGATCGGCTACGCGATGGGCAATCCCGAGTTCAAGGAGCCCGTCGACATGGTTCTCAAGACCCTGGACGTTCCGCTTCCGGCACTGTTCTCCACACTGGGCCGTACCGCGGCGCGTGGGCTTGAAGCGTCATGGGCCGCGCACAAGATGCGCTATTTCTTCGACAAGCTGCTGGGCAACCTGAAGGCCGGCAACTTCGCCACCGCCAACATCGACAGCTGGGAACCTCGCACCTGGCCAGCCATGGCCCAAGGCGCGGGCTATTGCGAAGCGCCGCGTGGTGCGCTCGGCCACTGGATCAAGATCAAGGACACACGGATCGACAACTACCAGTGCGTCGTGCCGACGACTTGGAACGCCGGCCCGCGCGACACAAAAAACCAGATCGGCGCCTACGAGGCTGCGCTGATGAACACGGTCATGGCCAAGCCCGACGAGCCGCTGGAGATCTTGCGAACGATCCACAGCTTCGACCCCTGCCTGGCCTGCTCGACGCATGTGATCTCGCCGCAAGGTGACGAGATCACGCAGGTCACTGTCCGCTGACCCGCAGGAGGCGACCATGAGCGCACAAGTCAGAGAAGTCTTTCCGCTGTACGTCTGGGAAGTCCCGGTGCGAATCTGGCACTGGTTGATGGCCGGCTGCATGGTCGTGCTGGCGATCACTGGTTACCTGATCGGATCGCCACTGCCCTCGGTGGGCGGTGAGGCGAGCGCGCATTTCGGTTTCGGCTACATCCGCTTCGCACACTTCGCGGCGGCCTACATCTTTTCCATCACCTTTGCCGTACGGCTGATCTGGGCTTTTTTTGGCAACAGCTATTCACGCGAGATTTTCTTGGTGCCGTTGAAGATGTTCGATCCAGCGTGGCTGCGCGGCATGTTCGATCAGGTGTTGCACTACGCCTTCATCAAGCGCGAGGTGCGGCCCTGGGCCGGACACAACCCGTTGGCGATGTCTGGCATGTTCTTCATGTTTGTGCTGGGCACGGTCTTCATGATCTTCACCGGCTTCGCACTCTACGGCGAAGGGCTGGGCCGGGAAAGCTGGGCCTTCAAGCTGTTCTCGTCCTGGGTGCTGCCGCTGTTTTCGAACAGCCAGAACGCCCACACCGTTCACCACCTCGGCATGTGGTATCTGCTGCTGTTCACGATCGTGCACCTCTACATGGTGGTGCGTGAGGACATCTGTTCTGGTGAGACCGTGATCAGCACGATGATCAACGGCTGGCGGGTGTCCAAGAAGTGAGCATCTCCGCAGCTTTGGACCCAGCCAAGGATCAGACGCCGTCCACCGCCGAACCTGTGCTGGTGCTGGGCATCGGCAACTTGCTGTGGGCCGACGAGGGTTTCGGCGTGCGCGCCGTCGAGTTGCTGCACCAGCGCTATGAACTGCCCGACAACGTTTCGGTGGTCGACGGCGGCACACAGGGCCTCTACCTGCTGGCCGCTGTCTGCGCGGCCCGCAGGGTGCTGGTGCTCGACGCGATCGACTACCGCTTGGCGCCCGGCACGCTGCGCGTGCTGCGTGACCAGGAGGTGCCAGTCTGGTCAGACGCCGCGATGAGCCTGCACCAGGCGACGTTTCAGGAATTGCTCTCGCTGGCCAGGCTGCGTGACCGCTTCCCTGACAAGATCACCTTGATCGGCGTGCAACCCGATGTGCTGGATGACCTGGGCGGCAGCCTGAGCCCGCTGGTGCGCTCCCGCCTGGACGAAGCGGTGGTGCTGGCGGTGGCTGAGTTGGCGGCCTGGGGCATCACCGCCACCGCGCGCACCGAGCCCCCTGCCGAGCCGCTGAGCCCCGGCGCGCTAGCGCTGCAGGACTACGAGTCCGGCCGGCCGTCGGCGGCCGAGGCCTGCCGCATCGGCGATGCTCGTTTTCTGATCCCAGCACCGTATGCGGAGGTCGGCTGATGTGCATAGGCATGCCGCTGCAAGTGGTCGCTATCGAGGGCAGCTTTGCCTGGTGCGCGGACGGCCCCGACCGCGAGCGCCTGGACATGCGCTTGATCGGCGAACAGGCTCCCGGCACCTGGGTACTGGGCTTTGCCGGCGCCGCCCGCCAGGTGATGAGCGCGCTGGAGGCGGCCCAGGCCCGTGCCGCGCGCCAGGCGCTGGCCGCGGTGCTGAGCGGCGATGCCGACGCCGGCGCAGCCCTGGACTGCTTCTTTGCCGACCTGGTCGGCCGCCAACCCACCTTGCCCGCCCACCTCCGAAAGGCCATCGGATGAACCCCTCACTCGCTGACCCGGCGCTGAACTCGACATTGAGCCCGGCACTGCACCCGCTGCTCACCCGGCTGGTGACTGAGACCGGCGCCGCGGTGCTCGACCCGTCGACCTTCGACGGCTGGGCGCAGCAGCCCGGCGCGGCGATGGTCGTGTTCGCTGAGGACCCGGACCGATTCAAGGAAACCCTGGACCTGGCCGTCATCGTGCCTGAGCTGTTCGCCGCCGCGAACCGCGGGTTCCGCGTCGCGCTGCTGCCGCCGGCCGCGTCGCGGAAGCTGGCCTCGCGCTACGGTTTCGCGCGCTGGCCGGCCTTCGTGATGCTGCGCGACGGCCAGTACCTGGGCGCGGTCGACGGCCTTCGTGACTGGGACGTCTACCTCGCCGAGTTGACCCGGCTGCTGGCGGCCGAGGCCAGCCGGCCGCCGACGGTCGGCATTCCGGTGTTGGCGGCAGGTCCGTCCACCGAGCCGCCCTGCCACTGACGCTCCAGGAGACTGCGCATGAACCCCGCCAACAGTCACACGCCCTTCCCCATCACCATCCCGATCCGCAGCCTGATGACCGAGCCCGCCGAGGCGGTCGAGTTCATGGCGATGCCGCGCGAGATGAGCACCTTCGAGATGCCGCAACTGCCCGAACCCGGACCGGGCAACGACCTGGCCGGAGCCCACGAGGTGCTGCAGGCGTTCTTGCCGCAGGTCGACGCCTGGCTGACGGCCGGTGGCGAACCGCCCCGGCTTGACCTGGTCGGAATGCCACCCGACGCGCTGCGGGTGCTGAACGAGACCCTGGGCGAAGGCGAGGTGGCGGCGATCGTCGACACCGGTGCCACGGCCGGGATCGAAAACCGCGTCCAGGAGACCGTGTTTTCCGGTATCTGGCGTGAGCAGCATCTAGCCGCCGCCGGCGTGCTGCTGCACGACTACCTGCTGGCTGCGCCTATCCCACCGCTGGTGGGCGCCCTGGCGCAGGCGCAGGCCAGCACGGTGTTGCGCACGCTCGCACTGCCGCCTGGCGCGATGAACGTGCCGGCGCTGGTGAATGAATTGCAAGAGGCGGTCAACCACAGCGGTCCCGGCGTGCCGGCTCATGTGATCAACCTGACGCTGCTGCCGCTGTCGCCCGAGGACGCGGCCCACCTCGACGCCTTGCTCGACGGCGGCGCGGTGGTGATCCTGTCGCGAGGCTACGGCAACTGCCGCATCAGCAGCACAGCCGCACGCAACGTCTGGCGCGTGCAGTACTTCAACAACATGCAGACGCTGATACTGAACACGATCGAGGTCGTCGAAATGCCCGAAGTGGCCATTGCCGCACATGAGGATCTGCTCGAGACCCGCGACCGACTGGCCGACCTGGTGTTGTGGATGGGTGATTCGCTGGCCCCGGCCTGAATCGATGAATGAGCCCAAACGCCCTATTGGCCCAGGCACGGACCGCCTGTCTGGCCTGGCCGCCGCGACGCGGCTGGAATGCGGCATCTGCTGGGCGGTCTATGACCCGGCACTCGGCGACGATGTCTGGCAGATCCCGCCCGGCACCGCTTTTGCCGACCTGCCGCCGCACTGGACATGCCCCAACTGCGCGGCTGAGAAGACCAGCTTCCTGCTGCTTGACAACTGAATGACCGAAGCCGATCGGCCCTCGCCAGCCAGCGAACTGGAGCAGCGCTTCCGGGCCATCTGGCAACAGCAGATGCAGGATGTGCCCATCGTCAACCCCGCGCTGGCGGTCGAGGCCTTGGGCTTTCGTCCTTGGCGCGACCATTGGCTGGGCATCCTGATCACGCCCTGGTTCATGAACCTGTGGCTGATGCCCCGGATTGACGCTGCCTGGTCGACTATTGCCGAGCGCGAAAGCCGCCACCATGTGTTTCCGGCCGGTGTGTTCGAATTCATCGGCGGGCGCGACGCGGTGCTCGGCGACTACCAGGCCTGCTCGCTGTTTTCACCGATGTTCGATTTCGTCGATGGCCGGGCCGCCCGGGACACCGCGCTGGCGTCGCTGGACGCGCTGTTCGATGTCGCCAGCCGCGAACCGGGCGACGCAGGTCGCGGGCCCACGTTGACCCCCACCCCGCAGGCCTCGTCCCCCTCCGAAAGCGCTGTGGCTGCGCCGACGCCGGCCGGGACGACGCTGAGCAAGCGCGGCTTCCTGTTCGGGCCGCGCATCGACCATGGGTCTTGAAGGCGCGTTGCAGATCACGCTGTGCGTGACCGACGAACGCATTCGCAGCACCCGTGTCCACTCGACCCGGCCCGACTTGGCCCGTAAGTTGCTGCAAGGCCGCAGCCGGACCGAGGTCACCAAGGTCTTGCCAAGACTGTTTTCGGTCTGCGCCCGCTCGCAGACCGCTGCCGGTGAACTGGCTTGTGTTGCTGCGGCCGGCGAGTTGCCCAGCGCCGCGACGCTGGCACGCCATCGCAACGCCGTGGGCGCCGAGATCGTGCGCGAAGGCGCCTGGCGCACGCTGCTGGACTGGCCGGTCCGAATCAACGAGGCACCTAGCGCGGCAGCCGCAGGCGCCGCACGCGGCTCGCTGGCACTGATCGACCTGGACCCAGTCCAGCCCGCCCTGCAAGCCATTGCGATGGCCGCGTTCGGCATGCCGGCAGACGACTGGTTGGCGCTGGACTCGCTGGCCGAACTCGACTGCTGGATCGCTGCCGGCACCAGCGCCGTGGCACGCTTCATCGGTCAGGTGTGTGCTGACGACGAGGCCCTGGTCGTGCCCCTGTCGAAGACCAGCGACACGCCGCTGTTGATCGCCTGCCCTGACAACGCCGCGATGCTTGCGCTGTCCCAGGCTTGCGACGATGACCCGGAATTTTCCCGCCATCCCACCTGGCGCGGCGCGGCGGCCGAGACCGGCGCGCTCGCCCGTTGGCAGGCCGATCCGCTGCTGATCGCGCTGCGCGAGCGGTCCGCGTCTCGCATGCCGGCCCGCTTCGTTGCCCGGTTGCGGAGCTTGGCGCATTTGCTGGCGGGTCGCGTCAGCGCGGAGGCGGGCGCAGTCACCCTGCCCTGGGGCGGTGGCATCGCCTGGGTCGAGAACGCGCGCGGCCTGCTGGTGCACCAGGTGCGACTGGACGCCGACCAGATCACCTGTTACCGCATCGTTGCGCCGACCGAATGGAACTTCCATCCCGACGGCCCGCTGGCCTCGGCGCTGATCGGTGCCCCCGCGCTCGACTTGACCACCGTCAAGCGCTACACCGAACAACTGGTCCATTCTCTAGACCCTTGTGTGGCCTGCCATGTCGAGATCGACGATGCATGAGATGTCCCTGGCTGAAAGCGTGCGTGAGATCGTCGACGAGACCGCCCGTGACCACGGCGCTCGCCGCGTGTCCCGGGTTCGACTTGAGATTGGTCGGTTGGCGCAGATCGAGTTGCAGGCCATGCGCTTTGCCTTCGACGTGGTCAAGCGCGGATCGTTGGCCGAGGGCGCCAGTCTCGAGATCATCGAGGTCGACGGCAGTGCTTGGTGCATGGGCTGTTCGCAGCCGACGGTGATCGCCCAGCGCGGCCAGGCCTGCCTCCATTGCGGCAGCTACCAGTTGCAAGTCAGCGGTGGCGACCGCATGCGGGTGATGGACATCGAAGTCGAATGAGACCAGGAGACTGATCATGTGCTTGACCTGCGGCTGCGGCACCGGCGAAACCCACGTCGAGGGCGACAAGACTGCCAATTCGCACAGCCATGCCGATGGCACGACGCACAGCCATGCCGATGGCACGACGCACAGCCATGGCCATCAACACACGCACGATGGGCATGGCCACGATCACAGCCATGCCGACGGCGCAGCCCACGCGCACGATCACGGGCATCACCTCGGCCACGCCGCCACTCATCTGCACTACGGCACCGGCGCGGCTGGCAACTCTGCGCCAGGCATGACGCAGTCGCGCCTGGTGCAGATCGAGCGCGACATCTTGAGCAAGAACGACGCGATCGCGAAGCGCAACCGTGAGCGCTTGACACAGCGCGGCATCCTCGCGCTCAACCTGGTGTCGAGTCCCGGCTCGGGCAAAACGACGCTGCTGGTACGCACGATCAAGGCATTGGCTGGCTGGTTGCCGGTGGCGGTGATCGAAGGTGACCAGCAGACCAGTGTCGACGCCGACCGCATCCGCGCCACCGGGACCGCCGCGATACAGATCAACACCGGCAAGGGCTGCCATCTCGATGCCGCGATGATCGAAACCGCACTGGAGCGACTTGCACCAGAGCTGGATTCGGTGCTGATGATTGAAAACGTCGGCAACCTGGTGTGCCCAGCCGGATTTGACCTGGGCGAGGCGCACAAGGTGTTGGTGTTGTCGGTGACCGAAGGCGAAGACAAACCACTTAAATATCCTGAAATGTTTGCAGCCGCCTCGCTGATGCTGCTCAACAAGATAGACCTGTTGCCACACCTGGACTTCGATGTCGCGGCCTGCTTGGCCAATGCTCGCCGCGTCAACCCGGCCATCACCATCATCGAGATATCGGCCAACAGCGGCTTGGGGATGGAACGTTGGCTGGACTGGATCGCGCAAGAGGCCCATGCGACGCGTGCGCAGCGGCTGAGCCAGGTGGTCAGCCTGCAGGGCCGGGTGGCGGAATTGGAGGCTCAGATTGCGCGGCTGCACTTGTCCTGAACTGCGCCAGCAGCGGCCCGGGTTCGTCTCAAGCCTAGCCCCGCAGTGACCGTCATGCTGACCCTGGCGGAAGCCACCGTCGAGCGCCGTGCGATTCGCGTTCGCGGTGACGTGCAAGGCGTGGGCTTTCGGCCATTCGTCTACCGCCTCGCCCAAGAACTGGGATTGGCGGGCTGGGTTTTCAACGACGCCGACGGTGTGGCCATCGAAGTACAGGGGGTGAGCGCCGAACTGGCGAACTTCGAGCATAGGCTTACATCAGATGCACCCCCGCTGGCAAGGGTAGAAAGGCTAGAAGCCGCTGCGCGCGCGCCAATCGACGGCAACGAAGACTTTCGAATCCTGGCCAGCCGCGCGGGGGCAGTGACGACGTCGATACCACCCGACACCGCCACCTGCGACGACTGCCTGGCCGAATTGTTTGACCCGGCCGACCGGCGCCACCGCCACGCCTTCATCAACTGCACACAGTGCGGCCCACGATTCACCTTGACACGCGCCCTGCCCTACGATCGCGCCCAGACCAGTATGGCAGCGTTTGCGCAGTGCGCGCTGTGCCTGACCGAGTACCGTGATTCGGCAAGCCGGCGCTTTCATGCCGAACCCAACGCTTGTCCGGACTGCGGGCCAAAGCTCGAGCTCGTCGATGCACAGGGCCAACGCATCAGCGGCGACCCAATCGCGGCGACCTTGATGCTGTTGCGTGCTGGCAAGCTCGTCGCCATCAAGGGTCTGGGCGGCTTCCATCTGGCTTGCGACGCCCGCAACCGCAGCGCAGTGGCATTGCTGCGCGAACGAAAGCCGCGCGAGGAAAAGCCGTTCGCCGTGATGGTGGCCAATCTAGCGTCAGCCGCAAACTGGTCCAACACCAATGACGCCGAGCGGGCCCTGCTGCAATCGCCCGCGCGGCCGGTGGTCCTGTTGGCGATGCAGGCCGGCAGCGCAGACCGACTGCTTGGTGTGGCACCGGGATTGAACTGTCTGGGCCTGATGCTGCCCTGCACGCCGATTCAGTACCTGTTGTTTCACGAAGCCGCAGGCCGACCCGTGGGCGTTAACTGGCAGGACGAAGCGCAGGAGTTGGCCCTGGTGATGACCAGCGCCAACCTGGCCGGTGAAGCCTTGGTGACGACGAACCCAGAGGCTCTTCGACAGTTGAAGAGCATCGCTGACGCCTGGCTGCTGCACGACCGCGACATCGTTGCGCGCTGCGATGACAGCGTGTTGCGGATCATGCACGGCGGCTCACCCCAGTTCATCCGCCGTGCCCGCGGCTACACACCCAGGCCGATCAAGCTACCGCGCGCTGGCCCCACCGTGCTGGCCGTGGGCGCATGGCTGAAGAACACCGTCTGCATCACCCGCGGCGACGAGGCCTTTTTGTCACCACATGTCGGCGATCTCGACAACGCAGAGAACTGCCGCGCGCTGGTCGAGTCGGTAGACCATCTGTGCGCATTGCTGGACGTCAAGCCACAGGCGGTCGCGCACGACCTGCATCCCGACTTCTTCAGCACCCGCTTCGCGATCGAATTCGCCACCAGGCGATCGCTGCCGGTACATGCGGTGCAACATCACCATGCTCATTTGGCGGCGGTGGCGGCCGAGCATGGCGTGCAAGGCCCGCTGCTGGGCCTGGCGCTGGACGGCATCGGCATGGGGCTTGACGGTGGCGCCTGGGGTGGCGAGTTGCTGCGGATCGAGGGTGGCGATTTTCAGCGTCTCGGCCATTTGGCGACGCTGGCGATGCCCGGTGGCGATGCCGCCGCACGCGCACCTTGGCGCATGGCCGCCGCCGCGCTGCAGCGCACCGGCCAAGGCGTCGACATCAAAGCAAGATTTCCAGGCCAACCCGATGCCCAGACATTGGCCCAGATGTTGGGGCGCGGCCTGCGCTGCCCGCCCACCAGCAGCCTGGGCCGCTGGTTCGATGCCGCTGCCGGCCTGCTCTGCGTGCGCGAAACCAGCGCTTACGAAGGCCAGGCCGCCATGCAGCTCGAGGCATTGGCCGGCAGCGGCGGCGCGCCTTTTTCGGCCGCTGCGTTGGCCGACTGGGTGCCCATAGCACCTGGCAACACGCTAGACCCCACGCCGCTGATCGCCTGGTTGGCCGACCCCGTCCACGGCGCCGACCCGGCCCGCGCCGCGGCGCTGTTTCACCAGGCCATCGCCGACGGGCTGGCGCGCTGGGTGATCGCGGCGGCCGAGGCCACCGGTCTGCGCCGCGTCGCGCTCGGTGGGGGCTGCTTTCTGAACGCATTGCTCACCGCTCTGCTAGTGCCTCGTCTGACAGCCCAGGGCCTGCAGGTGCTCGCAGCCCGCCAGGCGCCGCCCAACGACGGTGGCATTGCCCTGGGCCAAGCCTGGGTGGCGATCTGCCGCCAAAACCAAGGAGCTTGAACCATGTGCCTGGCCATTCCCGTACGTGTGGTCGAGTTGCTGGACGCATCGACCGCGATCGTTGACCTCGACGGCATCCGCAAGCAGGTATCTCTAGCGCTGGTCACGGGCATCCAAGTGGGCGACTACGTGATCCTGCATGTCGGCTATGCACTGGCCAAGCTCGACCCAGAGGAGGCCGAACGCACGCTAGCTATGTTCGCTGCGTTGCCTGCGGAGCTGGCCTCGTGAAGTACATCGCTGAATTCCGCGACGCTGCACTGGCGCGAAACCTCGCCACGGCGATCAAGGCCGAAGTCGACCCGGGCCGGCGCTACAACCTGATGGAGTTCTGCGGCGGACACACACACGCGATCTCGCGATACGGCGTGGCCGACCTGCTGCCATCTGCCGTGCACCTGATCCACGGTCCAGGCTGCCCGGTGTGCGTTCTACCGATAGGCCGCATCGACTTGGCGATCCAGTTGGCGCTGGAGCAACGCGTGATCCTGTGCACTTACGGTGACTGCATGCGGGTGCCGGCATCCAAGCAGCTGTCGCTGATCAAAGCCAAGGCCAGAGGCGGCGATGTGCGCATGGTTTATTCGCCGGCCGATGCACTGAAGATCGCGCTGGCCCAGCCTGATCGACAAGTGGTGTTCTTTGCCATCGGTTTCGAGACCACGACGCCGCCCACTGCGCTGGTGATCCTGGAGGCGGCGCAGCTGGGACTGACCAACTTCACGGTGCTGGCCAACCATGTGCTGACGCCGGCGGCGATCAGCAACATCCTGGAGTCGCCCGAGGTGCGCAAGCTCGGCACCTTGCCGCTCGACGGTTTCATCGGTCCGGCCCATGTCTCGATCATCATCGGCAGCCAGCCCTATGAGTTCTTCGCAGAGGAATACCGCAAGCCGGTCGTGATTGCAGGCTTCGAGCCGCTCGATGTGATGCAAGCGGTCTTGATGCTGGTGCGCCAGATCAACCAGGGTCGATCCGAGGTAGAGAACGAGTTCAGTCGCGCGGTGACGCGAGAAGGCAATGCCAAGGCGCAGGCCGTGGTGTCAGAGGTATTCGAGTTACGGCGTTCGTTCGAATGGCGTGGCCTGGGCGAGGTGCCTTACAGCGCGCTGCGAATCCGTGAGGCGTTCGCGACGTTTGACGCAGAGAGGCGCTTCGAGTTGCGCACCCACTCGGTGGCTGACAACAAGGCCTGCGAGTGCGGCGCGATCCTTCGCGGCATGAAGCATCCGCGCGACTGCAAGGTCTTCGGCGCCGTCTGCACGCCCGAAAATCCGATCGGCTCATGCATGGTGTCGTCCGAAGGCGCTTGCGCGGCCTATTACAGCTACGGCAGGTTCCGCGAGATCGACGTGGTCGCGGCATGAACAGCGGACCGCACAACATTCGGCTGGGCTACATTCGCCCGCTGGACCTCAAGCATGGCCGCGTCGACATGTCGCATGGCTCTGGGGGCCGCGCGATGGCGCAGCTCGTCGAGCAGATCTTCACCGCCGCCTTTGACAACCCTTGGTTGGACCAACGCAATGACCAGGCCTTGCTGCCGCGCCCCGAAGGCCGCATCGTGATGTCCACCGACTGTCATGTGGTCTCGCCGCTGTTTTTTCCGGGCGGCGACATCGGTTGCCTGTCGGTACACGGCACGGTCAACGATGTGGCGATGTCAGGGGCGCGACCGCTATGGCTTGCCGCAGGCTTCATCCTCGAAGAAGGTTTCCCGCTGGCCGACCTGAAGCGCATCGTCGACTCGATGGCACTTGCGGCGCGGGAAGCCGGCGTTCCCATCGTGACCGGGGACACCAAAGTGGTCGAGGCTGGCAAGGGCGATGGCATTTTCATCACCACCACCGGGGTCGGCGTGGTGGCGCAAGGCCTGCAGATCTCGGGCGACCGGGCGAGACCGGGTGATCGCATCATCGTCTCTGGCACCATCGGCGACCATGGCATGGCGGTGATGTCGCTGCGCGAATCGCTGGCCTTTGGCACCGACTTGCGGTCGGACACAGCCGCCTTGCATGGTCTGGTGGCTGCGATGGTGACTGCCGTGCCAGGGATTCGCGCATTGCGGGACCCCACACGCGGCGGCCTGGCCACCACACTCAATGAGATCGCCAGCCAGTCGAGTGCGGGCATGTTGATCGACGAGGCCGCCGTGCCCGTGCGGCGTCAAGTGACAGCAGCCTGCGAGTTGCTCGGGCTTGACCCGCTGTATGTGGCCAATGAGGGCAAGCTGGTCGCGATCGTCCCGCCTGAGGATGCCAGCTTGCTGCTGTCAACCATGCTGGCGCACCCGCTGGGCAGAAATGCCGCGTTGATCGGTGAAGTGGTGGCCGATCCACATCACTTCGTTCAGATGAGCACGCGTTTCGGCGGCAAGCGCATCGTCGACTGGCTGAGCGGCGATCAACTGCCGCGCATCTGCTGAACTGCGCACGCCCCTTATTGACTGCAAGGGATGCGCATCCTTTTCTTGACCCACAGTTTCAACAGCCTGGCGCAGCGCCTTTACCTCGAACTGAGCGCTTTGGACCATGAGATCAGTGTCGAACTCGACATTTCGGATTCGGTGACGATCGAGGCTGTGGCGCTGTACCAGCCTGCGCTGGTGATCGCTCCCTTTCTCAAGCGCGCGATACCAGCACAAGTCTGGCGCAACACCTTGTGCTTGGTGGTACACCCAGGCATCGTCGGAGACCGCGGTCCGTCGTCACTCGATCACGCCATTGCCGACGGCCAGCACGAATGGGGCGTGACGGTTCTGCAGGCCGAAGAGCAGATGGATGCCGGTCCGGTCTGGGCGGCAGAGACCTTCGCGATGCGCGAAGCCACCAAGTCAAGCCTCTACCGCCGCGAGGTCACCAACGCAGCAGTGCGGGCAGTGCAAAGCGCTTTGCAGCGTTTCAGCGCCGGGGTCGGGCCATTGCCACCGACGAACGGCAGCCGCAGTGGCCATTGGCGATCGATGATGCGCCAAGCCGACCGCAGCATCGATTGGCAGGTCGACGACACCGCCTCGGTACTGCGAAAGATCAGGGCCGCAGACGGTGCACCAGGTCTGCTCGACAGCCTGTTCGGCGTCACATGCCATCTGTTCGATGGCCGCGCGCAGGTGCTGTCGATGCCCGCGATGCCGGGCAGCATGCTCGGGCGTCGCGACGAGGCCTTACTGCGCGCAACGGTGGACGGCGCAATCTGGATCGGACACGTGCGGCGCGCCGATGCGCCGGGGCAATTCAAACTGCCAGCAGCGCTGGCATTTTCAGTCGAAGCTGCCGCGCTGCCCGATTGGCTGGTAGTCGGCGATGACCGCGATGCAGGATGGCGCGAGATCCGTTATCACGCGCAGGACGGCGTCGGTACGCTGCATTTCGATTTCCACAATGGCGCAATGAGCACATCGCAATGCCATCGACTGCGCATTGCTGTGATCCAGGCTCTGGCCCAGCCCGAGCAGGTATTGCTGCTGATGGGCGGACCGGACTTCTGGTCCAACGGCCTGCACCTGAATGTGATCGAAGCCGCAGACAGTCCGGCTGATGAGTCAATGGCCAACATCCTGGCGATGAACGACCTGACGCAGCAATTGATCCTGGCGACCGATCGCGTCGTGATTGCTGCGATGCAGGGCAATGCGGGTGCAGGCGGCGTTTTCATGGCCTTGGCAGCCGATCAAGTCTGGGCTCAACGCAACGTGGTGCTGAACCCGCACTACAAGAACATGGGCAACCTGCACGGTTCGGAGTACTGGACCTACCTGCTGCCACGGCGCTTGACATCAGGCAGCGCGACCGAGGTGATGGAGCACCGACTGCCGATGTCGACCCACCGAGCCGCCGAACTGGGGATGGTTGACGCCGTCCTCGACGCCGAGGCGCAAGACTTTGTCGTCCAGGTGCAGACCCGGGCGGCAGCGCTGGCAGCCAGCGCGTCATTGCCAGCGTTGTTGGCGACCAAGCAGCAGAACCGCTTGCGCGACGAGTTGGCCAAGCCACTGTCGACCTACCGGGCGGAGGAACTCGCTCGAATGCGAAAAAATTTCTATGGCTTTGACCCGAGCTACCACATTGCCAGGTCAAATTTCGTCAGACGCGTCGCGCCGTCTTGGACGCCACGCCATCTGGCCATCCATCGCGCAGCAGAACCCACCAAGTCCCCGGCGCCTGAAAGCCCCGCAAGCCGTGACTCAGGTCAAGCACAGCGGCATCACCTGGGGTCAAAATGAAAACACTTGATGGCCAGCGCCAAGGTCGCACCAAGCTTATTTCATAGCGGTGTGGAATTTCGTCAGCTATTCAAAAGAATTTCGCCAAACCTAACAGAAGGATCGAGCATGAAATTTCTGCCTGTCATCATCGCCGCGCTAGGGTTCCATGGTGCGGCGTTCGCCGGCTCCGCTGAAGACATCATTGCCGCAGAAAAATGCAGCAAATGCCATACCGCAAGCACCACCAAAAAAGGGCCTTCCTGGTCATCAATTGCCACAAAATACAAAGGCAATGCAGACGCACCCAACAAGATATTCTTGCAACTCAAGAATGGCGGAAAAGTGGGTGACGAAGATGATCACAAAAAAATCACAGCCAGCGACGCCGACATCAAGGCTATCACCGCCATCGTTTTGAATGCAAAGTAGCACGCTGGTTTGTTTTCCAGACCAGCGCCAGATCGCGCCTATTCGTTGCCAATTGCGGTCTTGGTCGCCTCCGTCCAGAGTAGCGGTCATGGGTATCTATTTTACTGTAGCTTGATTCTCTCATCATGGCGAGAAGGCACAGAACACCATAAACTCAACCAGGAGAGGCCGCATGACCGAACCAAGCAAGCCCGGAACCTTGCGCCAATTGCTGCGCTGGCTGTTTTCGCCGTCAGCACGCTGGTCGGTGTTCGCACTGCTGACAGTCGGTCTCTTGGCTGGCGCAGTGGCAGTGATCGGCACCCAGGTCGCGCTGGCTGTCACAGGCACCGACGACTTCTGTGGCAACAGTTGTCACTCGCATGAAAAGTTTGTCTATCCCGAGCACAAGCTCTCGGCACATTACAGCAACAGAACCGGTGTCCGCGCTATGTGCGTCGATTGCCATGTGCCGCACACCTATCCCGCTAAATTGATCTACAAGGCCAAGGCAGGGATCAGCGATGCATTCGCCGAAATGCGCGGCGTTATCTCCACCCGCGAAAGTTTTGACCGCGAGCGCTGGCGCATGGCTAACTTGGTCTGGGACGAGATGCGGGAGAACAACTCTGCCAACTGTCGAACCTGCCATGATGATGAGGCCATGAACACTTCTAAACAATCTGAAGACGCGGTCAAGCAACACAAAAAATTCCGCGCTGGCAAGGCCACCTGCATCGATTGCCACACTGGCGTTGCGCATCAGGAACCGGTCGAGCCCAAGGCCACTGTCAAAGCCGATTTACCTTCGAAATAGGCCGCTTGGCCATTGACATGGTTTCACGCTAGGTTCGCGCTTGGGCCGTGCAGGTGTAATTTTCACCCTGCGGCTGGCGATGAACGAGAAGCCTCACAACTTCTTCGCACCACCAGCAAGGTGTTTGATCCCCAAAAGTCCGTCCGCTCAAGAACATCTAAGAATCTTCTTGGGTTTGGCATGGGAGCCATGGTGCTTGGTGTCAATCGAAACTTCAAAGGAGAAAATTTCATGAAGTGTTCGAGACAGGCGGCAAGTTCCCGCCCTTCACAGCATTGAACCCGGTTTGCAATGGCCACCCTGATGGCCAGCGCTGGCGGGATGCGGCGGCGGCGATGGATCGCCAGGGAGCAACTGGACCAATGGTACCAATGGCGTGAACGGAGCCAACGGCACGAACGGCAGCAATGGCAAGGACGCCAGCACGGCGGTCAACGTCGGCAGCAGCACGGTGGCGGCAAGCACCGCGACATCAACAGCCTGGGCTGCGCTGGCCCCCCGCCCCGCAAGTCAGCGTCACCAGCGTGACCATCGCGAGCGCGCCGGTTGTCAAGTTCACCGTCAAGGACGCTGCAGGCAATCCTGTTCTAGGGCTTGCAAGCAAGGCTCAGAGCGCCACGGCCACGGTTCCCGGTCTGACCAACATCGCTTTCACGCCGGCGAAGTTGGTTCCGGGCACCACGCTTTCCGCATTTGGAAAGACGGCGAACGCCGAGCCGAGCAAATGGGTCAGCTATCTGGTCACATGCCCGCCAACCGTTGCTGAAAAGACGGCAACGCCCGCCACTTCTTCATGCAATGCCGCAACTGGTGCGACTTGGTGCGGCACCGACCCTGCCAGCGACACACAGGGCACCCTGGTCGACAACGGGGATGGCAGCTACCGGTACACCTTTTATCGAGGCATCACACAGACCGCCGCGATTGTGGCCAGCCTGACGGACTCGGCCGACGGCCTGTCCAAGAAGGCCGACATGGGCGACCTGAGCTACGACGCAGCGCTGACGCACCGCTTGGGCATCATCATCAGCGGCAGTGCGCCAGGCACGGGTACGAACACGCCGAATGCGGTCACCTTTGCCTCGACGGCAACGCCGGTGCCGATGGTCAACACCTTCAACCTGGGATATAAGTTCGTTCCTGCTGGCGACACACCGACCAGCACACGAGACTGCATAAGGCAACGATTTACCTCTGCCTCATTGACCGCGATTGGCCTTCTGTTCAGCGCAAACCTTTGCGCTGAGATGGCGCTGCCAATCCGAAATGACCAGAGAGCCCAGCGTCAAGCATGAGGGCATCAAGCCCTAGGCTGGAAAGCCTGAGAAGGGTTCGATGCGAGCACTCGACGCCACGAATTCGGTCATCGACATCAATTCCGCGACGGTGGCTGAACTGAAGAAGCTTCCCGGCATCAGCGATGCGCTGGCCGCCAATATTGTTGCCAGCCGTCCCTATGGCAGCAAGGCCCAACTGGTCACGAGGAATATCCTCGATCCCGGTTGGTACGAGGGTTTGAAGCGCCAACTCATCGCCAAGCAAGCCAACGCGGGCGCAGCCAAGAGCGCTTCGGCAAAGCCCCCGAAACAGTAGAAATCCCGACGGGTCTGCCTATATTTCCTTCGGTACTTCGCACGCAGCGCAAGTCACTGCGCTGCGCTCGATTGCGCGGGCTTCAGTCGGCGTACACCCCCGCCGACCTGATCACCGGTCCCCAGCGATCGGTCTCCTGCTTGAGCCAGGTGCGCAGTCCCTCGGGCGTGAGCTTGGCGTCAGGCACGATTTCGGCACCTAGTTCGGCCATCCGAGCCACCACCATCGGGTCTTTCAGCGCCACGCGCAGCGCCGCGTTGAATTTCTCGGTCGCTTCCTTGGGCGTGCCCTTTGGCGCATAGACCCCGTGCCAAACCATCACCTCGAAACCCTTGAGTCCTTGCTCGGCCAGCGTGGGTGCGTCGGGCAGTGCCTTGATGCGCTGAGCGGTGGTGACGCCGTAGAAGCGCAGCGAACCCGCCTTGATCTGCGGCACGGTCTGGGTTGTTTGGTCGCACATCAGGTCGACCTGACCACCCAGCAACGCGGCCATCGCCGGACCTGTTCCCTGGTACGGCACGGTGGTCAATTCGACCCCGACCGCCTGTCGAAACACCATGCCGCACAAGTGCGACACCGCGCCCAAGCCGGCGTGGGCGAGGTTGACCTTGTCGCCCTGAGCCTTGAGGTAGGCCAGCAACTCGGGCAGTGTCTTTGCGGGCAAGTCCTTGCGCGCGACCAGCGTCATCGGAACGTCCACCACCTGGCTGACATACTCGAAATCGGTCAGCGCGTTGTAACTCAGCTTGCGGTAGAGCGCAGGGGCTGTGGCCATGCCGTTGTGGTGTATCAGAAAGGTATAGCCATCGGGTGCCGCGCGTGCCACTTGGGCTGCAGCCAGCGTGCCACCGGCGCCAGTCTTGTTCTCCACCACCACCGTCTGACCGAGCGCGCGCGACAGCGGCGCACTCAGCGTGCGCGCGACCACGTCAGTCGGACCACCCGCAGCAAAAGGCACGACCAGGGTGATGCTGCGTGTCGGATAGGTCTGCGACCAGGCCGATGCGGCCGAGAACCAGGCGGTGGCGCCGCAGATGAACAGCTTGCGAGAAATACTCATTTCGGTCTCCAGATGAAAGTGAACCACCAGCTCGCCCCAAGATTCGCCGATGGCTTGACGGACAGAGCATGGCGGTTTGGCGTGTCAGACGCCATCGGTTGTTTCAGCAGGTTCATCATTTTTTGAACCCAGCGCAACTGCTTGTGTGGAAGTTCGGGCTGCAACTCTACCTTTGCCTCGAAAAAGACTCGAGCTTGGATTGCGGAAATCCAAAAAAGTTGGCAAAATGATTAAACTACCAATCGCAACTTTCAAAGCAATGCTGCGGGATGCATGTTGGAACTTGACCCGTCAAATCAGGATGATCCCAAAGTGGCGGACGTCAATGGCGACCGCTTGCGGGATTTGCGTTTGCTGGCGAGACTCGATCTGTCCGAACTGGCCAAGCGAGCAGCACTGTCCTCCACGCAGCTAGAGCAACTGGAAAACGGCACCCACGGTTCGTTTTACAACGCATCGATTCGTCGCCAAGCCGCACGCAAAGTCGCGTTGATATTGGGCGCCGACCCTGAGAGCGTGATCGAAGTCAGTGTGCCTGAAGCGACGGTGACGCCCGCTGTGGTCATCGCAGGAACTTCTGCAGCGCCTGTGCCGATGCCCGAGGGTCATCACCGGCAGGGTTGGTTCTTGGTCAGACTGCGCTCTGTGTTTGTCTCACTTGGGCAAACGGAGATCAAGGCGCGCCTGCCACGACAGCTCAAGCTGGCAGGCGCTGCGGGGCTGACCCTGCTGATGCTCGGTGTTTGGGCGACGGTGATCGGCTTTTCATCAGACCGCACCAAGCTTGAACCGTCGTCGCTCGAGAGCGCTGCGATGCCCGTCATGACCACCGCTGCCGCACAGGGTGCCCCGATAGGGCCAACGGTGCAATCTCCACCGGCGATTCATGTCGTGGATTCCGTGCCGGCCAAGACCGACAACGAATGCGACATGGCAGGTGCCGGCTTCGCCGAACTCCAGGCCCCCAAGGCCTTGAAGGGCGCCGGCATGGTCTACGTCGTCGGCGCAACAGGACAGGTGGTCTGTGTGCGCGACGCCGGCGGGCAAGCATGGCGCCATGTCTTCGGTGAGGAAAGAGGCCAGAGCTTTCACGGACGACCGCCTTGGCAACTGCATTCGCCGCAGTTGGCGCAGATGCAACTGTACTTTCAAGGCTCGTTGATCAGACTGCCAGCGCATGGCTTGCTGGGCGTGACGCTGCAGGAAAAAGAGTCGTCCTGAACCTCGCCGCGAGCTTTCGCCGCGGGACCTGAACAGCTATCCGCGCGGATGGTGCTGCGCATGAAGCAGCCGCAGGCGCTCGCGCGCGACATGGGTGTAGATGGTGGTCGTGGCAATGTCCGCATGGCCCAGCAACAACTGCACCGCACGCAAATCTGCGCCATGGTTGAGCAAATGGGTGGCAAACGCGTGGCGCAAGGTGTGCGGCGACAAGGGAACGCGGATACCCGCGGTCAGCGCATGGCGCTTGACGAGTGACCAGAACATCTGGCGCGTCATCGCTGCACCGCGCGCCGTGACGAACAGCGAATCGCTTCGCTGCCCGCCCAAGATGGCCTCGCGGGCCTGAGACAGGTAGCGCTCGATCCAGTCCTGCGCCTCAGCGCCAAACGGCACCAGGCGCTCCTTGCTGCCCTTGCCCACCACACGCAAGACTCCCTCGCTCAATCCCACCCGCACTGTGGCGATGCCCACCAACTCACTCACGCGCAAGCCACTGGCGTACATCAACTCGAGCATCGCACGGTCGCGCAAACCCAGTGGTTCAGCCACGTCCGGCGCGTCGAGCAAGGCCTCGACCTGGGCCTCTGACAACACCTTGGGGACCCGCATCGGCGTCTTTGCACTGCCCAGGCGCAGGCTGGCGTCCTCGGCCACCAAGCGCTCGCGCAGCGCCCAGCGAAAGAAGCGCTTGAACACCGTCAGGCGTCGGTTCGCGCTGGTCGCCCGGCTGCCTGCATGGCGGTGGGCCATGTAAGCCAGCAGGTCGGACTCCGTACTGGTGACGATCGCGCGGTCCGCAGTGTCAGACAGCCAATGGGCGTAGAGCGTCAAGTCACGCCGGTAGGCCTCGAGGGTGAGCTTGGCCAGTCCATCCTCGATCCACAGAGCATCGACAAAGCGTGCGATCAAAGCCTGGCTGGCAGGTGGCAGGCCGGGACCGTTGTCTAGGGGAGGCATTGGCAGCCGATCGGATTCAATCGAGCCTGAGTTTCTGGGCTTCGACCACACCCTTGTAGACCTCGAATTCAGCCTTGATCTGGGCCGCGAATTCAGCTGGCGTGTTGGCCACCACCAGCGATCCGGTTTCCTCGATGCGCTTCTTCACGTCGGCCTGTTCAGTGGTCTTCTTGACCGCCGCGTAGACCTTGTCAACAACCTCTTTGGACAGACCTTTGGGGCCGTAAATGCCGTAATAAGCCATGCGGTTGACTGGCTCGAGTCCGACTTCCTTGAAGGTCGGTACATTGGGCAGTTGCGTCAAGCGGCTGGGAGCGGCGACGACGATCGCCACCAGCCGACCGTCCTTGATGAACGGCAGCGCCGAAGGCATGTTGTCGAAAATGATCGGCACCTGACCAGCCACCGTGTCGTTGAGCGCTGGACCCGCGCCACGGTACGGGATGTGGGTGACAAAAGTGCCCGACAGGTTCTTGAACAACTCCATTTGCAGGTGACCGATGCCGCCGGTACCCGAGCTGGCAAAACTGTACTTGCCTGGGTTCTTCTTCAATTCGGCCAGAAATCCTTTGTAATCCCTGGCCGGGAACGATGGGTGGACAGCGATCACATTGGGTGTGGCAGCGACATTGGTGATAGGCGTGAAGTCGGTGATCGGGTTGTACGGAATCTTGGCATTGATCGCCGGATTGGCCGCCGTCGTAGACACCGTGGCCATGCCCAGCGCGTAACCATCGGGCACGGATTTGGCGGTGTCGTTGGCACCGACCGAACCACCGCCACCGGCCTTGTTCTCGACGATCAGCGGCTGACCCAAGGCCGGCCCAATTTTTTCGGCCAGCACCCGGGCAACGATGTCGGTGGTGCCGCCTGGCGCAAATGGCACGACCAGCCTGACCGGCTTGTTGGGATAAGGCTGCGCAAGCACGGCCAGGGGTGCCACCGCAATGGCCAAAGTGATCAGCAGAAATCGCTTCATGTCGAGAAAGTCTCCAAATTCAACCAGGCCTTGCTGGCCCTAAGCCCACGATTGTGCGCCGCCGCGGGTCAGGACTGACCCAGCAGTCCAGCGCGCAATCCTTCGTCGCTGACATGCTCGCCGACGAAGACGCGCAACAACGCGTTGTAGAACTCATCGCCGGCGATGGCGGGGCCCAGCAAGCGACCGTTGTGAAAGAACAGCAAGCCCCGACCTGGCAGGAAGTCGAGGTTGACGGTGTCGCCCTTCCTGACCTCGCCCAATGGCGTGAGCATCGCGTCGAACGCCGCTACCCGTTCCGCCAACCTGGCTTGCAACTCAGGCGGGTTGTTGCGCGCAACGCCCAGATGCAAGGCCTTGACGAACTCGGCCGCCGGCACCGCCAGCAACATGCGCAGCTGTAGCCGCTTGGCGCCAGGCTGGGTCAGCGCCGCATCGGCACTCTGGGCCCGCTGACCGAGGTACAGGCCTGCGGCATAAGCCTTGATCCAGAACCGAGCCCGTAACCCGGTGCCGTTGAGCTGCAAGACCTGGCCGGCCAGTTGAACGCTGGGGTCGAAGCGAATGCCGCCGATCGGGTTCTGCGCTTCAGCAGCAGAGCAAGCCAACGCGATAGGCAGGAGCAAGCTCGCCAGTAGCAGACGACGTCGGGCAAAGGCCCACAAGCAGCATCTTGACAAGGAGGTTCGAGAGATCATGTTGCTCAATGGATAGGCCAGTCGGTCCAGGCTTAACGCCGCCGACACCCATCCGGCTGACCTCATCGCCACTCGCGACAGCATCTGGCCGGCCGACGCTGGCACACTCTGGCGATGTCCGATCTGTTGATACTGCTGCCCGACTTTGTGCTGATTGCACTCGGTTACCTGATTTGCCGCCATACCGCACTGGGTCGCCCGGTCTGGGATGCGGTCGAGCGGCTGGTGTACTACTTGCTGTTTCCGCTGCTGCTTTTTCACGCCATCACACGCAACCCGTTGCATCCCGGCGACCTGTTGGCCTTGGGCAGCGCCGGGCTGGCTGTGATCGCCTGCGGCATTGCGCTGGCATGGGCTCTGGGTCGATTGCCTGGGGTGGACGCGAGGCTGCATGCCAGCGGCGCGCAATGCGCCTTCCGATTCAACAGCTATGTCGCACTGGCGCTGTCCGAGCGCTTGGCCGGCGCACCCGGGCTGGCCTGGGTGGCGATGTTGATGTCCTTGTGCGTACCCCTTTGCAACATCGCCGCGGTCTGGCCGCTGGCACGACAAGGCGGCCAAGGATATTTCAAGGAGTTGCTGCGCAACCCGCTGATCGTCGCAACTTTGTCTGGCTTGTTGGCCAACCTGATTGGACTGCAGTTGCCAGAGTTGGCGTCGATCACGCTGTCGCGCATCGGGGGCGCTGCACTGCCATTGGGCCTGATGGCCGTGGGCGCGGGACTTCGCCTGGGCGCGCTGGGTGAAGCGCCCAGACTGGCCCTTGGTCTGCTGGCGATCCGCCATGCAGCCTTGCCTTTGCTCGCGATCGCGCTGGTGGTCGGCATGAAGCTGCCGCCGGCACAGCAAGCGGTGATCGTCGCCTTCGCGGCCTTGCCCACCTCCAGCAGCGCTTATGTGCTCGCGGTCCGGATGGGTGGCAGCGGCGCCTATGTTGCAGGGCTGGTCACTGTTTCCACCTTGTTGGCCGCGCTAGGCCTGCCGCTGGCCTTGGCTGGCCTGGCGGCTTGGCGATGAACACCCAATCCATCCAGAACTTGCGTTCTCGGCCCTTATCAAACCCTCAACAATTGGACCTACCATGACCTCGACCGCCGGCAAGACCTGGACCCGGTCGTTGGCGCTGGCATCGGCCCTGCTGTGCGGGCTGCCAGCCCAGGCCAACGAAGCCGGCTCGGCCATGCCGGTGTCGGTGCTGACCGGCTTCGAGTCCCTCAAGCTGCCCGGCCGAGAACGCATGGGGCTGGCCGCCGCTGAGGTCTTGTTCGAGCTGCGGCCAGGCATCTGGCTCGGCCCGGTGGTCTACGGCGCGGCCAGCGGTCAACGCGGCGGCCTGTTCGTGCTGGGTGCCGAGCTGCAGCAACGCTGGACCTTGAGACCGGATCTGGAACTGCTCGCCGGCCTGGCTGTGGGCGGCGGCGGCGGCGCCGGTGCGCCGGTGGGCAATGGTTTGATGCTGCGGCCGTCGATCTCGCTGCTACAGGATTTCGGCCCACTGCGCGCGGGCTTGTCGGTGTCGGCGGTGCAGTTTCCTGGCACCGCGATCCGCAGCCAGCAGGTCGGTCTGGTCGCACAGTGGCAGACAGACTTCAGAGTTCAGGCGCTGGGCCGGGTCGGCGAACGGGTGCCAGCCGAACAGCGCAGCGGGCTGGGTTTCGACCAGGTCGCGCTGACCCACACGCAGGTCCGGCTGCGCGGCGCTGCCCAGGCGATGGACTTCCCGCTGGTCGGCGCTCGGGCGGCACAGCGCCTGAACGACCAAGGCGATCTCTGGGGCCTGTCGGCCGCTGCCGCAGTGCGGCAGGACGTCGCCGGTTACATGGAAATTCTGGGCTTTGTCGGCCGCGAGCTGTCCTTGGGAGAGCGATTGCGCTTGGGCGCACGTGCCAGCCTCGGCTTGGGCGGCGGCGGCGGTGTCCCCACGGGCGGCGGCTTGATGGCCAGACTCGAAGGCACGCTGAGCGCAAAACTGGCACCAGGCTGGGAGGCTGGCGCCTCGTTCGGTCGGATCCAAGGACCGGCCCCGGGCTTGCGCGGGCATGTCACCGAGCTCTGGATTGCCACCGACCTCGAGCCGGCCGCCCTGCCCTCCACGCCCGGACGCAGCGGCACCGTCGTGCGCACCGAATGGGCGGGCAGCCTGCAGAAGATGTTCGACGTGGCGCGTCGCGACGGCAGCAAGCCATCGATCCAGACCCTGGGTCTGATCCTGAACCGCTGGCTGACGCCCGAGCTCTATGCCAGCGCCCAGGCGCACAGCGCTTATGGCGGCCAGGCCGGCGCTTACTCGGTCGGCCTGATCGGTGCCGGCTGGGCCAGCACCTCGCTGCCCGCGCCTTGGCAAGTCGGCGCCGAATTGTTGGTCGGCGGTGCGGGCGGTGCCGGGGTTCAAGGCGTCAGCGGCGCGATCGTCCAGGGCCTGATATGGGCCGGCCTGGCACCTGTGGGCAGCGCTCAGCAATGGCGGCTGGGTCTCGGACGTGCAGCATCGCTGCGCGGCGGCGGCTCCAGCCCGGTCGCGTCGCTGACCTGGGCAGTGGCTTTCGGCCAAGTCGGTCGCTGAGACCTGCTGGCGCAGGCTTTAGCGGCCCGCCTCGCGCAGCCTGGCCACCACGCCAGCCAAGTCGGTCCAGGCTGGCCGGTCGGGGGCGAAGCGCAGTCGCAAGTACGCAGCGAGTTCGGCGATCTGCTGGTCGTCCAGCGCCCGACCGAAAGCCGGCATGTGGCCGATCGCGACATAGGCCGGCTGCCAGATGCCGTCGAGCACCGTGCGGATCAGGTTGTCGGGCCGCTCGCTGTGCAGATTGGTGTTGAGCGCGAGCGGCTGGTTCAGCCCCAGCACCTCGGGGCCGTCACCGTCGTGGTGGCAAGCACCGCAGGCCGATTCGAACAATCGCTGGGCCGGGCCCGGCAGCGCAGCGGCACGCGCTGCGGCCTGCGCCACCAGCGTCGCAGCCAATATCGGCGCGCGGTCGGGCTGCAGCGACACCAGGTAATGCGCCATCGCCTGCAGATCGGACTCGGCCGCACCGGCCAGCCCACGCACCACCTCGGCCATCGATCCGCCGGCGATGCCGTGCTCGGGGTGGTGGCCCTGTCGCAGGTATTGCAGCATCGCGGCCTCGGTCCAGCGCAGTGGCGATCGGCTCAGCGCGCCCAGCGGCGGCGCCTCCCAGCCATCGACCAACGCACCGGCCAGGTAGGACCGGCTGGCGCGTTCACCGCCCAAGGCGTCACGCGGCGTGTGGCAGGCGCTGCAGTGGCCCAGGCCATTGACGAGTTCAGCGCCGCGCTGCCACTGCGCGCTGCGCGGCACGGTCAACGCGACCGGGCCGGGTTGCAGGTAGACCGCGTTCCACAGACCCATCAGCGCTCGCCAGTTGAAAGGCCAAACCAACCGGGTCTTGGGCACGCTGGCCGCGACCGCCGGGCGTGACATCAGCCAAGCGTAGAGCGCCGTCAAGTCCTCGTCGCTGGTCTGCGTGAAAGCCGTGTAGGGGAAAGCCGGGTAGAGGTGGCTGCCGTCGCGCGACAAGCCTTCGCGCATCGCGCGCTGGAAGGCCGAGAACGACCAGCGGCCGATGCCGGTGGCTGCATCCGGCGTCAGGTTGGTGCTGTAGACCGTGCCAAAGGGTGTGGCCAGCGCTCGGCCGCCGGCACCCGGCAGCCTGCCTTCGGCGGTGTGGCATGCCACGCAGTTACCGACCGCCGCGAGCTGCTGGCCACGCGCGACCAGCGCAGCGCTGTAGACACCGCTCGCGCTGGCCTGCACCGGCGCGATCGCGGTTCGCCAACCCAGCGCTGCCGCCGCCAGCCCGACCAGCCCGGTGGCGATCGCACCCGCCAGCGCCCAGCGCGGCTTGCGACGGCGCTGCGGGTCATTTGCCATCGCCACCACCTCTGCGATCGGAACCGTGGGCGCGGCGGGAGGCGGCAAGGGGTTGAGCGCCGCACGAACCACCTCGGGCGTGAACGGTGGGTTGCGGAATCGAACGCCGGTGGCGTCGAAGATCGCGTTGGCGATCGCTGCAGTGCCCGGCACCGAGGCCGATTCACCGACACCCAGCGGCGCTTCGCCGGGCCTTGGCATCAGCATCACCTCGACCACCGGCACCTCTCGGAAGCTCAGGATCGGGTAGCTGCCCCACTCCCGGCTTGCCACCGTGCGCGTGACCGGGTCAACCCGGACCTGCTCCATCAGCGCGCGGCTGGTGGTCTGCAACACATTGCCGTGGACTTGCTGCTCGACGCCCTTGGGGTTGATCATCAGCCCGGCGTCGTGGCCCACCACCACCCGCGCGACATGCACCTCGCCGGTGACTCGGTTGACCTGCACATCGGCAACCCAGGCCGCCCAGGCCGCGCCGAAACCAGGGAACTTGCTGTGGATGTAGCGGGCATAGGCAAAGCCCTGGCCTTGCAGCCAATCGCCATCCGATGCACGCAATTGCGGCGCGCTGTGCGGCAACCAGCCGGCCTTGGCCGCGGTGGCGCGAACCAACTCGGCAGCGCGATCGTCGTGCAGGTAGCGCAAGCGGTAGGCCACCGGGTCGACACCGGCAGCGCTGGCGAGCTCGTCGATGTGGCTCTCGTGGGCGAAGGCGTTGGGCAACGCCGAGACGCCGCGCAACCAGCTGGCGCGCAGGATAGGCGCCATGTCGTTGACAGTGATGCGCTGGTGGGCATAGGCATAAGGCGGCACCGACGTGCGGTCGCCCATTTCGTAGGCCTGCGCAACAGCCGAGACCTTGCCGGTCAGCAGCAAGGCCAGCGTCGGCGCGCCGTTGCTCGGGTAGCTGGTGGCGAAGTCGTAACCCGCAGGCGAGCCATCCGCTGCCAACCCGCCGCGCACCTGCATCAGCTGGGCCGCGCCCTTGGGCTCCCACGCGTGTTCTTGCTCGCGGCTGAGCTGCACCCGCACCGGTCGACCCACCGCGCGCGACAGCAGCAGCGCATCGGCGGCCACGTCGTCGGCGCTGTTGCGACCGTAGCAGCCCGATGCTTCGAGCCGGATCACCTCGATCGCGGTGTCGGCCAGACCGGTGAGCAGTGCGAGGTCGGCGCGCAGCACATGCGGGTTCTGGCTGCCGGTCCAGACCGTGGCCTGCGCATCAGGCCCATCGCCACGCCAGTCGGCCAGCGCGCAAGACGGTCCGATCGACGCGTGCATCTGGTAAGGCCAGACATAGCTGCGGTCTAGGCGCTGCGTCGCCTGGTCCAGTGCCGACTCGACATCGCCATGCTGCGCCACCATCCGCGGTCGGCTGGGGTGGGCGCTGATCGCCTGGGCCAGATCGGCCAGCGGCGGCAGCGGGGTGAATGGCGCCCAGGTCACCGCCAGCGCATGGACCGCAGCCTCGGCCTGCTCTTCGCGCTCGGCGACGATGCCGATGAAGTCGCCGATCACGACCAGCTTTTCGATGCCCGGCAGCTGGGCGATCGAGGCCTCGTCGACGCTCAGCAGCGATCGGCCAACGAAATCGCCGGCGTCTACCCCGGCATAGGGCGGGCGCAGCACCCGGCCGTGCAACATGCCGGGCAGCCGCATGTCGTGGACATAGACATCGCCCCCGCTGGCCTTGACCGTCAGGTCGATGCGCGGGATCGAGCGCCCGACCACCCGGTAATCGGCTTCAGGCTTGGTGACGGTCGCGTCGTCGAGCATCAACTCGACATGGCGGCCGACCAGCAGCTCCGCGTAAGCCAGCCGGCGGCCATCGGGTGCGTGCAGCACGCCGTCGGCGCTGCGCAAGTCCTGCGCCCGCAGGCCCCAGCGCGCGGCGGCCTCGGCAACCAACCAGGCCCTGGCCTGGGCTGCGGCCAGGCGCAAAGGCTCGGCATGGCGCTGGATCGAGGTGCTTGCGATCGTCGGGCCCTGGTTGGGCGCGCGCGCCGTGTCGCCCAGGATCACTTGGACCTGGTCGGGCGCAAGGTCAAGCTCCTCGGCAGCGATCTGGCCATAGGCCGTCGCGATGCCGGTGCCCAGGTCGACATGGCCGACCAGCGCGATCGCCGCGGCCCGGCCGCCGCCAGCGGCGTACAGCGCGAGCAAGACCTCCAGCCCCTCGGCCGGATTGGCCCCGACGATGGCCGGCTGGCCCGGGGTCGGCGGCGGCGGCACCGGTGGCTGGCGCAGCACCAGCAGCGCATCGGGCGCGGCGCGGAAATCGGCGCGGCTGCGCCAGACGCGGGGCGACGCGATCACAGCGCAGGGTCCGACGCTGGCGACGATTCGGCCATCCACTGCGCCGCAAGCTGCACCGCAGCCAGAATCTCGAGATGGCTGCCGCAGCGGCACAGGTTGTGCGACAGCGCAGACCGCGCCTGCGCCTCGGTGGGCCGCGGATGGCGACGCAGCAGCGCGACGGTGGCGATGATCATGCCGTTGAGGCAGTAGCCGCACTGCGCGGCCTGGGTCGCGATGAAGGCTTTTTGCACAGGGTGCAGTTCGTCAGCTGAGGTGCAAAGCCCGGCGAGGCGGCCCAGGCCTTCTAGCGTGATCACCTCGCGCCCCGCGACCCCGGCCAGCGGGATCGCGCAGGCACGCGCGGCCACGCCGTCCACCAGCACCATGCAGGCACCGCACTGACCGAGGCCGCAGCCGTACTTCGGGCCGTTGTACCCCAGGTCGTTGCGCAGCACGGTCAGCAGCGGCACCGCGCCGTCCACGGCCAGGTGTTCGATCCGGCCGTTCACCCGCAGGGCTATCGATGGGGGGATCGGTCGCGTTGCCGGCTGAACCATGGATGACTCACATCGACAGGTACGCCCTGCGCACCTCTTCGTTCGCAGCCAGATCGGCCATCGTGGCCTGGTGGCGAATCTGGCCTTTCTCGAGCACATAGGCACGGTCAGACACCAGCTCGGCGAAGTGCATGTTCTGCTCGGACAGCAGAATGCTGACGCCCTGGCGCTTGAGCGCCAGGATCATCCGCACCATCTGCTCGACGATCAGCGGCGCGACACCCTCGCTGGGCTCGTCTAGCAGCACCAGCAAGGGATTGCCCATCAGGGTTCTTGCGACCGTGAGCATCTGCTGCTCGCCGCCGCTGATGCGCGCTCCAGGACGGTCGGGCATCTCGCCGAGGTTGGGAAACAGCTCGAACAAGGCTGCAGGGGTCCAGCTCGGCGCAGCACTGCCGTCGGGCCAACGCCGCGGCGGCTGGCGCGCGACCTCGAGGTTTTCCAACACAGTCAGGTCGGCGAAGATGCGTCTGTCCTCCGGCACGAAACCGAGACCGGCGCGGGAGATCACATGCGGCTCGGCACTGCTGATGTCGCGGCCCATGAAGCTCACTTGGCCGTCGCGCCGCGCCAGCATACCCATCAAGGCCTTGAGCGTGGTGCTCTTGCCCGCGCCGTTGCGCCCCATCAGCGCGACCACCTCGCCGCGCCGCACCTGCAGGTCGACGTCGAACAAGATTTGCGCCGCACCGTACCAGGCTGACAGCCGCTTGGCTTCGAGCAAGACCTCGTTCACTGGGTTCATGCGCCGCCCTCCTTCTCGAAGGTCTTGCCACTGCCAAAGTAGACCGCCTGGACCTGCGGGTCGTCACGGATCTCGGCCGGCCGGCCCTGCGCGATCAAGCGACCGCGCGCCAGCACGATCAGCCGGTCAGCATGGGCGAACACCACGTCCATGCTGTGCTCAGTGAACAACACGCCCAGGCCACGCTCGACCACCAGACGCTTGGTCAATGCCATCAACGCATGGCGCTCGGCCGGCGCCATGCCGGCGGTGGGCTCGTCCATCAGCAGCAGCTTCGGGTTGTTGGCCAGCGCGATCGCCAGCTCGACCCGCTTGACATCGCCGTAGGCCAGCACGCTGCAGGGTCGGTCGGCCTGCGGCGCCATGCCGACTTGGTCGAGCAAGGCCAGCGCATCAGCGCGGCGATAGGCCGCCGCCCGGCGCCAGAACGAGAACAAGCGGGCGTCGGCCGAGATTAGCGCCATCTGCACGTTCTCGACCACGGTCAGAGAGGCAAAGGTCTCGGCGATCTGGAAAGTACGGCCCACGCCGAGCTTCCAGATCTCGCGCGGCTTGCGACCGATCAACTCCTGGCCATCCAGACGGATCGAACCCGTGTCGGCCTTGAGTTGGCCGTTGACCATGTTGAAGGTCGTCGATTTGCCCGCGCCGTTGGGGCCAATCAGCGCGAGCAACTCGCCCGGTGCAACCGAAAAATCGATGCCATCGACGGCACGGTTGCCGCCGAAGGACTTGCCTAGACCGGTGACGCTGAGCAAGCTCATGCGCCGCTCCGGCGGCGCTCGATCAATCGATCAGCCAGCTGGCCGACAAAACCCGCAATGCCTTGCGGGAACGCCAACACCAGCAGCAACACGATGCCGCCCAGCATGGCGCGCCAGTAGTCGGTGCTGCGTGCCACCGTGTCTTGCAGCCAGGTGAAGCTGACCGCGCCGACCACAGGTCCGGCCAGCGTCTGCACCCCGCCCAGCAAGACCATCACCAGACCATCGACCGATTTACCCACCCCCAGGCTGTCGGGCGACAGGCTGCCCTTGCTGAAGGCATAGAGCGAACCGGCCAGCCCGGCAAACAGCGCCGCGACGACGAATGCCGCCCACTGGATGCGCGGCACGTCGATGCCGATCGCGTCAGCCCGCAGCGGTGAGTCGCGACCAGCACGCATCGCGTAGCCGAAAGGCGAGAACAGCATTCGGCGCAGCGCCAGCACGCCGCCGGCCACCAGCGCCAGCGTCAGGAAGTAATAGCTACGCTTGTCGGCCAGCCAGGCTGCCGGCCAGACGCCAGTCAGACCATTGCTGCCACCGGTGAGTTCGTCCCACTGGAAGGTGACCGACCAGACGATCTGAGCGAACGCGAGCGTGAGCATTGCCAGGTAGACGCCCGACAAACGAACGCAGAACCATCCGAACACCGCTGCGCCCAAGCCAGCGGCCAGCGGTGCGGCTGCGAGCGCGGCCTCCATCGGCCAAGCCGCCTTTAGCATCAGCAGTGCGGCGGCGTAAGCCCCCAGCCCGAAGTAAGCCGCATGGCCGAACGAATGCATACCCGCCGGCCCCATGATGAAGTGCAGGCTGGCGGCGAACAACGCGGCGGTCAGCAAGTCGATCGCGAGCACCGTGACATAAGGGCTGCCGGTCGTGGCAAGCGGCAGCAGCAGCAAGCCGACAGCCGCCAGTGCGGCAGCGCCCAGCAACAGCCGGCTCGCAGGGCGAAGCGGCGGCTCGATCGCCGCGCTGTTTCGGCTGGGCGCCTGCGGCCGCCCCATCAAGCCCCAGGGCCGCCACACCAGCACGACAGCCATCACCAGAAATTCGGCCACCAGCGTGAGTTTGGAAAAACTGAAATCGACACCAAAAGCCTGGACCGTGCCCAGCCCGACGCACATCGCCTTGATTTCGGCGATCAGCAGCGCGGCGACATAAGCCCCCGGGATCGAGCCCATGCCGCCGACCACGACGACGACGAAAGCGTCGCCAATGGTCAATAGATCGAGGTTGAGCGAAGCCGGCTCGCGCGGCAGTTGCAGCGCGCCGCCCAAGCCCGCGAGCATCGCGCCGAGTGCGAACACGCTGGTGAACAGCCAAGCCTGGTTCACGCCGAGCGCACCGACCATTTCGCGGTCCTGCGTCGCCGCGCGCACCAGCATGCCCCAGCGGGTGCGCTTGAGCAGCAGCCACAGCGCGCCCAGCACCAGCGGGCCGACGACGATCAACAGCAAATCGTAGCTGGGAAAGCGCCGGCCCAGGATGTCGACCGCACCGGACAGCCCCGGCGCGCGGGGTCCCAGCAAATCCTCGGGCCCCCACAGCCACAGCGCTGCGTCCTTGATCACCAGCACCAGCGCGAAGGTCGCGAGCAGTTGGAACAACTCGGGCGCACGGTAAATCCGTCGCAGCACGACCACCTCGACCAGCGCGCCGATCGCACCCGTGGCGAGCGCCGACAGCGCCAGCGCGGGCCAGAAGCCCAGCCCTGCGCCAAAGCGCTCCACCAGGCTGTAGGCGATGTAGACGCCCAGCATGAAAAACGAGCCATGCGCGAAGTTGACGACGCGCGTGACGCCGAAGATCAGCGACAGCCCGGCCGCGACCAGGAACAGCGACGACGCGCCGGCCAAGCCGTTGAGCAGTTGGACGAGTAATCCGGAAAAATCCATGTCGCTTCGCGGTCCAGAAATCAGAGCTTGGGTACACCCAAATCAAGTTCGTGCGGGCTGCTTGGGGAACCGAGCAGACCTTGCGATAGGCTGCTTCTTTGGCAGCGATCGATTGCTGCCGCCTGCTGGGGTGGAGCGAGGCCGAGGCCACCGGGTGGCCGGCTGCCTCCGTTTCCTCCGCCGCCGGCAAGAGCAGCCGCCGGCTCCTCCTTTACCTCCGGCATCCGGCCACTCGGCGCCCTCGGCCCATCCAGCTTCTCGCATTGCGTCGTGGGACCGACGTGCCAGGGCACCGACAGTGGAGGCGCATCAGGACGGGTTGGCGTGTTCTGCGTCGGTAGAGGAGGAGCCGTCGGCGGTTTTTGCCGACGGCGGGGGACACGGAGCAGAACACGCCAGTCCGGCCTGATGCTCGCGCACTGCACTTTGAATGCCGGGTCCCGAGGCAAGGCATCAATGACTGCAAAGTGCCCGATGCACCCAGCCACCCTGCCCCGCCTGCATCCATCACCAACAAGCCTCACCCACTCTGTTCTGCATCAGTCCGCCGGCCGCAGCTTCTTGACCTCGGCATCGCTGGGCTGGTACTTCGCGCCATCGAGGTAGACATAGTCGACCATCGTGCCCTTGCCCTTGTCGTTCTTGGTCTTGCCGACATAGGCTCCCATCGTCGACTGGTTGTCCTGCTTCCGGTAGACCGTCTTGCCAAACGGCGTCATCAGTTCCAGCCCCTTGAACGCTGCGACCAGCTTCTCGGTGTCGGTGCTCTTGGCCTTGGTGATGCCCGCAGCGAGCGACTGGATCGCCGCGTAGCCCACCACCGATCCCAGACGCGGATAGTCGTTGTACTTGCGGTGGTAGGCCAGGAAGAAGGCCTTGTGTTCGGGCGTCTGGATGCCGTACCAGGGGTAGCCGGTGACGATCCAGCCGTTCGGGGTTTCGTCCTTCAGCGGATCGAGATACTCGGGCTCGCCGGTCAGCATGCTGACGACCTCGCGGCCCTGGAACAGGCCACGGGTGTTGCCCTCACGCACGAACTTGGACAGGTCGGCGCCAAACAGCACATTGAAGATCGCGTCGGGCTTGGCGTCGGCCAGCGCCTGCACCACACTGCCGGCGTCGAGTTTGCCCAATGGCGGCGCTTGTTCGGCAACGAACTCGACGTCGGGCTGCGCGGCCTTGAGCAGCGCCTTGAAAGTAGCCACCGCCGACTGGCCGTACTCGTAGTTGGGGTAGACGACGGCCCAGCGCTTCTTCTTCAGCTTGACGGCCTCGGGCACCAGCATCGCCGACTGCATATAGGTCGACGGCCGCAGCCGGTAGGTGTACTTGTTGCCACTGCCCCAGACGATCTTGTCGGTCAAGGGCTCCGAAGCAAGGTAGAAGAACTTCTTCTGCTTGGCGAAATCAGTCAGCGCCAGGCCGATGTTGGACAGGAAGCCACCGGTCAGCACGTCGACCTGCTCGCGCGAGACCAATTCCTCGGCAGCGCGCACCGCGTCGCCCGGCGCTCCGTTGTCGTCACGCGTGATCAGCACCAGCTTCTTGCCGATGAGGCCACCGCCGGCGTTGATCTCCTCGACCGCGAGTTCCATGCCCTTTTTGTAGGGCTCGAGAAAGGCTGGCTGGACTTTGTAGCTGTTGACCTCACCGATCTTGATCACGCCCTGGGCATGGGCGGGCACGGCAGCCAACAGCGCCAAAGACAGCAGCGCAGTGGTCAGGGGAAGTCGGGTCATGGGGTGAACCTTTTTGAAATAGATTGAAGACAACGGTCACGGGCGAATGGGCTCGGCCCGGTCTGCGCGTCAGCGCAGACCGTCCTGGCCTTTGATCTCATGGGCTTGCAGGCCGCCGATGCGCGGCAAGGGTCGGCCGCTGTCGGTCACGGCCACGGCGACCAGGATCTCGCCAGCGCGCGGCGCGTCGCCGATCCGGGCCTCGATCGCGTCGAAATGGCTGCGAACGAAAGCCGCGTCCTTGTGGCCCAGTGGCACGTCCACTGCGGTGCCCAGGCCGCCCTGCTTCTTGGCCGAAGGCACCAGCGCAGCGCCTCTTTCAACCGCGATGCGCAGCGGTGCGCCGAGCTTGGGGTGCAGGATCGCGGCGGCGTGCTCGAGTTCGCCAGCCTCGCCGACGATCGCCGCCTTGCCGTAGCTCTGGGCTTGCGCTGGCGTGATGCCCAGCGCCTGCACGCAGCGGTCGCCGAGCAGCCCGCCGAGTTCCTCGCCGATGGCGATCAGCGCATCGAGATTCTCGGCGTAGCGGCCGGCGTACGGGTTGGCGATCACCGCCATCGCCAGCGCACGGCGCGTCGGCGGCGCGATGTCACGGCCCATTTCGCGGTGGATCTCGTCGACCTGGACGACGATCTTGCGGACATAGCTCGGGATGTTTGCGGTCATGTTGCGATGGCTCCAGAGGTGGTGTTCTTGGCAAGCCGTGTCCACTGGACCCAGCAGGTCCGGTCTCGGCCCTCTTGAGGGGTAGCGCCGCAGGCGCTAAGGAGGTAGGTCATCGTTGGCCGTCCCACTTGGCAATATCGTCTGCGGCCAGACCGCCGATCCGGGCATGGATCCGAGGCCCGGTGCTCATCGCCAGGAACACAACCATCTCGTCGGACCGCGGCGCACCGGGCACCCGCACTTCCATCGCGTCAAAGTGGCTGCGCACATAGCAGGCGTTGATGTGGGTCAGCGGTACATCCAGCGTCGCACCTGGGCCGCCGACCTTCTTGGTGCTGGGCACGAGGGCCAGCGCGTTGCCGCTTTGGCCGCCACTGGAGATGCCTTTGGCATAAGCCGCTGCATCACCCTTCCACCCCAGCAACTCGCGCATCGCATAACCGCCCGGCACATGCCAGAGCGCCCCATGCTCGAGTTCACCAGCGGCACCGATGATCGCGCCCTTGCCATAGCCCTGGATGCGGTCGGCCGCAACGCCCAGCGCCGCCAGCAAGCGGCGCGCCAAGTCCAGTCCGACGGGGTTGAGCGCGGCCATCAAGGGCAGGATGTCGGGCTCATAGCGACCTGCATAGGGGTTGGTCAGCACTGCGGCGATCGCGCCACGGCGCAAGGGCATGGCCGAGCGCGGTCCACCCTCGTGGTAAATGTCTTCGACCTGGGTGAAGACGCGGCGAATGTCGATCAGGCTCATGGCGGGGGAATTCTCAAGGTGATGGATTGATCACTGAACCAGCGCCGACTCTAAGGCCTGCGCAGGCTGCAGCCGAGCGAGGGAACCCTGACAGACCAGCAGCGCCGCATGCACCAGGCCTCTGCGCTGCAGTCGGCGCGCGCAGTCCAGGCCTTGCTGCAGCGCGCCTTGCACGACATCGTCGGGCAGCGCCGGCACCGCGACGGTGACGGCGATCGCACCCAGGTCGCTGTCATCACGCAAGCTGTCAGCTGGGCGCCGAACGATGCCAGGCGCCTCTGCATCGACCGCGTTGGCGATGACGGTGGCCGCAGCGTCAGCCATCGCTGCACTGCCGGCCAGCACGGTGACGCTGTCGGCGATGCCGCGCGAATGGCTGCGCCCGCGCCAGCCGCTGGTGGCCACGCCGCGCACGGGGTCCTCGGCGCGCAACATGAAGCCCGCGTCGGTGCGCAAACATCCCGCCAAGCTGCGCGCAGCGGCCTGTACGTCGAATGCCGCGAGGTCCGCGTACAGCCCGACCCTGGCCTGGGTGCCAGCGCTGAGGTGCAGCGCAATGTCGCCACCGTTGTTGACCCAGGCCCTGGCGATGCCCGCGCGATGGTACGAACCGATCAGCGACTGCGCGACCGCGCCGGCGACCGCAGCCATCGGCGTGATGTAGCCGTCGGCTTCGACCACCAGCGGCGCGCAGGCAGCCCACATCCGGCGCGCGACCTCGCCTGCCAGCGGGCAGGTCTCGCGAGACAAAGGGCGGCGCAACAGCGGCAATTCGGCCACCAGCTCTGACAGCACGGTCTCGAAGCGGGCCCAGGCCGCGGCGTGCGCGCAGCGCAGCGCCGACGCCTCACCCTCGGCGGCGATCACGATGTCGATCGGCCCGTGTTGGAAGTGCCAGCGTCCGCCGGGCAACTGCGCGCGCTGGGCCGCCACGCTCACGGCAGTAAAGGCCAGGGGTTGCCGGCAGCCTGCGCGATGAAGCGCCGCGCACTCGGTGCGCCGTCCGGGTGCCAGCCGCCGGTGGCCAACACCTGGGCCAGCGGCCGCACATAAGCCATGTGCCCACCCAGCGCCTGAAAGTCTGCCAGGCGCAGGCTGAACTCGATCGGCGCGACGATTGCCGGCGTCGGCACGGTACCGAAACTGTTGTCGGGCATCTGCATCACATCGACCATCAGCGTGATGCCGCCGCCCGGCCAGACATAGGCCGGCGCGCCGCCGCAAGTCACGTTGACCAGGCTTTGCTTGATCGCCCGCGTCAGCTGCACCGGGTTTTCGGTCACGCCAGCACGCAGGCTGCCGCCTGCGCCGCCGACGAACAAAACCGTGCTCAGCGACGGTTCGCAGTTCTCGCCGATCCGCTCGACAATGGTGTGCACCTCGGCCGGCATCGCCGCGGGCTGCGGCTGCAGGTTTTGGTCCAGCACATACCAGGCCGCATGCTCGCCAGTGGTGCTGACCATCAGCAGCCGCTGTCCCGGCCAAGCCAGCGCCGGATCCCAGCCCTCGATGATGGCCAGCGGGTCGTCGATGTCGGTGCCGCCCCAGCCGGTACCCGGGTTGGCCACCTGAAAGTAACGCCCCGGCGTGCTCTTGCGGCCGCGGATCTTCAGCCCCGAAGGCCGCATGCCAAGGCAGCGGCCGGCTTGATGCTCGGTCAGCACGCCGGTGATGTGGTCGTCGACCACCACCACTTCGTCGGCCTGGTCGCAGAACTGCTGGGCGAAGATGCCCACCGTGGCCGAGCCGCAGCCCACGCGCATCCGCACCTCGGGCACGCCGTCGACCACCGGTGCCCGGCCGGCCTGAACCATCACCTGGGCGCCACCCTCGATCGCCAAGGTCACCGGCTGCTTGTTGCCCAGCGACTGCATCATCTCGACCGTGACGCGACCCTCTTTCTTGCTGCCTCCGGTGATGTGGTGAACGCCGCCCAGGCTGAGCATCTGTGATCCGTACTCGGCTGTCGTGACGTGACCGACGACCTCGCCCTGGCAGCGCACATTGGCCTGCTCGGGGCCTAGCCAGCGGTCGGTGTCGATCTTCACCTTCAGGCTGCAGTAGCTGAAGATGCCCTCGGTGACCACCGTGACCATGTCGACGCCGTCGACCTGTGATGAGACGATGAAAGGCGCAGGCTTGTAATCCGGGTAAGTGGTCGACGCACCCACCGCGGTGACGAAGACCTCGGGCTCACCGGCGAGCAGCGGCAGCGGCGCCGAGTCCGCAGCCAGGAAAGCCACCAACTCGGGCACCTCGTCAGCGGCATCGCCAGCGTCCAGACGCTGGCGCAGCAGCAGCAAGGGGTCAACCCGCAGCAGCGCGCCGCCTTGGTTGATGTAGCGATCGCAGGCGCCAACCTTGCCCTCGCTGATCTGGCACAGCACCGGACAGGCGTTGCACTCGATCTTGTGTGCAGCCATGCGCTCGTTGCGCGCCGGTGTGATCCAGGCGGGCTGCGGCGCGCCCGCATCAGCCATGGGCCAACCCCGCATTGGCTGACACCAGACCCAACAGACCCTCAACTGCGGGACAACCCGAATGCTCGGGCACAATATCGACTGAACCCGCGGCTCCGTATTTCATGTAGTGCCTGCTAAACATTGATGTAGTCGATACTACATTTAAGGCACTGTCAGCGCAAGGGCGGGAGGCATTCCGCGCTTGCGCACGGACCGCCGACGACTTTCGCAGCCCGCAGCGACCCAACACAGCACCATGAGCGCATTCAACGACGAACAAGTCCTCAGCGTCCACCACTGGACAGACCGCTTGTTCTCCTTCACCACCACCCGAGACCCGTCGCTGCGCTTCCTGAACGGCCACTTCACGATGATCGGCCTGCGCATCAACGGCAAGCCGCTGCTGCGGGCTTACAGCGTCGTCAGCGCCAACTACGAGGAGCACCTCGAGTTCCTCAGCATCAAGGTGCAAGACGGCCCGCTGACGAGCAAGCTGCAGCACATACAGGTCGGCGACAGCATCGTCGTTGGCAGAAAGCCCACCGGCACGTTGGTGATCGACTACTTGCTGCCGGGCAAGCGCCTGTACCTGATGAGCACCGGCACAGGCATGGCGCCTTTCATGAGCATCGTCCGCGACCCAGCCACCTACGAGCGCTTCGAGCAAGTGATCCTGGTGCACGGTGTGCGCGAGGTCGCCGAACTGGCCTACCACGACTACCTGACCCACGAGTTGCAACAGCATGAGTTCCTGGGCGAGATGGTCAGCGCCCAACTGCGCTACTACCCCACCGTCACGCGTGAGGCTTTCCGCAACACCGGCCGCATCACCGACCTGGTCGAGTCGGGCAAGCTCACGGCCGACCTCGGCTTGCCCGCGTTGGACCCGGCGCAAGACCGGGTGATGATCTGCGGCAGCCCGGGGCTGCTCAAAGACCTCAAAGCAATGCTGGCGCAGCGCGGTTTCAAGGAAGGCAATACCTCAACGCCCGGCGACTTCGTGATCGAACGCGCTTTCGTCGAGCAATAGGCCTAGGCCATACCTCAAGTCATGGCCACCACCGCGCGCAGCAAGCCTGCCGGTGCCACCGCGCTACCGGCTCGGCGCAAAGCTGGTGTGCGCGAACTCGCGGCGCAAGCCACGCGTGACAACATCTTGCGCGCGGCAACCAAGGTGTTTGCCAAGCAGGGTTTCGCAGGCGGGCGGATCGAGCAGATCTCGACCGCTGCCAAGTCCTGCGACCGCATGATCTATTACTACTTCGGCAGCAAGCAAGCGCTGTTCGTCGCGGTGCTGGAAGACACCTATCGCCGATTCAACGAGGCCGAACAAACGTTGGCGCTGGACATCAGCCAGCCTCTGCAAGCACTGAGCGATGTGATCCGCTTCGTCTGGCGTTACTACCAGAAGCACCCCGAATTCATCACGCTGCTCAACACCGAAAATCTGCACCGCGGCAAGTTCATCGCCAAGAGCGCCAGGGTGCGAGAGTACTCGTCGCCGGTGCTTGCGATCACCGACAGCGTGCTGCGCGCCGGTGCCGAGCAGGCGCTGTTCCGGGCCGAACTCAGCGCCCGCGACGTCTACCTGATGATCGCTTCGATGGCTTACTTCTACCTCAGCAACCGGTTCACGCTGTCATCCTTCCTGGGCGAGAACCTCGAGGCGCCGGCAGCGCTGGCGCATTGGGAATCGTTTGTGATCGACGCGGTCAAGCGAACCGTCTGCATCGCCCCGGCCAACTGCGCGGCGCAGTATTTTCCAATCCAGGTATGAGCCTGAAGCGGGCGTGAAGTGATGCTGTGCGGTGGTTGAGTTGATCTGGCCAAAAACTGCAGTCTATCGGTCCGCTGGTTTGCCGAGTTTTCTTGATCAGGCCCCCGGCAGGGCCGCCGGAGGCGCCCCTATCCCGCACCTGTCCTCGTGCCGGATCCAGGCCGCCGCAGCCGGTGCTGACGCAGTGGTTGCTTTGCCGTGCAGTACCGGCCTGGGAGGCCTGAATCGAGCTCAGG
>CAMCTC010000014.1 GCA_945878355.1 Bordetella parapertussis | reverse complement strand
GTCCCGCGCTCAGGCGCTCAGGCTTTCGCGGCCTGAAAGCTGTCGCTTCTGGCCAGCGGCCAGTAGCGGCTGAACACCTCCAGCGGCCAGTCGGCCTCGCCCCGCTCGGCGGCCAGCAGCGCGCCCGGGGCTACTGTGGCCAGTTGACGGTCCAAGGAGCTCATTTCCTGGTTGCTGTCGCGCCGCATGATGTGGGCGGCACTGATCTGGTCGGGGTGGCTCAGGCCCGCGGCCTGCACCAATTCCTGCAGCGCTTCCAGCGTCTGGCGGTGGAAGTGGGTCACGCGCCGGGTCTTGTCAGGCACCACCAGCGCTTGTTGACGCAGCGGGTCCTGTGTGGCCACACCGGTCGGGCAGGTGTCGGCATGGCAGTGTTGGGCTTGGATGCAGCCGAGCGCGAACATGAAGCCGCGCGCCGAGTTGCACCAATCCGCGCCCAGCGCCATCGCGCGGGCGATGTCGAAGGCGCTGACGATCTTGCCGGCGCAGCCGATGCGGATGCGGCTGCGCAGGTTCAGCCCGACCAGCGTGTTGTGCACCAGGCGCAGGCCTTCCTGCATCGGTGAGCCGACATGGTCGCTGAACTCCAGCGGCGCGGCGCCGGTGCCCCCTTCGGCGCCATCGACGACGATGAAGTCCGGCAGCAGGTCGCTCTCGGCCATCGCCTTGGCCAGCGCAAACCATTCCCAAGGGTGGCCTATGCAGAGTTTGAAACCCACCGGTTTGCCGCCCGACAGCTTGCGCAGTCTGTCGAGGAACTGCAACATGCCCAGCGGCGTCGAGAAAGCGCTGTGAGCTGCCGGTGAGACACAGTCGACCCCGATCGGCACGCCGCGCGCCGAGGCGATCTCGATCGACACCTTGGGTCCGGGCAACACGCCGCCATGGCCGGGTTTGGCGCCTTGGCTGAGCTTGAGCTCGATCAGCTTGACCTGCGGGTCGAGGGCGTTGGCCTCGAACTTGGCCTCGTTGAAGCTGCCGTCATCGGCTCGGCAACCGAAGTAGCCCGATCCGATTTCCCAGACCAGGTCGCCGCCGTTCTGGCGATGGTGAACGCTGATCGAACCCTCGCCGGTGTCGTGCATAAAGCCACCGGCCTTGGCGCCGCCGTTGAGCGCCAGGATCGCGTTGGCACTGAGCGCGCCGAAGCTCATCGCTGAGATGTTGAACAGGCTGGCCGAGTAGGGTTGGCTGCAGCGGTCGCCGCCGATGCTGACGCGGAAATCGTGGCCGGCCAGCGTGCTGGGCTGCAGCGAGTGGTTGATCCACTCGTAACCCGCCTGGCCGACGTCGAGTTGGGTGCCGAAGGGTCGCTTGTCTGACTCGCCCTTGCTGCGCTGGTAGACCAGCGAGCGCTGCTGGCGCGAAAACGGCACCGCCTCGCGGTCACTCTCCAGCAAATACTGCCGGATCTCAGGTCGGACCCATTCGAACAGGAATCGGATATGGCCGATCACCGGATAGTTGCGCAGCAGCGCATGCCGGGTCTGGCGAAGGTCCCTGAGTCCGATCACCAGGCCGGTGGCGCCGAGCAGCGACAGCCACAGGCCTTGTTGCAAAGTGAACCAGGACAACAGCCCAGCCAGCAAGGCCAGGCTGGCCGTCAGCAAGGTCAGGTAGCGGATGGGGAAGTGGCGGTCAAGCGCGATCAACCAGGTAGGCATGGCAATCCTTGTCTTGGCCTGCGATGCGCCGCCGGGACGGCGGTGCCATCACGGCGAATCATGTAAACCAGTTTAAATTGGTATTACAACGCATTAGTGTCAGGCCTGAACGCTGGAGTAGAACCGCATTGTTCGCGCTGTTCGTCGGCAATTACCCTTGGTCCACGGTCTGGCGATGACGCGCCAGAGACAGCGCCGCGAACGATGTGCAGGCATTTCGTCGGCGCTAGCGCTCGCGCTTCGTCCAGTTTGGCGAGCCTCGACACACCGGTCTTCGCCATCGCGCAGCGAGAAACTTCCGTTCGTCGTTGCGGCCAGGATCACACTGCTCACGGCCGATCAGCCCGGGCAGGATGTTGCAGCGCGACAGCACGTGCGGATTGCCACACGGTCCGGCCGAGTCGTGCTGGCTATACTGCAGCAGCGCCGATTTGTTCCAGATTGCGGGCGCTTTAAAAATGCCGCTAAACGTGATGCCCATCCCGGTGACCACGCTTTGCAGCGGCGCCGGGTTTTTTCTTGGAGCATCCGCCACACACCATGGCCTCGATCGGACACGTCAAACCTCAAACCATGCGCTTCGCCGACGGCTTGCCGCTGCGCAGCGGCGCGTCGCTGGCGGGCTATGAGCTGGTCTACGAGACCTACGGCGAGCTCAACGCTGCGCGCAGCAACGCGGTACTGGTATGCCATGCGCTCAACGCCGGCCACCACGTGGCGGGTACGCACGAGGATGTGCCGCGCAGCGAGGGATGGTGGGACAACCTGATCGGGCCCGGCAAGCCGCTCGACACTGGGCAATTCTTCGTCATCTGTGTCAACAATCTTGGATCGTGTTTCGGCTCGACCGGCCCGACCCACACCAACCCAGACACCGGACGTCGCTGGGGCGCTGACTTTCCGGTCGTCACGGTCGAAGACTGGGTCGACGCCCAGGCCCGTTTGCTGGACCGTCTGGGCATTGCCAAGCTCGCAGCGGTGCTGGGCGGCAGCCTGGGTGGGATGCAGGCGCTGAGCTGGACGCTGCGCCACCCGGACCGGGTGGGCGAGTGCATCGCGGTGGCGACCGCGCCGAATCTGTCAGCGCAGAACATCGCTTTCAACGAGGTGGCGCGCCGCGCCATCATCACCGACCCTGATTTCCACGGCGGCCATTACGACGCCCATGGCGTGTTGCCCAAACGCGGGCTGAGGGTGGCACGCATGATCGGCCACATCACCTACCTGTCCGACGACTCGATGGAACAGAAGTTTGGCCGCGAGCTTCGGGCTGCCGAGCTGGGGTACTCGACCCAGGACATCGAGTTCCAGATCGAGAGTTACCTGCGCCACCAGGGCGACAAGTTCAGCGAGTATTTCGACGCCAACACCTACCTGCTGATCACCCGCGCGCTCGACTACTTTGACCCTGCGCTGGCTTTTGGCGGCGACCTGTCGGCGGCTTTTGCTGCGGCGCGCGGCAAGCGCTTTCTGCTTGTGAGCTTCACCACCGACTGGCGCTTCTCGCCGGCACGCTCGCGCGAGATCGTCAAGGCGCTGGTCGACAACCGGATCGATGTCAGCTACGCCGAGATTGCCGCGCCGCACGGGCACGACGCCTTTCTGCTCGAGGACCCGCGCTACCACGGTGTGCTGCGTGCCAGCTTCGAGCGCATCGCAGCGGAGTTGATGCGATGAGCAGCACGCCGATCCCGCAGGTCACGCCCGAACAAGCCTTGATCGCCGAGCTGGTGCCTGCCGGCGCCAGGGTGCTTGACCTGGGCTGCGGTAACGGGGCCTTGCTCGACTATTTGCAACAGGTCAAGGGCTGCAGCGGCTACGGTGTCGAAATCGACGACGACAAGCTGTTGGCCTGCGCCGGGCGCGGCGTCAACGTGCTGCAGCTCAACCTCGAGGACGGCCTGGCGCTGTTCGAGGACCGCAGTTTCGACGTGGTGCTGCAACTGCAGACCCTGCAGCATCTGCGCAACACCGAGAAGATGCTGCTCGAGACCGCCCGCGTGGGCCGCATCGGCATCGTCAGTTTCCCGAACTTCGCGCATTGGCCGAATCGCTGGTCGGTGCTGCGCGGACGCATGCCGGTCACTCGTACCCTGCCTTACGAGTGGTACGACACGCCGAACATACGGGTCGGTACGCACGCAGATTTCGAAGTGCTGGCGCAGCGCAACGGCCTGAACATCCTCGACAGCTTCGGGCTGCAGGCCGGGCGTGCCGTGCGGCGCTGGCCCAATCTGCTTGCCAGCGTGGCGGTGTTCAGCTTCGAGGGCGGCGTCGAGCCAGCGCGCTAGGCAGGGCTAGCGCCCGGTCGCGGGTGCACTGGCCGACGGGTTGGAGGCCGCTGCGGCCGCGCTGCTGGCCGCCGCCAGCGCGGCCGCATGCCGGCGGGGCAGGTCGCGGATCCAGTCGGCCGGGATCGCGAAGTTCAGGTTCTGCGCATCGCCGGCGATAGAGGCGATCGTCGTCAGGCCCAGCAGTTCGCCTTCTTCGTTGAACAGCCCGCCGCCGCTCGAGCCGCCGGAAATCGCGGCCGAGGTCTGTATCAGCACCAGTTGGCCAGCGCTGTTGCGGCGCAAGGACGACACCAGGCCCGCGCTCAAGGTCAGGTCCAGGCCTTTGGGGTGGCCTATGGCGTAGGCCGGCTGGCCTACCGCCGCGGCAGCGCTGCTGCCCAGCCGCACCGATGGCGCCACCGCACCCGGGACCTCTAGTTGGCAGAGGTCGCGCTGCACGTCCCACAGCACCAGCTTGGCGGCCATCACTTTGGCCTGACCATCTCGTCTGACCTGGACTCGTCTAGCTCGCGCCAGCACATGGCAGTTGGTGACCAGCTGGCCGGATGCGACCACCACCGCGCTGCCTTGCACCAGCGGCAAGCCATCGCCATCCAGGGTCTGCACCCGCCAGACGCTGGATGAGACCCGGGCAAACAGTTCTGCGGGGGTCAGTGCCGCGGCCAAGGCCAGCGGTGTCGAGAGCAGCAGGCACAAGCCCGCCAGGCAGTTGGCGCGAAAGCTCTGTCGTGCGGACAGCGTCATCGCGGTATCAGCCCCTGCAGGTCGCGGGTGCTGGCGTTGGGGTTGAGCACCGCTTCGCCTTTGTACTGTCCGCCCTGGATCAGCGAGGCCTGGGGCGCTGCCGCCCGCGCCTGGGCCATGGGCACGCAGGCTTGCCCGGGCAGGCTGCGCAACACCGCGTCGGGCGGTATCTGCGGCCGCTCTGGCGAGCTGACGTCGAGCAGGCGTGCGCTGCAGACCGCGCCAGCCAGACCCTGCACCAGATAGGTCCTGCCTGCCTTTGGGCTGAACGACCAGCGCAGCGCGCAACTGGGCTGTCCCGCGCGCAACACCTGGAACTCCAATGTGGTCAGCACGTCTGCCGGCAGCATCGCCGGTTCGGGTGTTCGCTGTGCCGTCCCGCTGGACAGCATCTGCGGCTCTTTGCACTGCAGCGTGTCTGTCAGCAGGTTGAGCGCAAATCGATCATCTGGCGACACCTTCCCGCGCAGCAGCAGGCGCGCGCTGGGCCCGATGCTGGCGGCAGCTACGGTGCTTGGGGCTGAAGCGCCTGGAGGGTTGGCGCAAGCCGCCAGCAAGGCGAGCGCGATGGCGTGCAGCATGACCTGGGCGACAGTGGACAGTCCGCGGCCCCGCACGCCCAGGCGACTCGGCGCGGCGACCTGGTTGGCTTGGGGAGCACCTTGGGGCTGCATACCCGCGTCAGTGTAGGGGGCTGGGCTCTAAACTCGGCAAATGGCCACTCTGCGCATCGCCGACGGCATCTGTCTCAATCTTCGGACCTGGCCTGGGCCTGTCGGCCCGGCCCGAGGCACGGTGCTGGTCGTGCATGGATTGGGCGAGCATGGCGGGCGCTACGCCCATGTGGCGGCCCGCTTGGCCGGCCAGGGCTGGGCTGTGGCTGGCTATGACCAACGCGGCCATGGCTTGTCGACCGGGCCCCGCGGCGGCTTGGCTGCTGATGACAGCCTGCTCGCCGATCTTGGCCGCGTGATCGAGCACCAGCGTCGCGCGATGCCCGGCCCGCTGATGTTGCTGGGCCACAGCATGGGCGCACTGGTGGCGGGTCGCTATGTCGCAGAAGCCTTGTCCCCGACGCCGGCGCCTTGGTGGCAGCCGGTGGACGGCTTGGTGATGTCCTCACCCGCGATCGACCCCGGCATGAGCCGCGCGCAGAAACTGCTGCTGGCGCTGGCCGCGCCGGTCGCCCCTGGGCTGGCGCTGAGCAATGGCCTGAAGCCTGAATGGGTCTGCAGCGACCCGGCGGTCGTGCGGGCTTATGTCGCCGATCCTCTGGTGCACGACCGCGTCACGCCGCGCTTGGTACGCTTCATCGTCTCAGCCGGTGGGCTGGTGCTGGCTTGCGCGCCGCGCTGGACCACGCCTACGCTGCTGCTGTACGCCGGTGCCGACCGCTGTGTCGCGCCACGTGGCAGCGATGCTTTTGCCGCTGCGGCGCCGCGGACCGTGGTGCTTGCGCAGCGCTATCCGGAAATGGCGCATGAGATCTTCAACGAGCCCGGTCAGGATCGGGTTCTGTCCGACCTGGTCGCTTGGTTGTCGACCCAAGCACCGGCCCGGGCCTAAACTGCCTGTCTTGGAACCCTGATCTGAGGACGAACCATGAATGCACGTGATCCGCTGCTGCCTGTGCAGCCTGATGAAGCCATTGCGCTGGGTGCTTATGCCGACCGCCGCTGGGACGAGGCCATCGTGCCAGCGCTCACCGACTACATCGGCGTTCCCGCCAAGAGCCCGATGTTCGACGCCGAATGGCAGGCTCACGGCCACCTTGAACGTGTGGTTCGCGATGCGGCGGCCTGGGTCGAATCGCGAAAAGTGCCTGGACTGACGCTGGAGGTGGTGCGCATCGAAGGGCGCACACCGGTGATCTTCTTCGAAATCCCGGCCACCCGACCGGCGTCCAGCGACACCGTGGTGATGTACGGTCACCTCGACAAGCAGCCCGAGTTCACGGGCTGGCGCAACGATCTCGGGCCCTGGACGCCCAAGTACGAGGGCGGCCTTCTTTACGGCCGCGGCGGCGCCGACGACGGTTACGCGGTCTACGCGGCCATCACAGCAGTCGAGGCGCTCAAGGCCCAAGGCCTGACGCATCCGCGAATCGTCGGCTTGATCGAGACCTGCGAGGAGAGCGGCTCGCACGACTTGCCGCCTTACCTCGACGCGCTGCGCACAAGGCTGGGCAATGTCAGCTTGGTGGTGTGCCTGGATTCCGGCGCCGGCAACTACGACCAGCTCTGGTTGACCACCTCGCTGCGCGGCATGGTCTCGGGCGTGCTCAAGGTCGAGATCCTGACCGAGGGCATCCACTCGGGCGACGCCAGCGGCGTGGTGCCGTCGAGCTTTCGCGTACTGCGCAACGTGCTGGACCGGCTCGAAGACTCGGCCACCGGGCGGCTGCTGCCCGAGAGCTTCCACTGCCAGTTGCCGACCGACCGCTTGGCCCAGGTGCAGGCGGCTGCGGCGATGCTGGGCGACGCGCTCTGGCAGCGGTTTCCCTGGGCCTGTGGCGCCGATGGCGGCTCGACCCTGCCCACGACCACCGACCCGGTCGAAGCGCTGCTCAACCGCACTTGGCGGCCGACGCTGTCGGTCACCGGTGTCGACGGTTTCCCTGAAATGAAGAGCGCCGGCAACGTGCTGCGGCCCTACACGGCCTTCAAGCTCAGCCTGCGTCTGCCGCCGCTGGTCGATGGCCACCAGGCTTCTCTGCATTTGAAGACGCTGCTCGAGGACAACGCACCGTACAACGCGAAAGTCACCTTCCACCCGGACGGTCGGGCTGGCGCGCTGGGTGCCAACGGCTGGAATGCGCCCAGTCTGGCGCCTTGGCTGGAGGCTGCGCTCAACACCGCGTCGCTGGCTCAGTTCGGCGCACCGGTGGGCTATATCGGCCAAGGTGGCACGATCCCGCTGATGAGCATGCTGCAGCAGGGCTTCCCGGCGGCACAGATGATGGTCTGCGGTGTGCTCGGCCCGAAGAGCAACGCCCATGGACCGAACGAGTTCCTGCACGTGCCCTACGCCAAGCGCTTGACGGCCGCAGTGGCCCAGGTGATCGCCGCCTGCCCCTGAGTCTGGGCGTGACGGCTTGCGCCAGTGCGGGCGCAAGAGCTTGTCCGCCGGTCGCGGACAAGCTCTCGTCCAAGCTCAAGAGCTTGTCCGCCGGTAGGCGGCCAGAGCCTTCGCGCGGGCTCAAGAGCTTGTCCGCCAGCAGGCGGCCAGAGCCTTCGTGAGCCGCAGGACAGCACGCAGGTGCTGTCCCGCGTGCACACTCAGCGCATCGAGAAGGCGGTGGTTGTCAGCGATCCTGTCATCGGCTCGATCAATGCAATCAAGGGCTTCAAGTCGCGGTAGCGCAGCGCCACCTTCGTGACATAGCCAAAAAAGCGAGGCAGGTCGGCACTGTAGGCCGGCTTGCCATCGCGGTGTTTGAGTCGGCAGAAGATGCCCAGCACCTTGAGGTGGCGCTGCAACCCCATCCATTCCAGCGCGCGCCAAGTCTCGCCGAAGTCAGCCGCCATCGCATGCTCGCCGAACAAGCCGGTCGCGCGCGCTTGTTGCCACCAGCGCGCGGCCCAGTCGATCTCCAACGACTCGTCCCACGAGATGAAAGCGTCGCGCAGCAGCGACGCGATGTCGTAGGTCACGGGCCCCAGCACCGCATCCTGAAAATCGAGGATGCCAGGGTTGGGCTCAGCGACCATCAGGTTGCGCGGCATCCAATCCCGGTGCACGGGCACCTGTGGCTGGGCCAGCGCGCTGGCCACCAAAATGTCGCACAAGCGCTGCCAGGTGGTGGTCTGCGCCGGCGTCCAGTGGATGCCGTACTCTTGGCCCACACACCATTCGGGAAACAGCAGGAGCTCGCGCCGCAGAAGGTCGTCGTGGTAGGCAGGCAAGCCGCCAGCGTCGACGCGAGACTGAAACTGCACCAGCGCGGCAGTGGCTTCGCGCATCAACCGGTCGGCTTGCGCCGGCTCTGCAGTCTGCAGCGCTTGCAGGTACAGGTCCTGTCCCAGGTCGGCCAGCAACAGGAAGCCCTGCTGCGCGTCGATGGCCAGCACCTCGGGCGCATGCAGTCCGGCAGCGCGGATGCGGCTGGCGATGTCGACGAAGGGCCGCACATCCTCGTGCTGCGGCGGCGCGTCCATCACGATGCGGCTGACACCGCCAGCCCCTCGAACCCGGAAATAACGCCTGAAGCTGGCATCTGCCGAGGCGGGTGCCAGGCTTGCGCTGTCGAGCTGCAAACTGCGCGCCAGCGGTGAGAACCAGCGCCAGAATTCGGCTTCTCGCGCTTTGTCGGGCCAGTCGATCGTCGTCAAGGCAGTGGTCATCAGGGACAGTTTCGCTCGGCTCCGGCAGCGTCGGATGGTGACGCTGTTTCGCGAGGCTCATGGATAATTCATCGATTCTACGAATCGCTCGCACCAGGCTGGCCTCGCTTCATCGGGGCTTGCCCTTGGGCGTCAGCCAAATCGCTTTCGTGCCAACCGCTTCTCGCGCAGCCTCCCCTCTCACCTGGTCGCCAACCCGTTTGGTGAGTTGCGTCTGGCGGCGGCTCCAGCTTGTTGGGCCAGCATTGTTCGTGGGCTTGGTCGGCTGGGGGGTCTCTTGCGCAGAGGCGGGTACCGCTGTCGAGTCCGCGTTGACCTTGCGGCCCAGCACGGCCTTGGCGCCCATGCCTGCCGGCGCGCCGGTTTCTCAGCGGCCGATCGTGCTGCGCGCCGATGCCCTGCTGCTGCGGCCTGAACTCGATGCCGTGGCCGAGGGCGGTGTTGAATTTCGCCGCGCCGGCACGCTGATCCGTGCCGACCGCCTCAGCTACGACAGTGGGCAGGACAGGGCCAGCGCCCTGGGTCAGGTCTGGATCACCCGTGCTGGCATGCGCTACAGCGGCCCTGAGCTTCAGTTGAAGGTTGAGCGGTTTGAGGGTTTCTTCCTTCAACCCGAATTCGAGTTCAGCAGCCTGGGTGCTGGCGGACGGGCTGATCGCATCGATTTTCTCGACAGCGATCGCCTGCGGGCCGAGCGTGCGATCTACACCAGTTGCCCGCGCGAGGAAAGCAACCGGCCCGACTGGCTGTTGCGTACCGACCGGATCAAGCTCGACTTTGCCGCCAACGAAGGCGTGGCCGAAGGCGCCGTGCTGCAGTTTCTGGGCCTGCCCATCCTGGGCTTGCCTTCGCTGAGTTTTCCGCTCAGCGACGATCGCAAGAGTGGCTGGTTGCCGCCCACCTTGGTACCGTTGGACAGCCGCAATGGCTTCACATTGGCCGTGCCTTATTACTGGAACATCGCGCCAAACCGGGACGTGACGCTGATTCCGACCGTGATGACGCGCCGCGGCCTGGCGCTCGACAGCGAGTTCCGCTACCTTGAACCCGAGCACAGCGGCCGCTTCCGGCTCAACTGGCTGCCGCAGGACCGCGTGTCCGGTGGTTCGCGCCAAGCCTTGGACATCGACAACCAGGGCCGTTTGTTTGGCGGCCTGGACTACAGCGCGCACTGGCGGCGGGTCTCTGATGACGCTTACTGGCAAGATTTTCCGCGATCGCTGCCCGGTGCGATCGTGCCGCGCTTGCTGACCGGGGATTTCAGTGCCGAGCGTGCACAGAGCACACCGCTGGGCTTGTTGACCGGCTATGCCAGAGTCCAGCACTGGCAGGTGTTGCAGACCGGCAGCGGATCGGACTTGATCGTCGCGCCCTACCAACGCAGCCCGCAAATGGGTCTGCGCTTGGCGCCCTCGCTGTCGGCGGGCCTGCAAGCGGCCTTCGAGACCGAAATCAATCATTTCACCCGGCCTGATGCATCGGCCAGCGCCGCCTTGCCCACCGGTTGGCGCTGGCACGCGCTGGGCCAGCTCAGCCGCCCGTTTGCGCAGCCTGGCGGATGGATCACGCCCAAGCTCGTGCTCAACGCTGCCAGTTACGACCTCGACCCGATCGGCGACCTGGCTGGCAGACGCGCCTCTCGGTTGATCCCCAGCGCTAGCGTGGACGCCGGCCTCGTCTTCGAGCGTCCGATGAGTTGGTTCGGTCGCATGCAGCGGCAAACGCTGGAGCCGCGAATGCTCTATGTCAACACGCCGTTCCGCGACCAGTCGGGCCTGCCGAATTTCGATTCGGCCGAGCGAGACTTCAATGCCGTGTCGATCTATGCCGAGAACGCTTTTTCGGGCATCGACCGGGTGTCGGATGCGCACCAGCTGACCGCTGGCGTCACCACCCGGTTGGTCGATGCGCAAAGTGGCGCCGAGACCTTGCGCCTGGGACTGGCCCAGCGAATCCGGCTTCGTGATCAGCAAGTGGTGCTCAGCGGCGAAACCCTGAGCCAGCGCCTTTCAGATCTGTTGATCGAGGGCGCCAGTTCGGTCTTCAAGCCCTGGGCGCTCGATGCCGCGTTGCAGTACAACCCCGACACCAGCCGCGTGGTGCGGTCGATCGTCGGTGCGCGCTATTCGCCTGCGCCATTTCACACCCTCAGTGCCCGCTACCGGTTGGCCAGCGGATTGTCCGAGCAAGTTGAACTGGGCTGGCAATGGCCGGTCTACGGCGGGACGGCCAAACCCGTTGGTGCCGCTGGGGGTTGTGGCGGTACGCTGTACGCGGTGGGTCGGACGAATTACAGCCTCAAGGACAGCCGCATGACCGATGCCACCATCGGCGCCGAGTACGACGCCGGCTGCTGGATAGGTCGCGTTGTGGCCGAGCGGCTGTCCACTGGCCGGGCCGAGGCCAGCACGCGTTTGTTGCTCCAACTCGAGCTGGTGGGCCTGTCCAGGCTGGGTGCCAACCCGCTGCAGGTGTTGAAGGACAATATCCCTGGCTACCGGCTGCTGCGCGAGCCGGGTAAAGCCTTGATCCCTACCTCTGAGCCATGACCCACAACCTCTTCTCTCAGTGCCTGCGCGCCACGGCGCTGGCCATGGCTGGCGCAGTCTGCTTGTCTGCCATGTCGGCGGCTGCCCAGTCCCAGACGGCGCGCACCAACCTCAGCGGCGACTTCATCGTGGCCGTGGTCAACACCGAGGCCGTCACCTCGGTAGAGGTGGCGCAACGGATCGAGCGCCTGGGCGCCGAGGTGCGGCGTGGCGGCGGCAAACCGCCTGATGCGGACGCCTTGCGCCAGCAGGTGGTCGACAGCTTGATCGATGAGCGGGTCCAGATCACTTTTGCGCGCGAGATGGGCCAGAAGGTCGATGACGCCGAGATCGAACGTGCGGTGAGCAATGTGGCGGCGCAGAACCAGATCACGGTGCCGCAGTTGCGGGACCGTTTACGCAGCGAGGGCATGGACATGACTCGCTTTCGCAACAACCTGCGCGACCAGTTGCAGGTCGAGCGGGTGCGCGAGCGCGAGGTCAACGCTCGAATTCGAATCACCGACGCCGACATCGACCGAGTGCTCGATGAGCGGCGTGCCAAGGCATCGACCCAGGTGCAGCTCAACCTGGCGCAGATCCTGATCACCGTGCCCGAGGATGCGAATGCGCAAGTGCTGTCGCAGCGCTTGGCGATCGCCGAGCGGGCGCTTGCTCGCTTGAGCGCTGGCGAGGATTTCGCCAAACTGGCGCGTGAGATCAGCGAAGACAGCAACCGTGCGGGTGGCGGCGAGATCGGTCTGAGGCCAGCGGAGCGGCTGCCCGATCTGTTCGTCGAAGCAGCGCGGGGCCTGGCGGTCGGACAGTCGTCTGCCCGGCCCTTGCGCAGCGCCGCGGGTTGGCACCTCATCAAGTTGATCGACCGCCAGCAAATCGACCCGTTTCAGGTCACCCAGACCAAAGCCAGGCACATCCTGCTGCGACTTTCGGATCGAGCTCAGGCAGCGGCCGTGAGTCGTCGCTTGGAAGACTTGCGCCGGCAGATCGAGCGCGGCGACAAGAAGTTCGAAGACTTGGCGCGCGAGGTGTCCGAGGACGGCTCGGCACCAAGCGGCGGTGAACTGGGCTGGGCTGCGCCAGGGCAATTTGTCCCCGAGTTCGAGGAGGCGATGGCCAAGCTGGCGCCGGGAGGCCTGTCGCCGCCGGTGGTGTCACGCTTTGGCGTGCACCTGATCCAGGTGCTGGACCGGCGAAGCGTCGCGGCCGATCCGAAAGAGCTGCGTGAGCAGACTCGCAACCAGTTGCGCGAATCAAAGTTCGACCAGGCCTACAACGACTGGGCCAAGGAGTTGCGCTTGCGTGCCTACATCGAGATGCGCGAGCCGCCGCAGTGAGGATGTTTCAACCCTGGACTGCGGCATTGGCCGGCACATGAAGCATCTAGCGCGCAAGCGTTTCGGTCAGCACTTTCTGGTCGACCACGGCGTGATCGACGCGATCGTTCGGGCGATTGCGCCCAAGCCAGGCGAGGCGCTGGTTGAGATCGGCCCCGGTTTGGGCGCCTTGACCCAGCCGCTGCTCGAGCGCTGCGGCGCGCTCACCGTGGTTGAGCTCGATCGCGATCTGGCCGGGCGCTGGCGGCAACGCGAGGGCGTGACGGTGATCGAGTCCGATGTGCTGAGGGTCGATTTCGCAGCCCTGGCCGATACCGCAGCCCAGCCGCTGCGAGTGGTGGGCAACCTGCCTTACAACATCTCCACGCCGATTCTGTTTCACCTGCTGGCCGTCGCGCCCCGAGTGAAGGATCAGCACTTCATGCTGCAAAAAGAAGTGGTTGACCGCATGGCTGCCGCGCCCGGCGGCAAGGATTTCGGCCGACTGAGCGTGATGTTGCAGTGGCGTTACAGCATCGAGGCGCTGTTCGATGTGCCGCCAATCGCGTTCGACCCGCCGCCACGGGTCGATTCCGCGATCGTGCGCATGCGCCCGTTGGCGTCGCCGCCGCTGCTCGACGAGGCGCGGTTGCAAGCGCTCGTGGCGCTGGCATTTTCGCAGCGCCGCAAGCTATTGCGTCACACCTTGGGCCGTTGGTTGGACGAGCAGGGGTTTAGCGGCAGTTTCGACGCGCAACGGCGCGCCGAGGAGGTACCCGTGGCCGAGTACGTGGCCCTGGCGCAGTGGGCTTCATCGCGCAGTTGAATCAAGCGCGGTGGCCTGTCAAGCGGCCGTCAACCACATCGCTGTGTCAAAAGCGCTGCTCATCATCGGCATGTTGGTGCCGAAGTTGGGGTTGTTCCCGCTTTTGGCCACCGTCTTGGCGGGTGGTTTTTCAGGCACAGGCGCAACATCGTTGGCTCGCTCCCAGGCACTTGCCTCGTTGCTGCGGGCGACCGCGAACGAGTAAAAGCAACGGAACGGGATGCGGCGTTCGGCCCAGAAATCTGCGGTGTCGCGAAACACATCAAGCAATTGCTCGCGAGCTTCACGGTCGAACTTGACACTGTCGGGCAACTGCTCAAGCACCACCACGAAACCCGGTTGGTGACCGGCGCGGTTCACCAGATCGGTCATGCAGTCGAACAGCGCGTCGAGATTCTTGCCGAAATGGGTCGGAAACAGGAACGATTCGGCAATCTTATCCAATACGTCCTGTTTCGATTGCGCATCGGTCAGGTTAGCGTATAGAAAATGTTGGCCATCGGTTTCGGCGGCTTGCATCAAGTCTTCGACACGGTAGGCGCGGATCGCCTGCACGATATTGGGACGGACAGTCTGCAGCAGCATGGTCACGTTCCTCCAGGGTCAATAAAGGTCTGAATCAATCGCCGATCAAGGCGCGATGAGCTTGAAGCTCGCGTAGTGATCGGCGGTGTAGTAACAGGCATCAGGTTCTACGGGCTGCTTGCCACCGCAGACAATGCGCCGGGCGCCTCGGTTGCGCGCCCCCGGCGTCTCCACCGTGTACTCGCGGTAAAAACCGCGCTCACGCCGTGGTAATTGACGCTCGAAATTGCCGAAAACCCCGCTGTCCTTTGGGTAAGGAAATGGGCCTCCGGCATGGATCAAGCGCTGCGTTCGCTGGGCTTCAAGCGGCAGCGCTGCCAACGCCACCGTCCCCACTCCCTCCGCCGGACCCTTGGCTCCGGCAACATTGGCCAGCAGCAGCAGCCCCACAACCATCGACAGCAGCCCCAACTTGCCCGGCAGCTTGCAAAACGATGACCGATGGGTCTGGTTCACTGGTTTACCCTGAATTCTGTGTCCGCGATGTTACCGGAAGGCCTCGAAAAACTCAAGCCGCTGCCTCATAATTGGGCAGAAATGAAGGGCTTTGGATCAGGCGCGGCCACCGAAGTGCGTGCCAGATCCCGAACATTGACGACTGTCAAGCGCAGAGGCGGTTGAGATGAAGGCAGAAGCTGGTCGCTCAAGCTTCCAGTTCTGGCCAGCAATCGCTGCGGTCAGCGGGCGGCGTTGGCGTCGGCCACCGTCAGTGCGGTCATGTTGACGATGCGACGCACCGTGGCCGAGGGCGTCAGGATATGCGCTGGTTTGGCAGCGCCAAGCAGCACGGGGCCGATCGCGATGCCACCGCCGGCCGCTGTCTTGAGAAGGTTGTACGAGATGTTCGCTGCGTCGATGTTCGGCAGCACCAGCAGGTTGGCCTCGCCGGTCAGCGTCGACCGCGGCATTAACTCGCGCCGGTAGTCGGCGTCCAGTGCTGCGTCGCCATGCATCTCGCCGTCCACTTCCAACCAGGGCGCCTGGGCCTGGATCAGCGTCAGCGCGTCGCGCATCTTGACCGCCGAAGGCTGGTTGCTTGACCCGAAGCTTGAATGCGACAGCAGCGCCGCCTTGGGGCTCACGCCGAAGCGCAGCATCTCCTCGGCGGCAAGAATCGTGATCTCGGCCAGTTGCTCGGCCGTGGGGTCGTAGTTGACATGGGTGTCGACCAGAAAGACCTGGCGCCCCGGCAGGATCAGCCCGTTCATGCAAGCGTAGGTGTTGACCCCGGGGCGGCGGCCGATGACCTGGTCGATGTAGGCCAAGTGCTGGTTGGTCGAGCCCCAGGTTCCGCAGATCATGCCGTCGACCTCGCCCTTGTGCAGCAGCATCGCGGTGATCAAGGTCAGGCGCCGCCGCATCTCGATCTTGGCGAACTGTTCGGTCACGCCTTTGCGCTCGGTCAGGCGGTGGTAGGTCTGCCAGTAGTCGCGATAGCGCGGGTCGTCGTCGATGTTGACGATCTCGTAGTCGCGGCCTTGCTGCAGGCGCAGACCGAGCTTGTCGATGCGCGCGGTGATCACCGATGCGCGCCCGACCAGCCAGGGCCGGGCCAGGCCTTCGTCGATGATCACCTGCACCGCCCGCAGCACGCGGCGGTCCTCGCCCTCGGCGAAGGCCACGTTGCGGCGTTTGGCGCGTTTGGCCTGGCTGAAGATAGGCTTCATCGCGTTGCCCGAGGCATAGACGAAGCTCTGCAGGCGCTGCTCGTAAGCCTCGTAGTCGGTCACCGGCCGCGCTGCGACGCCGGACTCGAACGCCGCACGTGCCACCGCCGGCGCGATTTTCATCATCAGCCGCGGGTCGAAAGGCTTTGGAATCAGGTACTCGGGGCCGAAGGCCAGCGTCGCGCCGGCATAGGCCGCGGCCACCACGTCGTTCTGCTCGGCCTGGGCCAGGTCGGCGATGGCGTGCACTGCGGCGATCTCCATCTGAGCGGTGATCGTGGTCGCCCCCGAATCCAGTGCACCCCGGAAGATGTACGGGAAGCACAAGACGTTGTTGACCTGGTTCGGGTAGTCGGTGCGGCCGGTCGCCATGATGGCGTCGTCACGCACCGCCTTGACCTGCTCGGGCATGATCTCAGGCGTCGGGTTGGCCAGCGCGAAGATCAGCGGCTTGGCGGCCATTGCCGCCACTGCCGGGGCCTTCAGAACGCCACCTGCCGACAGGCCGAGGAACACGTCGGCGCCGACCATCGCCTCGCCCAGCGTGCGCAGCGGCGTGTCCTGGGCGAACTCCGACTTGTCCGGATCCATCAACTCGACCCGGCCCTGGTAGACCAAACCCGCCAGATCGGTGACAAAGATGTTCTTCTTTGGCAGACCGAGCTTGACCAGCAGGTTCAGGCAGGCCAGCGCGGCCGCGCCGGCGCCTGACGTGACAAGCTTGATCTCGGTTATCTTCTTGCCGACCACCTTCAGGCCGTTGAGCAGCGCCGCGCCGACGACGATCGCAGTGCCATGTTGGTCGTCGTGGAAGACCGGTATCTTCATGCGCTCGCGCAGCTTGCGCTCGACGTAAAAGCAGTCGGGTGCCTTGATGTCCTCGAGGTTGATGCCACCGAAAGTGGGTTCGAGCGCGGCGATGATGTCGACCAGCTTGTCGACGTTAAGTTCATTGATCTCAAGGTCGAAGACGTCGATGCCGGCAAACTTCTTGAACAGCACCGCCTTGCCTTCCATGACCGGCTTGGACGCCAGCGGGCCGATGTTGCCCAGGCCCAGCACTGCGGTGCCGTTCGTGACCACCGCCACCAGGTTGCCGCGCGCGGTGTAGCGCCAGGCATTGGCCGGATCGGCGACGATCTCCTCGCAGGCCGCAGCCACACCAGGCGAGTAGGCCAGCGCCAAGTCATGCTGGTTGACCATCTGTTTGGTCGCGGCGATCGCCACCTTGCCCGGCGTGGGGAACTCGTGGTATTCGAGCGCAGCACGACGCAGTTCAGCGCTTTTTTCTTCTTGTGTCGGCATGAGGCGGTCCTGATCGAGGGGGTTGAGGATTCTAGTCAGCGTGGCTTGCGTCTGAGTCTGCGCAATACTGCGCTTCAAATGAGCAGATCGCCAGCCCCGCCGTCACCTATCTTGCCGCCGCCCTCGGCCGATAGGTCGCTGGCCACGTTGTTGGGCCGGGTCCGGTCGGGTTGGCGCAGGCCGCGCGCGCTGCTGTGGGGGGCACTGGTGGTGTTGTTGCTGGTGGCGCAGACCTTGTTGGTGGCGCTGACGCTGCGCTATGAAGAGGCTCGAGCCCAGGAGCGCAGCGATGAGGTCGCCGCTGCCGCCTTGGGCGAGATCCGGCTTCGCAGCCAGATGGTGTTACAGGGTTTGCAAGGTTTGCAGCAGCGCCCTGGCGAGCCTCATGCTTGGCAGCGCAATGCCGAAGCCCTGCTGGCCAAGCTGCGTGAGATCGGCCGGATCGAGCGCCGCGATGCCAGCCTGAAGATCCTCGAGGCCGCCGAGTCGCCATTTCGCGAGCCTTTGTTCACGCGCTGGCCGCGCGCCGAGATGGAAGCTGAAATCGCGCTGGCTTGCGGCGTAGCGCGGCGCGCAATGTCGCCGATGTTCTCGCACAGCCAATTCGTGCCCTTGTCGGGCGGTCTGGGCGTCGAAGTTCTGGATCTTTGCGTGCCGGTGCAAGAGACCGGGCAGCTGATGGGCTTCACGGTCGTGAGTATCGTTCTGCCGCTGCTGCTCGACGAATTGCGGGTGGTCGAGTTGGGACTCAGCCATGAGCTGTCGATCGTCGAGGCTGACGGCACAAGGTTGGCCCGCAGCGGCGCGGTTCGAGGCGGTGGCGTGTTCATCGCCGACCGGCTCGTCGACCTGCCTGGCATCACACTGCAGTTGCGGGTCGACGCGGTGCAACGTGCGCCCAGCCTGATTCCGAACCTGGCCACCGCGCTGGTGTTGGGCCTGTCGATCGGTCTTTTCGTCGTGGTCTTGCTGTTGGCGCGTGACTGGCGCCGTCGTGCCCGGGCCGAGGGCTTGCTGGCCGAGGCCTTGGTGTTCCGCAAAGCGATGGAGGATTCGCTGCTCACGGGCTTGCGAGCGCGCGATCACGATGGCCGCATCGTCTATGTGAACCCGGCCTTCTGCAACATGGTCGGCTATACGGCCGAGGAATTGCAGAGCCCCGGCTCGCCGCCCTATTGGCCTCCCGAGCAGGCGGTCGAGTACCAGCGCCGCCAGGCCGCGCGTCAAGCGCCCGGCGTCGCGGCCGAGCCGCCGCATGAAGGTTACGAGACGGTCTTCCTGCGCAGGAACGGTGAGCGCTTTCCGGTGGTGATTTACGAGGCGCCGCTGGTCGACGGCAATGGCAGACACAAAGGCTGGATGAGCGCGGTGCTCGACCTGTCGGTCCAGCGCCGTGCTGAAGACCTGTCGCGCCAGCAGCAGGAGCGGCTGCAAGCCACTGCCAGGCTGGCCAGTGCTGGCGAGATGGCCTCGCTGCTCAGCCACGAACTCAACCAGCCTCTGTCAGCCATCGCCAGCTACGCCACCGGCTCGCTCAACCTGATTGATGCGCCCGGTCACGCTGCGTCGACCCAGGCCCACCAGACCGGCGACGAGGCGCTGAGCACTCAGCTTCGTTACGCTCTCGTCCGCATCGCCGAACAGGCCGAGCGCGCGGGCCGGGTGATCAAGAGCGTGCACGACTTCGTGCGTCGACGTCACCAGGCCCATGAGGTGATCGCTGCTGACCTGCTGATCGAGTCGATCTTGCCATTGGTGCGTTTGCAGGCCCGCAAGAGCGGGGCCAGGGTGGAACTCGATATCTTGCAGCCGGCGCCCAGGGTCAAGGTCGACCGCACGATGGTCGAGCAGGTGTTGCTCAATCTCGCGCGCAATGCCGTCCAGGCGATGGACGGCTGCACGCCATTGGCCGACCGCATGCTCACGCTGCGGGTTCGGCTGATGTCTGGTGCGCAAGGGCGTTGGGTGGTCTTCTCGGTGATCGACGCCGGTCCCGGTATTGCGGCCGAGGTTGCGTCGCGTCTGTTCACGCCCTTCTTCACGACCAAGGACGAGGGCATGGGATTGGGCCTGTCGCTGTGCCGCACGGTGGTGGAGCAGCATGGCGGTGCGATGGACTTCGACAACTTGCCGGCCAGGGCCGGCCAGGAGGGCCCGGCCGGCACCGAATTTCGCTTCACGCTGCCGCTGAGCCTGCCCCGCGGCCCGACCCGACTCGGCCTGATCGAGGGCATCTGAAGCCTTGCCGCTGCCGGCTTGCACCATACTTGGCGTCATGACACCCAACCATGCCAACCCGCCACTGGGCATTCCGGTGGTCTACCTGGTCGACGATGAGGCCGTGGTGCGTGACTCGCTGGCTTGGCTGCTGCGCTCGCGGCGCTTGTTGTCTGAGGGTTTTGCGCAGGCCGAGGCTTTCGAGGCTTGGTTGGCCGGCCGCGACCTCGCCGGTGGCTGGCCCGACTCGCCCTCTTGTTTGCTGCTCGATGTGCGCATGCCAGGGACGAGCGGCCTGGTGCTGTTCGACCGGCTGGTCGAGCGCGGGTTGACGCAGACCTTGCCGGTGATCTTTCTCACGGGTCATGGCGATGTGCCCACAGCCGTGGCCACGGTCAAGCGCGGCGCTTTCGACTTCGTCGAGAAGCCGTTTTCCGACAACGCGTTGGTCGACCGGGTCGAGCAGGCCTTGCAGGTCAGCGCTCTGGCGATCCTGCGTCGGCGCCAGCAACAAGCGCTGGCGCGCGCGCTGGCCGAGCTGACCGAGCGCGAGCGAGAGGTGATGGACCGGGTGGTCGCCGGCTTGGCCAACAAGCAGATGGCCGATGAACTCGACATCAGCGTCCGCACGGTGGAAGTGCACCGCGCCCGGATGTTCGAGAAGATGGCCGTGCGCTCGGCGGTCGAGTTGGCCAACCTGCTGCGTGAGCCCGCAGCCTGAACGGGGCCGCGCTCACGCGGCGACAATCGCCGCCATGGCCCTGGGCGAGTTCGACCTGATCCGCAAGTACTTCACCCGCCCGTCCCGTCCGGCGGCGCATGTGGTGCTGGGCGTCGGCGATGACTGCGCGCTGCTGCAGCCCGCGCCCGGCATGCAGTGGGCGATCTCCTGCGACATGCTGGTCGAGGGTCGGCATTTTCTGTCGACGGTTCGGCCCGAACGCCTGGGCCACAAGGCCTTGGCGGTCAATCTGAGCGACCTGGCGGCCTGCGGCGCGCGGCCGGTGGCTTTCACGCTGGCGCTGGCCTTGCCCCGGGTCGATGAGGTGTTTCTCGCGGGTCTGGCCCAGGGCCTGTTCGACCTGGCCGATCGCCACGGCATCGAACTGGTGGGTGGCGACACCACCGCCGGACCGCTCAATCTTTGCCTGACCGTGTTCGGCGAGGTGCCGCCCGGCCAAGCGCTGCGTCGCGACGGCGCGCGCCCTGGCGACGCGCTGTGGGTCAGCCATGCCATCGGCGGCGGTCTGGGCGATGCGCGGCTGGCGCTCGAGGTCTTCCGCGGCCAGCTCAGCCTCGGGGCCAAGGATTTCGACGCAGTGCGGCTGGCGATGGAGATGCCGCAGCCCCGCGTGGCCCTCGGCCTGGGCCTGCGCGGCCTGGCCAGTGCGGCGATCGACCTCAGCGACGGTCTGGTCGGCGACCTGGGCCAGATCTTGCGCCGCTCCGGCGTCGGCGCAGCGATCGAGGTCGAAAACTTGCCCATCAGTCCGGTGCTTGCGCGTCAGCCGCGCGCGCTGCAGCTCGAATTCGCGCTGGCCGGTGGCGACGACTATGAGCTGCTGTTCGCCGCACCGGCGGCAGCGGAGTCATCCTTGCTGTCGGCTGCATCAACAACTGGCGTTGTGTTGCGCCGGATCGGCCGCATCGAGGCCGCGCCAGGCCTGCGACTGCTCGATGCGCGGGGCTGCGAGCTGACCATGGCGCTGCGCGGCTTCGACCACTTCAGCACCTGAGCATGGACCCCGCAAGCCTTCCCCAAACCGACATCCGGCACGCCGCGCCGCGCCGCGCCAGCGCGCGCTTCATGATCGGCCACCCAGCACACTGGATGGCACTTGGCTTTGGCAGCGGACTGTCGCCGCGCGCGCCGGGCACGGTGGGAACGCTGTGGGCCTGGGCTTCATTTCTGGTGGCCGATGCCTGGCGCGCTGAGCTGCCCTGGGGCTGGGTGATCACGGGGTCGCTGCTGACGGGTATTTGGGCCTGCACCCGCTGCGCCCAGAACCTGGGCCAAGCCGACCCGGGTGCGATCGTCTGGGACGAGATCGTGGCGTTCTGGCTCGTGCTGTGGCTGGTGATGCCGACCGGGTTCTGGGGTCAGGCGGTCGCTTTTGCGCTGTTCCGCTTCTTCGATGCCGCCAAGCCCGGCCCGGTGGGCTGGGCCGACCGGCGCTTCAAGCTCGCGCCTGGCCAGACCATTGGTTGGCGACAGGGATTCGGCATCTTGTTCGACGACTTGGTCGCGGCGCTGTGCACCCTGCTGGTGATCGCTTTGTGGCGTAGGTGGGTCGGATGATGCCGGATCGCCTGGTCGCGGCGCTGGCGGACGCCTTGCGTGCGCGAGGCTTGTGCATCGCCACTGCCGAGAGCTGCACTGGTGGCCTGATCGCCGGCGCCTGCACCGAATTGGCCGGGTCTAGCGACTGGTTTGATCGCGGCTTCGTCACTTACAGCAACGAGGCCAAGGCCGAGATGCTGGGCGTGGACGCAACCTTGATCGCCAGCCAGGGCGCCGTCAGTGAGCCGGTGGCGCGAGCGATGGCTGGCGGCGCGCTGGCGCGATCGCGGGCCGATTTGGCGGTGGCGGTGACTGGCGTGGCCGGGCCGGGCGGCGGCAGCGCGGCCAAACCGGTGGGCACGGTCTGGCTGGCCTGGGCCTGGCGGGCAGCCGACGGTGCAGTCGAGACCGACGCGCTGCTTCAGCGCTTTGCTGGTGACCGGGCCGCGGTGCGCCAGGCCACCGTGGTCTGCGCGCTGCAAGGCCTGCTCGACCGGCTGCCGAGCGCGGCGGCATGAATCTGCTGCTGGCCGGTGAACTCGAGCCCGCCGAGCGCAGCGACTGGGCCGCGGCGCTGCGTCTGGCCTTGCCGGGCCACAACTTGTCTCTGGCGCGCGGCGAGGTGGCGGATGCCAGCATAGACGTTGCGATCGTCGCCAACCCGGCGCCCGGCAGCCTGTCAGGCCTGCCGGGACTGCGGCTGATCCAGTCGCTGTGGGCCGGTGTCGACCGCTTGCTGGGCGACCAGACCTTGCCGGTGGGGGTGCCTCTGGCGCGCATGGTCGACCCGGCGATGAACTCGGCGATGGCTGAGACCGCGCTGTGGGCGACGCTGGCCTTGCAGCGCGGATTCTTCGAATACGCCCGCCACCAGCGGGCTTCGCGCTGGCAAGTCCATGGCCAGCGCCGCGCCGACGAGTCGCCGGTGCTGGTGCTGGGTTTTGGTCAGATGGGACGTGCGGTGGCGGGCCGGTTGGCGCAGCAAGGCTATCCGGTCAGCGCCTGGCGGCGCGGCGCGACCGATGCCACGGGCGTTGAATCGCTGGCAGGCGTTCGGGTGCTGAACGGCGCGCCGGCGCTGGCCGACGCGCTGAGGCAGACCCGCATCTTGATCAACCTGCTGCCGCTGACGGCTGACACCCGCGGCCTGATCGACGCTGACTTGCTCGCAACGCTGCCGCGTGGTGCCGGCCTGGTGAACCTGGCGCGCGGCGCCCACCTGGTCGACGCCGACCTGCTGGCGGCGTTGGCCAGTGGCCAGATCGGCCATGCAGTGCTCGACGTGTTCCAGGTCGAGCCCTTGCCCGCCGATCACGCTTTCTGGCTGCATCCCCAGGTGACCGTGCTGCCGCATGCCGCAGCGATGACCGACGCGCGCAGTGCTGCAGCTGTGGTGGCGCGCAACATCGAAGCGCTGGCCGCTGGGCTGCCTTTGCAGCACCTCGTGGAACGCGAGGCGGGCTACTGAACCCCCCAGCCTAGCGAGGCTCCAGCACTTGCAGCGCCAGACCTGCGGGCGCCGGCCTGCCGCGTTGCGCCGGGGTGACGGCCTGCACCAGCAGCAACGCCAGTCGGGTCAGGGCCAGCCAGGGCTCCAGCGGCCACAGCGGGTGCTTGAGCCCCTTGATCACGCCGTCGCAGATGCTGGCGGCTTGCACCAGATGGTTGAGCTGCTCGGCGGTCAGCAGCGGCAGCACGCGTTCGAACAGCCGTTCCTTCTGGCCCCAGACCCGGTTCTCGCGCAGCGCCATCGGCAGTGGCCGACCCTGGGCCAGCGCGTCTTTGACGCGCTTGAGGTTGCGGATGTCATCGGCCAGGCTCCAGTGCACCAGCACCGCGGCTTCGCCCTCGGCGCGCAGGCCGTCGAGCATGCGCAGCACGCGGGCGGTCTGGCCGGCTAGCACCGCCTCGCCGAGCTTGAAGACGTCGTAGCGCGCGACGTTCAGGACCGCCGCCTCGACCTGCTCGAAGGCCAGCTCGCCGGCAGGGTAGAGCAGTGCGAGCTTCTGCAACTCCTGGTGCGCTGCCAGCAGATTGCCTTCAACACGGTCGGCGAAAAAGGCCAGGGTCTGCTGGCCCGGTTCGCCCTCGGCCACACGCTGGCTTTGACCTGCCAGGCGCTGGGCGATCCAGCTTGGCAGCGCGCGGCGCTCCACCGGTTCGACCTTGATCGTCACGCCGGCCTGGTCCAGCGCGCCGAACCAGGCCGCTTGCTGCTGCTGGCGGTCGAGCTTGGGGCAATGCACCAGCGTGAGCACCTCATCGGAGAGATGATTGCAGTAGCGCTGCAAGGCCTCAGACCCGTCCTTGCCCGGTTTGCCGCTGGGGATGCGGATTTCCACGAGCTGGCGTTCGCCGAACAAGCTCATCGCTTGTGCCGCGCCAGCCAGGCTCGACCAGTCGAAGTGCGCGCCGCTGACGGTGAAGACCTGGCGTTCGGTATGGCCGGCGGCGCGTGCGGCAGCTCGGACCGCGTCGCCGGCCTCCTGCGCCAGCAGCGGCTCGTCGCCGTGGATGGTGTAGACCCGCTGCAGGCCGCGGGCCAAGTGTGCGGTGAGCTGATCGGCGCGCAACTGCATGGCGTTTCAGCGTTCGGGCGCGCTGGCGGCGGCCGATCCATTGCCACGTGCCAGCCGGCGCAGCAGTTGTTGCACGATGTCGGTCTGCATCGCGGCGTAGATTTCGGTCTCTTCCTGCGCTTTGGCCAGCGCCAAACTCTCGCTGTAGCTCAGGTCGCGCGACAGCAGCAATTCGGTGGCGGGAATCAGCTCGCGCCCGCCGGGTGTGTTGAGGCGGAATTCGAACCTGAGCCGCAGCTGCAGTTCACGCACCTGGCCTGCCGCCGTCGACGCGACCACGCTTTTCTCGCGCCGGTCGGTCAGCACCTGCAACACCACCTCGGCCTGCGCCGGACTGGCCACCGCCAACTCACCCAGCCTGGTGCGCAGTTCTGCGCCCAGCGGCGAGCGGGCGGCAAAGCCTGTCAGCGCGATGCGAGAGAAAGGCAGCGGCGGCGTGCGGCGCAACTCGAAGCCGCAACCCGTCAGCCAGCCCAGCGCCGCCAGCGCGCCCAACCAGCGGCGACGCCCGAGGACGCAAGGGTCGTTCGGCCTTCGGTTCGGCATGGATGTCGATCAGACCACCACGTTGACCAGCCGGCCTGGCACCACGATTACCTTCTTGGCCGGCTTGCCCTCGGAGAACTTGGCGAATTCGGGCGAGGCCAGCGCGGCGGCCTCGATGGCCGCCTTGTCGGCCGCCGCCGGCACCAGGATCGCGCCGCGCATCTTGCCGCTGATCTGCAACACCAGTTCGATCTCGTCGCGCAGCAGTGCGGACTCATCGACCACCGGCCAGGGCGCGTCGAGCAGGTCGCCAAGCGCGCTGGCGTAGCCCAGCCCAGCCCACAGGTTGTGCGTGATATGCGGACAGGCCGGGTAGAGACCGCGCAGCAGCACCGAGAAGCCTTCGCGCAACACCGCGCCATCGCCTGCGCTGCCATCGGGCTTGAAGCCCTCCAGCGCGTTGAGCAGCTTCATGGCCCCCGACACCACGGTGTTGTACTGCATGCGCTCGTAGTCGTAGCTCACCTGGCGCAGCACCAGATGCACCTCGCGGCGCAGGTCCTTCGCTGCGGGGCGCAATGTCGCTGGCAGCTGGCTGGCGGCTTGCAGCAGGTCGGCATGCTTGGCGCCGAAACCCCAGACCCGCTTCAGAAACCGGTGCGCACCCTCGACGCCGGCGTCGTTCCACTCCAAGGTCTGCTCGGGTGGCGACGCGAACATCACGAACAGCCGCGCGGTGTCGGCGCCGTACTGGTCGATCAGGGCCTGCGGGTCGACCCCGTTGTTCTTGGACTTGGACATCGTGCCCACGCCCTCGTAGTTGACCAGCGAGCCGTCGCTCTTGAGCCGTGCGCCGGTGATCTTGCCTGACTCGTCGCGCAGGTCGACCACGTCGGCGGGCCAGAAGTAGTCGATGCCGCCGGTTGCGCCGCGCCGGCTGTAGATGTGGTTGAGCACCATGCCTTGCGTCAGCAGCTTGGTGAAGGGCTCGCTGACGCTGACCAGGCCGAGGTCGCGCATCACCTTGGTCCAGAAACGGGCGTACAGCAAATGCAGGATCGCATGCTCGATGCCGCCAATGTACTGGTCCATCCCAGGCCCACCGGCCTGGGACCCGATGGCTGGCATCCAGTAATTCGTGCCATCGGCCACCATCGCCTGCGCGTTGCCCGGATCGCAATAGCGCATGAAGTACCACGAGCTGTCGACGAAGGTGTCCATCGTGTCGGTCTCGCGCCGCGCCTGCTTGCCGCAGCGCGGGCAAGCGACGTTGAGAAAATCGGCGCGTTTGTTCAGCGGGTTGCCGCTGCCGTCGGGGATGCAGTCTTCGGGTAGCACCACCGGCAGATCTTTGTCGGGCACCGGCACTGCGCCGCACCCTGGGGTCGAGCCCCCGGGACCGTCGCTGCCATCGCAGTGGATGATGGGGATTGGCGTGCCCCAGTAGCGCTGTCGGCTGACGCCCCAGTCGCGCAGCCGCCAGGTCGTCTTCTTCTCGCCGAGGCCTTTTTCGGCCAGCAACTCGGCCACTTTCGCCACCGCGGGCTTGAAGGCCAGGCCGTCGAGGAATTCGAAACCGGGCCCCGAGTTGACGCAGCGCCCGCGCTGCTTGTCGGCGTAACTGTCGGCCCAGGTCTCGGTGGAAAACGCTTCGCCCTCGACCGCGACCACGGGCTGGATGGCCAGGCCGTATTTCCTGGCAAAGGCGAAATCGCGCTCGTCGTGCGCCGGCACGCCCATCACCGCGCCATCGCCATAGCTCATCAGCACGTAGTTACCGACCCAGACATCGACCGCCGCGCCGGTCAGCGGGTGCTTGACCGTCAAGCCGGTGGGCACGCCTTTTTTCTCCTGGGTGGCCAATTCGGCCTCGGTGCTGCCCCCGCCCTGGCACTCGGCGATGAAGGCCGCCACTGTGGGCTGCGAGGCCGCAGCGTGCAGCGCCAGCGGGTGCTCGGGCGCCACAGCGCAGAAGGTCACGCCCATGATGGTGTCAGCGCGGGTGGTGAACACCCAGAGCCGGCCATCGCCGATCGTCGCGCCAGCGCCATCGGCGATCTGGTGCGGGAAGGCGAAGCGCACGCCCTCGCTCTTGCCGATCCAGTTTTCCTGCATCAAGCGCACACGCTCGGGCCAGCCGGCGAGGTAGTTGGCGTCGGCGGGGTTGTTCACCGCCGACAGCAACTCATCGGCGTACTGCGTGATCTTGAGGTAGTAGCCGGGAATCTCACGCTTCTCGATCACCGCGCCCGAACGCCAACCCTTGCCGTCGATCACCTGCTCGTTGGCCAGCACGGTCTGGTCGACCGGGTCCCAGTTCACGACCTGGGTTCGGCGCTCAGCGATGCCTTTTTCGAGCATGCGCAAGAACAGCCACTGGTTCCATCGGTAATACGCCGGCGTACAGGTCGCGACCTCGCGCGACCAGTCGATGGCCAGGCCCATGGCCTGCATCTGGGCCTTCATGTGGGCGATGTTGTCGTAGGTCCACTGGGCCGGCGGCACATCGTTTTTCATTGCCGCGTTCTCGGCTGGCAGGCCGAAAGCGTCCCAGCCCATGGGCATCAGGACATTGAATCCCTTCATGCGCAGCTGGCGCGCCAGCATGTCGTTGATGGTGTAGTTGCGCACATGGCCCATGTGCAGCTTCCCGCTCGGGTAAGGCAGCATCGAGCAGGCGTAGTACTTCGGCTTGAGATTGCCGAGGCTGTCACGGGGGTCTTCGGTGACGCGGTAGGCGTCATGACCGTTCCACAGCGGCTGCGCCCAGTGGCTGTGGGCTGCGGTTTCAAGTTCGGCGGGTGCGTATTTCTCGTTCATCGCGCCGATTGTAGGAGGGGGTGCTGCGCTACTTGGGCAGGTCCGCGGGCCTGTGACCAGGCCCTTGGGCGGCCGTTTCGGTGACGAAGCCGATGCGCGACAGCCCACCCGCCTGCACCAGCCCGATCAACTCGGCGATGCGGCCATAGGGCACGCTCTTGTCGGCGCGCAGTTGCAGTTCGGTGGCCGGGTTGCGTGCGGCAGCTTCGCGAACCCGGGATGTCAGCACCGCGTCGGCCAGCGGCTCGTCGCCCCAGAACAGCTGACCTTGCGCGTCGACTGCCACACTGACGAACTGGGCTGCGCTGCCGGCCTGCGCGCCGGCGGCGTTGGGCAGGTCAAGGCGCAAGCTGTTGCTCATCAGCGGCGCGGTGATGATGAAAATCACCAGCAGCACCAGCATCACGTCGATCAACGGCGTCATGTTGATGTCGCTCATCGGTTGCGAACTGCCTGAGCGCTGCAGTCTGCCGAAGGCCATGCTTCAGGGCTCCGATGAAGTGTGAGCATCCAGCGACATCTCGCGCAGGTCGTGGGCGAAACCTTCGAGTTCCGCCTCACAGGCCGCGACCCACTTGCCGAACAGGTTGTAAGCCAGTACTGCGGGAATCGCCACCGCCAGCCCGGCGGCCGTCATGATCAGCGCCTCGCCGACCGGACCGGCCACTTTGTCGATGGTGATCGTGGCGGACGCCGAAATGCTCAGCAGCGCGTGGTAAATGCCCCAGACGGTGCCGAACAGGCCAATGAATGGCGAGGTGCTGCCGATCGAGGCCAGCAGCACCTGTCCGAACTGCAGGTGTGCCAGGCTCTGGTGGAGCGCATCGCGCAAGCGCCGCGTCAACTGCGATGCACCGCTCGCACGACTGGCCAGCGTGCCTGCTGCATCGGTCGTGGTGCTGGCCAGCAGCAAGGGCAGCAGCACCTGCTCGCGATCCAGCGCGAGCAGCCTGGCGCTGCCCGCCGACAGCGTGTCTGCGGCCCAGAATGCCGGCACGGCGCGGGCGATGTCGCGTCTTGTGCGCAGCAAGACCCAGCCTTTCCATGCGATCAGTATCCAAGCACTGACCGACATCGCCAGCAGCAGCGCCACCACCGTGCGGCCGATCGCATCGCTTTCGGCCCAAAACGCGGCCAAGCCTTCCATCACGCCAGTCCGAGCACGTCGTTCATGTCGAACAGCCCACGGTCTCGGCTGGCCAGGAATCGCGCGGCCCGCAAACTGCCTTGGGCATAAGTGGCGCGGCTGGAGCTCTTGTGGCTGATTTCGATGCGCTCGCCGGTGCCGGCGAACAGCACGGTGTGGTCGCCGACGATGTCGCCGCCGCGGATGATGGCAAAGCCGATGCTCGACGGGTCGCGCTCGCCGGTCACGCCGTGGCGGGCATAGACCGCGCAATCCTTCAGGTCGCGGCCCAGTGCATGCGCCAGCACCTCGCCGATCTGCAGCGCGGTGCCGCTGGGCGCATCCACTTTGTGGCGGTGATGGGCCTCGATCACCTCGATGTCGTAACCGGTGTTCAGCGCACGCGCGGCTTGGTCGAGCAGCTTGAGCATCACGTTGACGCCCACGCTCATGTTGGGCGCCATCATCAGCGCGATCTGGCCGGCATGGTCGGTGATCTCGGCCTTCTGGGCCGGCGTGAAGCCGGTGGTGCCGATCACCGCCTTGACGCCGAGCGCGCGGCAAACGGCCAGATGCGCCAGCGTGCCTTCGGGGCGGGTGAAGTCGATCAGCAGTTGGGCCTGGGCCAGGCCTTGGCGCAGGTCGCTGGTGATCGCCACGCCGGTGCTGCGGCCAGCGAACGCGCCGGCGTCCTGACCCAAAGCCGGACTGTCGGCGATGTCGAGGGCGCCGGCCAGCAAGCAGTCGGGTGCTGCCAGCACGGCTTCGATCAGCATGCGGCCCATACGGCCGGAGGCGCCGGCAATCGCGATGCGCAGGCGGCTGTCGCTCATGACGGTTCTAGCGGCGGGTAGCTGCGCACGGCGCCCATTGGCAACACCGGTTCGGCGGCGGGTTTGGGCGGGGGCGGCAGGGCCTGCTTCTGCTCGGGCGTGAGTTCAAGCAGCGGCGCAGCGATCCGGGGTCGGGTGCGGCTGATCGAGGCCACGAACTCCTGCTCGCTGGGCAGCTCGGGCGAATCCAGCCGCTCCAGCTTGTCGCCTTTGAACAGCGCGACGATGGCCCGGCGCTGCGGTTCGGTGCCGGGACGCAAGATCGTGAACACGTAGTCCCAGCGATCAGCGTGGAACACATCGGTCAGCATCGGCGAGCCGAGGATGTCTCGAACCTGTGCCCTGGACATGCCGGGTTTGACCATCGCGGCTTGCTCGCGGGTTACCACATTGCCCTGCACGATGTCCATCCGATAGGGCTTGATGAAACCCAGCAGGTCACCGCCCGCTGTCAGGGATGGCAGTGAAGGCAGTGAGGGCATCGAAGGCAGCGACGAACAGCCGACCATCACCAACAGCAGCGTCAGGGAGCCAGCGCGGCGAGCAAGGGGGTGGATTGTCAATTGGCCTGCCATGCTGTGTGAGGTGAGGACTGCGTTGGCACAGGGCGTGCGCCATGCAGCTGGATATGATTCGGCAATTCTAGCCATCCACCCTGCCGCGCCTGCCGGGCCCTCCATGACGCATGCCGACGAACTCAAGAGCAGCGGCCTGAAGGCCACGCTGCCGCGCATCAAGGTCCTCGAAGTCTTCCAGCGCACCGCGCAACGGCATATGACTGCCGAGGATGTGTTCAAGGCCTTGTTGCAAGACGGCGCCGATGTCGGGCTGGCGACGGTCTACCGCGTGCTGATGCAGTTCGAGCAGGCGGGACTGCTGTCTCGCAGCCACTTCGAATCGGGCAAATCGGTGTTCGAACTGAACGAAGGCCAGCACCACGACCACCTGGTCTGCCTGACTTGCGGGCGGGTCGAAGAGTTCTTTGATGCGGAGATCGAACAACGCCAGCGCGCGGTGGCTGCAGCGCGTGGGTTTGACCTGCAGGATCACGCGCTGTCACTTTACGCGGTTTGTATCAAGTCTGACTGCGAGCGCCGCGGCAAATAGCAGGTTTGAGGGCTGCCGGCCGATCCTGCTCACGCATCGCGCTGCATCGCCCGCTGATGGCGTTCGATGAACTCCTGGTAGGTGTCGATGCCGCGCAACTGCAGGATGGTGTTGCGAACCGCCGCTTCTACCAGCACCGCCAAGTTGCGACCGGCATCCACTGTGATCACCGCCTTGCGCACTGGGATGCCCATGATGTCCTCGTACAGCGGTTCGTAGGGCAGGCGTTCGAATTCACGCTCCATCGTCTCCTTACGCACTAGGTGGACGATCAGCTTGAGCCGCATCTTGCGTCGCACCGCGGTCTCGCCGAAGATTGCCCGGATGTCGAGCAGGCCGATGCCGCGCACCTCCAGCAGGTTGAGCAGCAGGTCCGGACAGCGACCTTCGAGCGCGCTTTGCGAGATCTTGTAGAAATCCACTGCGTCGTCGGCGACCAAGCCATGGCCTCGCGAGATCAGCTCCAGCCCTAGCTCGCTCTTTCCCAGCCCTGACTCGCCGGTCAGCAACACGCCCAGGCCGAGGATGTCCATGAACACGCCGTGGCGGGTCAGGCGATCAGCGAAGAGTTGCGCCAGGTAGGTTCGAACGATGTCGATCACGTGGCCGGCAGAGTCGGCGGTGACAAACAATGGAATCTCGGCGCGATCGCACATGGCGACCAAGCGCACGGGTGGTGTGACGCCATCGGCAGCGATCAGCACCGGTGGCTCAAGCGTGACGATGCGCGATATCCTGCGTTCTTGGTCTTCAGGCGTCGATTGAGAAAGGTACGCCACCTCGCGCCGGCCGACGATTTGAACCCGGTAGGGGTGGATGTAGTTGAGATAGCCGACCAAGTCGGCGGCCGATTGGGCATCGCGAACGGCTGCTTCGTCGAAGCGCCGCTCAGGATGGGCATGACCGGCGATCCACTCCCAGCGCAGCAACTCGCGGTGGGCCTCGAACAGCGCCTCGGCGCTGATCGATGTCGGTTTCATTGGCTGCCCGTCGCGCTGCCAGTGGCTGCGCTCATGCTGCGGACTTCAGCGGCGCCCAATCGGCGATCAGCTTGTGCAGCGCCGATGCATCCTCTGCCAGTTTGAGGCGCTCGCGCAAGTCGCGGTCTGACAGCATTTCGGCGATCTCGGACAGTATTTCGAGGTGTCGCTGGGTGGCTGCCTCGGGCACCAGCAGGAAGATCAGCAAGCTGACCGGCTCGTCGTCGGGGGCGTCGAAGGGAATCGGTTGAGCGACCCGCATCACCGCCGCCAACGGATTCTTCAGGCCTTTGATGCGGCCGTGCGGGATCGCAACGCCGTGGCCCAGACCCGTCGAGCCCAATCGCTCGCGAGCGAAGAGGTTGTCGGTGATCGTGGCCCGGGCAATCGCGTGGTGGTTTTCGAACAGCACGCCAGCGTGCTCGAAGACACGCTTCTTGCTGGTGGCTTCGATGCCAACCAACACATTGGTAGCGGGCAAGATGGCGGTGAGGCGGTTCATGACGTTCCCCCCGTTTGCTTGCCGCTTCTGAGGCGGCGCAACAACGGGTCATGTGACAGAAATATGATTATAGAAACGCATTGCTGCACCGCAATGCAAGCAAGCACGGGATCGTTGTGCTGTTGTTACGATGCCTCAGTTGCTGCCATGCCCGCGAAAGAAAACGGCCCCCTCTGGGGGCCGTGCTATGAAGTCTGGCTCAGACCAGATCGGTATCCAAGCGCTTTGCCGCTGGGTGGTGATGGTCTTGCAACTTGTCCTTGTGGCGGCAGACTTGGCGATCAAGCTTGTCCATCAGTTGATCGATGGCCGCGTAGAGATCTTCGTGAGATTGCTCGACAAAAATGTCCTTTCCCTTGACATGGAGTGTCACTTCGGCTTTCTGCCGTCGCTCTTTCTCCTTGAGTTTCTCGACTGTCAGCAGAACACTGATGTCGACCACCTGATCAAAGTGCCTAGTGACCCGATCCAGTTTGCTCAGCACGTACTCGCGCAGGGCCGGTGTCACGTCCAGATGGTGTCCGCTGATCGTCAGGTTCATCGGATCGTCCTTTCAAGAGGTTGTCGGAAACTGGGCGAGCCGCGATGGTTGGCCGCCGCAGCTTGGCTCATCGCCCAGGTCCAGTGTGCACCTGTTTTCGGGCCCGTGACAAGTGCGTAACGCTATCTTTGTCAACTCGATGACCTCGGCCCGCTTGTGGCGCCGGATCCTGGCTGGCCACTTGCCGCCGCATTTGGCTGTAATTTTCAACAGGTGCCACGCGAATCGACCTAGCGCTGCATAAACGCGGTAGAGTGCAGTAGTTGGTCGTGGATCCGAAACTGACCGCGATTGTTGAGCGTTTGGTTGCTTTCCCGTTCTTCTGCGCATGCCGATTGGCCTGCGCCATCTTCATCGGGGTACATGTTTTCGCAGCAGCATGAGAAAAAGCGCGACGAATGACGATGTCTTGTCGACCCGTGAGGCAGCTGAGCGCTTGGGGGTGGCCTTACGCACGATCCAACTGTGGGTCGAAGCGGGTGTACTGCCCGCCTGGAAGACGGCAGGTGGACATCGGAGGATTTCCCGTCAAGCGGTAGAGCGCCTGATGGGGCAGCGTCGAATAGCGCTGTCAGACGATTCGACCTACCTGCCTGTTGTGGGGCAGGCCGATGCGCGGCTTCGGGTGATGGTGGTCGAGGATGAGCCCGAGTTGCTCAGGCTGTTCGTCATGATGATCGACAGCTGGGAGTTGCCGGTGATCGTGACCCCCGCAGGCAATGGTTTCGAGGCCTTGCTCCTGATCGGGCAGCAACCGCCTGATTTGCTGATGACCGACCTCAACATGCCGGGCATGGATGGCTTCAAGATGATCGCCTCGCTGCGCACGGTCGCCTCAGCATTCGATGACATGGAGATCGTGGTGGTGACGGCGCTGACGGCTGAGGAAATCGGGCGCCGCGGCGGTCTGCCCGAAGGTGTGAGGGTGTTTCGCAAGCCTTTGCCCTTCGACGAGTTGGAGTCATTGATGCGAGGCCGAACCGCCTCGTTGGCGGCTGTCACGTGAGTGCGCTGCGCTGGAACTTGTGATCCGGGTCTGGCAATGTTGATTAATCGAGGTGCTGGATCACCATGATGGCAAGCGACAGACCGCGTCAGCGAAGAATTCTCCGGAGCCTCGGCGATGAAACGATTGCTGATCGTTGAAGATCAGGCTGACATCCGCAAGCTGATCCGCATGACCCTCGAACTCGAAGATTACGACATCCACGAGGCCGTCAATGGGGTCGAGGGTCTGCGCAAGGCGATCGAAATCGCACCCGATTTGATCCTGCTGGATGTGATGATGCCGGGCGAATTGGATGGATTGGCGGTCTGTGCCCGCGTTCGCGCCGATCCCGCGCTGCGGCAGACCAAGGTTGTGCTGCTGTCGGCCCGCAGCCAGCTCCAAGACTTCGAGGCCGGCACAAAGGCTGGCGCTGATGCGTACCTCGCCAAGCCATTCAGCCCGCTGCAGCTGATCGAGTCCATCGAGCGGCTGCTGCCTTGCGCCTGACCGGGTCGGTTTCGCCTCTTCGCCTCGAGTGCCGGTGAGATAATGATGGTCTTGTTTCTCAGGAGCAACGCATTGGACCCCAGTCACCCTCGGTGACCGTCCACGCCAGGCTGGATCTGGAGTGAGGCGGTTTGCAGGCCCTTATTCCCCGGATCATTGTGGCTAGCCCTTCGCGGGTTGCCGCCCAGCCCTGGAACTCCTCATGCTCAATGTCTTCACGCTGGTCCAAGGCCGGCTGGTGCAGCAAGAGATCGACAACCCCGCGATGCTGATCGAAGTGCGGCCGGTGTGGGTCGACCTCGAGTCTCCTTTGGCGGTCGAAAAAGGCTGGATCGCTGCGCGATTCGGCCTGCTGATTCCAGACAACATCGTCGATGACGATCTGGAGGAGTCGGCGCGCTTCTACGAGGAAGACAACGGCGAACTGCACATACGCTCCGACTTCCTGATCGACGATGACGTGACCCCGCGCAACGTTCGGGTGGCCTTCATTCTCAAGGACGGGGTGCTGTTCTCGGTCCACGGTGAAGACCTGCCGGTATTCCGTCTGCTACGGCTGCGGGCACGGCGCATCCCCGCGATGATTGGTGACGCCAAGGACGTGCTGCTCAAGCTCTACGATGCCGATGCCGAGTACTCGGCTGATGCGCTAGAAGGGATTTACGACAGCCTGGAAAGGGTCAGCGCCAGGGTGCTCAAGCAGCAGGTGGACGACGAAGCCGCTGGCGCTGCGCTCGGCGCGATTGCCAAGGAGGAAGACCTCAACGGTCGCATCCGGCGCAACGTGATGGACACCCGGCGTGCGGTGAGTTTCATGATGCGCAGCCGCATGCTCAGTGCCGAACAGTTCGAGGAGGCAAGGCAGATCTTGCGCGACATCGATTCGCTCGATTCGCACACGGCTTTTGTGTTCGACAAGATCAACTTCCTGATGGACGCCACGGTCGGTTTCATCAACATCAACCAGAACAAGGTCATCAAGATCTTCTCAGTGGCCAGCGTGGCGCTGCTGCCACCCACGTTGATCGCCAGCATCTACGGCATGAACTTCAAGTCCATGCCCGAGCTTGACCAGCCTTGGGGCTACCCGTTCGCGCTGGCGCTGATGGTGGCGTCTGTGGCGGCGCCGTTCATCTATTTCCGTCGCAAGGGCTGGCTGCGCTGAGGCTGGACTGGGGACAGGACCTGCGTCCTGTCCCCAGCCAGCCGAAGGCTCTGCCCGCCTACGAGCGGGCAAGCTCCTGAGGCAGACCTGGAAGAGACAGGACCTGCGTCCTGTCCCAGCCAGCCGAAGGCTCTGCCCGCCTACGAGCGGGCAAGCTCCTGAGGCGGACCTGGAAGAGGCGGAACCTGCGTCCTGTCCCCAGTCAGCCGAAGGCTCTGCCCGCCTACGAGCGGGCAAGCCCCTGAGGCAGACCTGGAAGAGACAGGACTTGCGCAGGTACCCGGCCTAGAATCCCGCCATCGATTCCCGAAAGACAGCGATGCTTTACCCCGAACTCTTCAAGCAGCTCGAAGCCGTGCGTTGGAACATGGACAGCGACATCGCGTGGGCCAGCTTCGACCCCAGCCAGCTCAGCGATGCCCAGGCTCAGACCATCAAGATGAATGCCATCACCGAGTGGGCGGCGCTGCCGGCCACCGAGATGTTCCTGCGCGACAACCGCGATGACAGCGATTTCTCGGCTTTCATGAGCGTGTGGTTCTTCGAGGAGCAGAAGCACTCGCTGGTATTGATGGAATACCTGCGCCGCTTTCGGCCCGAGTTGGTGCCCACCGAAGCCGAGCTGCACGAGGTGCGCTTTGAGTTTGACCCGGCGCCGGCGCTGGAGACCTTGATGCTGCACTTTTGCGGTGAGATCCGCTTGAACCACTGGTATCGGCGTGCCGCAGAGTGGCACACCGAGCCGGTGATCCGGCAGATCTACGAAACCCTGGCGCGCGACGAAGCTCGCCACGGCGGCGCCTACCTGCGCTACATGAAGCGCGCGCTGACGAAGTTTGGCGACGAGGCGCGCGCCGCCTTCGCCAAGGTCGGCGTGTTGATGGCCAGTGCTCGGCGCACCGCGCAGGCGCTGCACCCTACCAATCTGCATGTCAACCAGGCGCTGTTCCCGCGCGACACGGTGCAAAGCCGACTTCCCGACCCGGCCTGGCTCGAACATTGGCTGGACCAGCAGATCCAGTTCGACAGCGTCTGGGAGAACAAGGTCGTCGAGCGCATCCTGCACAACATGAGCCTGCTGATGGAACGCAGCTTTGCCAGCGTGCAGGAGCTCAACCGCTACCGCAAGGAAGTGACGCTGCGGCTTGCCGCAGTTGCGCGGGACGCCGGCGCGCAACCCGCCTGAGCGCGCAGCGTCGTCCGGGTCAGACCGGCTTGGCGGCCATGCGGGCGGCGTCGGCCTTCTTGTCGGCATCCACCTTCTGCGCATGCGGGCGCGCGCCGACCACCGCGGCGTAGGCTTTCCAGTCGATGCCGCCGGCAGCCAGCATGTCCTCGCCCAGCACCTTCTTGGTGGCCAGGGCCACCAGCGGCAGGCTCACATAGGCCGCGCAGTCGGCCAGCGTGAAGCTGTCGCCCGCCACATAGGGCCCGAACTTGGCCAGGCGCTTGAACGCGGGAATGCTCTTGGCCAGTTGCTTGCGCACCCGATCTTGGGTCTCTTCGCTGACCGTGCCACCGAAGAACGCTTGCTTGTAGAGCTCGCGAGCGACCAACTCAAGGTGCATTTCGATGAAGGTGCACAGTTCGCGAACCTTGGCCGCGGCGAACGGGTCCGCCGGGACCAAGGGCTGCGCGGGATAGGCCGCTTCCAGGTAGTCGTTGATCACCTGGCTTTCGCACAGCACGCCCTGCTCGGTGCGGATGAACGGCACCTTGCCCAGCGGCGTCGCGCTGAGCACGGTCTCGGCGCTGGAGCCGGTCATCACCAGCTCCTCCTTGAACGGAATGCCTTTTTCCAGCAAGGCCAGCTTGACCTTGTTGTAGTAGTTCGAAACGCTGAAGCCGCAGAGCGTGATCATGGGAGGACTCCTCAAGTGGGTTGACCGGGATGAGTCTAGGCCAGTGAGCAACCGAGGGCCGGACGCCCAAGTGACAGCGCCTTAGCGCTGTGGTCGGTTGACCAGCGCGATGCCCGCCACCACCGCGCCGCAGGCCACCGCCAGCCGCAGCGTCAACGGCTCGCCGAGCAGCAGCACGCCGGCCAGCAGGCCGAACAGCGGGGTCAGCATCGTGAACGACGAGACCTGGGTTGCGGGGTAGTGACGCACCAGCCAGAACCACAGCAAGTAGCTGACGAAAGTGACGATCACGGTCTGGAAAGCCATCAGCAGCAGCGGCTGTGCGCCCAGCGAGCCCGGCGCTGGCCAGACCTCGCCCGAGGTCAGCGAGGCCGCGACCAGCAGCAGGCCCGACACGCCGAGCTGGTAGAACAAGGTCTGTTCGGGTGATGCGCCTGCCAAGCGGCTGCCGCGGATGACCAGCGTGGTGCCGCCCCACAGCAGCGCTGCCGCGATGCCCAGCGCATCGCCCAGCCACTGCTGATCGCCTCCGCCGGTGAGCCCTTCGGCAAAGGCCCAGGTCACGCCGCACAGCGCCGCTGCCAGGCCCAGCAACTGCACCGCGCTGGGCCGCTCGGTCTTGGCCACCAGCGGCATCCCCAGCGCGACGACGAAGGGGGCTGCGTAGACAAACACGACCATGCGCGACGCGGTGGTGAACTGCAGGCCGATGAAGATGCAAGCAAACTCGAGTCCGAACAGCGCCCCGGCCAGCAAGCCGGCGCCCAGCGTGCCGTTGCGCGGCGACAGTGACAGCCCACGCCAGCGGGCCCACAGCGCGACCAGCAGCGCTGCACCGAGCGATCGCAGGCCGGCCTGGACCAGCGGAGGCACGTCGTGCAACGTGAGTTTGGTCGCGACATGGTTCAGACCCCAGAGCGCGCAGCACAGCAGCAAGGAGGCGACGGCCACACCGTCGAGGCTTGTTCTTCGTTCAGGCATGGTGGTGATGCTAACCACCGGCAGCGTTGCGCGCCGGCTTGCCGACGCCGCAGGCCAGCGCGCACAGCAAGCCGGCGGCGCTGCCGCTGGCGTGGGCCATCGGGGCGATCGCGATGTCCCAGCCAGCGACGGTTCGCAGCGGGCCTTCCCAAGGTGCTTCGAGCAGCAGTTTGAGCGCCAGCCCGGTCAGCATCGCCGCGCCTATGGCTTGGCGCTGGCCGCGCTCGCCGCGCAGCAGCTGCCAGCCGGCCACCGCGACGCCGGCATGCAGCAGGCCGGACAGGCCCCCGTAGCTGCCGAGCGCGGGCTGCAGCAGCAGCGCCATGTGGCTGATCGGCCAGGCCAGCGCCCAGGCCAGCGCGGCGCGTCGGCCGCAGCCAGCCACCGTACCGAGGGCGGCGACCAGGGCCGTCCCCACCAAGTTGGCCACCAGGTGCAGGCCGCTCCAGTGAACCCAGGCGGCGGTCATGCACCGCCAGGGCTGCGTCCAAGCGAGTTCGGGCTGCCAACGCAAGCCCGCCGGGTCTATCGCCATCGCTGCCAGCGCGCCGCCTGCTGCCAGCGCGCTCAAGCCCCACCAGGCCCAACTGGGCCGTGTGAGCAGCGCAGCCTTCAGCTGAAGACCGCTCGCCACAAGGCCAGCACCGCTGCGCGTTCGCTCGCCAGAGACTCGGGGTCGAACTGTGTCGGCCGCTCGTCTAGCCTTGCGCCATGCTGGGCCCGACGCAGCTCACGGTAGGCCGTGGCAGCGGCCTCGCCGATGCCAGCCGGCAGCAGTCCTTGCGCCTCGGTACGCTGTAACAGCGCGATATTTCCAGCGTTGTCGAGCAAGGTCGGGTGCGTTGAAGCCTCGGCCAGAACCAGTGCCTGCACCGCGAACTCAGCATCCATCATGCCGCCCGGGCTGTGTTTGACGTCGTATAGGTCGGGCTTGATCGGTCGCGCTGCGCGCACCTTGTCGCGCATCTCGAGGACTTCGCGTTTTAAGGCCGCTGCGTCGCGCGGCGCCGCCAGCACCTGACGCCTTACTGCGTCGAAGCGCCGGCCCAGGTCGGTCGAGCCAGCGCAAAACCGGGCCCGCGTCAGGGCCTGGTGTTCCCAGGTCCAGGCGGTGTTGCTGCCGCGTCCGACCTGGTAGCGTTCGAACGCGCTGATCGACGTGACCAGCAAGCCTGAATTGCCGTTCGGTCGCAACGCGGTATCGATGTCGAACAGCTCGCCTGCGGCGGTTCGCAGCGTCAGCCAGGTGATGAGCTTGCGGACGAAGTGGCCATAGACCTCCTGCGCCCGGTCAGGGTCGGGCTCGTCGGCATCGTCGTAGAGGAAGACCACGTCGAGATCGCTGCCGTAGCCCAGTTCCTTGCCACCGAGTTTGCCGTACGCGACGACGGCGAATTGTGGCTTCTCACGGTGGTGCTGTCGCAGTCGCGGCCAAGCCCAGCGCAGCGTGCAGTCCAACGTCGCGTCGGCCAACGCCGACAAGTCGTCAGCCACTTGTTCGACTGTTAGCAGGCCCTCGACGTCTCGCACCAGAGTGCGAAAGACCTCGGCATGGTGGGCATGGCGCAGCGTGTCTAGCAGCGCGTCCTCGTGATCCTCGCCAGCGCGTCGCCAGGCGAGATGGCGCTCGTCGAGGTTGCGGGTGTACTCTGCGGCGTCGAAGCGCTCATGCAGCAGCCTGGGGTCGGCCAGCTCGTCGATCACGCCTGGGTGGCGCATCAGGTACTGCATCGGCCAGCGCGCAAGGCCCAGCAGGCGCAGCAGCCTGCGCATCACCTCTGGCCGTTCGACCAGCAGCGCGATGTAGCTGTCGCGACGCAGCAGGGGTTCGAGCCAGTCGATGAAGCGCAGCGCGGCGGCCTCGGTGCAGCCGTTGTCGGCCAGGCAGGCTGCCGCCCGCTCGACCAGCTTGCCCAGGCGCAGCTTGGCCTCGTCGCGCAGGTTCTGCACCCTTGGGTGGGCGCGCCAGACTCTCACCCGCTCGGCCAGCGCGACCGGCAGCTTGTCGAGCAGTGCGTCGCTGTCGATGGCCAATGGCGTCACGCCGCATTGCTTGCAGCCATTGCGCGCTTGGGTCGCAGGCGCTTGGCCTTCATGCAACAAGGCATCGAACTCGGTGGCCACCAGCTCGCGGATCTCGCACAGCCGGTCTAGCAGCTCGCTGGCCGAAGCCTGCCCACTCAGTCCTAGCGAGCTCGCGATCCAGGCCAGGTCGGCATCGGCAGTCGGCAGCAAATGGGTTTGTTGGTCGTCGAGATACTGGATCCGGTGCTCGACTCGACGCAGGAAGTCATAGGCCTCGGCCAGCTTGGCGGCGGTCTCGGGCTTCATCAGCCCGTGTGCTGCCAAGCGCTGCAAGCTGGTCAGCGTGGATCGGGTGCGGATCTCGGGGAACTGTCCGCCGCGCACCACCAGCAGCAGCTGGACGATGAACTCGATCTCGCGGATACCGCCGCGCGAGAGCTTCACGTCATTGGCGCGCTCGGGTCGACCTGCGGCACGGCGTTGGGCCTCTTCACGAATCTTGCGGTGCAACTGGCGCAGGCCCTCGAAGATGCCATAGTCCAGGTAGCGCCGGTAGACAAACGCCGTGACCAACGCGCGCAGCGGCAGCGCCCGGCCCGATGCCACGGAGGCGTGCGGCGCGACCACCCGGCTCTTGAGCCAGGCGAACCGCTCCCATTCGCGGCCCTGGACCTGGAAATACTCCTCCAGCATCGCTAGGCTGACCACCGGCGGACCCGAGTTGCCATTCGGACGCAGTGCCAGGTCGACGCGGAAGACGAAGCCGTCGTCAGTCGCGTCCCCGATCAGCGCGTACAAGCGCTTGGCGACGCCGCTGAAGTATTCGTGGGCGCTGACGCTGGACCTCGCGGTGCCCTGAGCTACCCCGGTGGTCTGGCCATCGTCTTCATAGACATAGATCAGGTCGATGTCGGACGACACGTTCAACTCGCGTGCGCCGAGCTTGCCCATGCCGATGATCCAGAAATCGATCAGCTGGCCTTTCTCATCCAAAGGCGGTCCGCTGCGTGTGTCCTCATCGGCACGGGCCGCGGCCAGCGCGATTTCCAGCGTGACCTCGGCCAGCAGCGTCATCGTTCCGGTGACCTGCTCCAGTGTCGCGGACTGCTCCACATCGAGCACGGCCAGACGCTCGAGCACGAGTTGGCGCAGCACCCGCAGGGCCGAGGCCAGCGGCCGGCCCTGCGCCTGAAGTTGCTGGGCCAGGTCATTCAGCGTGGACGCAGCGGGCAGGCCGGGCGGCAGCAGCGGCAGCTCGGCGGCATAGCGCCGGCGCACACGCTGGACGAAGCGGCTGTGGTCGGCGCTGGCGCCGGAAGGGTCTGGCTTCGGCAGGTCTGAGGGCATGGTCATGCGTTGGCGTCGTGCTAGATTGAAGCGCCGCTACCATGCTTGTCGGCGACTCCATGCCCGCCGGTCTCATGTCTCGCCTGTCGGTCCCTGCGCACCATCCATGCCCCTTTCGTCCATAGTCGCTGCTGTGCGCCGCACCGCCGGGCCAGCCTGGTCTGACCGGCGCCGGTTTTGGCGTTCATCCTGGCGCATTTCATTGCGTCTAGCGCTGGGATTGCTGGTGGCGGGATGGACCGGCCTGGTGTTGGCCTGGCTGACCCTGCACTGGTTGATTCTGCCCCGTCTTGACGAATGGCGTCCGATGATCGAGGCGCAGGCGGGTCGCGCGCTCGGGCATCCTGTGCAAATCGGCCAGATCGCGGTGCACAGCTCGGGCTGGGTGCCGTCTTTTGTGCTGCGCGATGTGGTGCTGCGCGATGCGCGGGGTCGCGAGGCTTTGCGGCTGCCGCAGGTCTCTGCCGCGCTTTCGGTGCCGTCCTTGATGGGCTTGAGCCTGCGCTTCGAGCAATTGCTGATCGAGGACGCCCGGCTTGAGGTGCGCCGCGATGCCCAGGGTCATTGGCATGTGGCGGGGCTGGATGTGGCGTCGACCGATGCTGCGTTGGACGGCAGCGCCGCGGCCGACTGGTTCTTTGAGCAGCATGAGGTGATCGTCCGCGGCGGCTTGCTGCGCTGGGTCGACGAACAGCGTGAGGCACCACCCTTGCAGTTGTCCGACTTGCTGCTGGTGGTGCGCAACCAAGGGCGGCGTCACGAACTCAGGCTGGATGCCACGCCGCCGGCGGACTGGGGCCAGCGTCTGAGTTTGCGGGCTCAGGTCCGCGGCCCCTTGCTGGCGCGCGCCGGAGACTGGCAGCAATGGAAGGGCATGCTCTACGCCGACTTGCCTAGTGTCGATGTCAATGGTCTGCGCCACCATGTCGATTTGCCAGTGGATCTGCAACAAGGCGAGGCCGCGCTGCGGGCTTGGGTTGACTGGGATCAGGGCCTGCCGCAAGCGCTGACCCTGGATGTTGCGCTGCGCCAGGTGTCGGCTCGGCTGACGGGGGATCTGGCGCCGCTGGCTTTTTCCGAGCTCGGCGGGCGTTTTGTCGCGGAGCGCTCGAGCAGCGGCGTGAAGCTGGCGGTCGATCGCTTGTCGTTTGCCACCGCCGACGGCCAGGTCTGGGCGCCGAGCCAGCTCGCGTTGCAGTGGCACCAAACCCAGGCCATGAAGCTTGACCAGGTCTCAGGCCACCATCCGGTGACCGGCGGCGAATTCAAGGCCGACCGTCTGGATCTGGCCGCGCTGGCTGACCTGGCCGAGCGCCTGCCGATAGGCACTGCGCTGCGCAGCCTGCTGCAACAACTCAACCCTGAAGGCAGGGTGCAGGCGCTGCAGGCGCGCTGGGACGGCCCGCTCGACGCCCCTGTGCGCTACAAGGTGCAGGCCCAGGTGCAAGGCCTGGCCATTGCCGCTGCCCCGTCGCCCGAGCCCGGCGGCATTGGCCGCCCGGGTTGGCATGGCGCCGATCTGGACATCAGTGCCAGCGAGGCCGGCGGCCATGCCGACCTCAGCCTGCGTGACGGCGCGATCGAGTTGCCCGGGGTGTTCGAGCAGACCAGCGTGCGCTTGACGCACTTTTCCAGCCAGCTGGTCTGGCGCATCGAGCCCGTCAAGGCCGACACCAAGCTGGCGGGCAAGGGCGCAGTGGCGCCGCTGCTCAGCCAGGCTGCGCCGCAGATCGAACTCAAGCTGCTCAATGCCCGTTTCGACAACGACGACGCGCGCGGAGCGCTCAACGCCACCTGGCGCAGCGGCGCGGGCAGCGGTTTTGGCAAAGGCGGCAGGCTGCCGGGCCTGCTTGAATTGAGTGGCACGCTCGCTGAAGGCCGGGCCAACCGTGTGGCGCGCTACTTGCCGTTGGGCATCGATGCGCAGACCCGCTCCTGGGTTCAGCGCGCAGTGCAGGGCGGCGAGCTCCGCAAAGTCAGCTACCGCGTCAAGGGCGATCTATGGGATTTTCCCTATGTCAACCGCCGCGATGGCGAGTTCCAGATCGCCGGCCAAGTGCAGGACTTGACGCTCGCGCCTGTGCCGTCGGCGCTCGCGGTGGGTCAGCAAGCGGCCTGGGAAACGCCCTGGCCAGCGTTCTCTGGCGTCAGCGGCGAGCTGGTGTTCGATCGCAACTCGATGCAGTTTCAGCAAGCTCGCGGCAAGCTGTGGGGGCTGGAACTGGCCGAGGTGCAAGGGCGAATCCGCGAGCTGTCGGCGAGCTCCTTGCTGGAGGTCGAAGGCCAGGTCCGCGGCCCGCTGCCCGATTTGCTGCGCTACCTCAACACCACGCCACTCAGTGCCTGGACTGGCGACACACTGGCCCTGGCCAGCGTCAGCGGCAACGCCGAGCTCAAGCTGGGTTTGAACATCCCGCTCGCCCGGCCCGCTGACACGCTGGTCAATGCGGTGCTGCAGTTGCCGGGCAACGACCTGCGCCTGCGGCCCGACCTGCCGCTGCTGCCCAATGCCCGCGGGCGGGTCGAAGCCACGCAAAAGAGCGTGCAAGTCACGGGATTGCGCACCCAGCTGGTCGGCGGCGAGGCGCAGATCGACGGCGGCAGCCAAGCCGACGGCAGCCTGCGCTTCTCGATCGCGGGCCTTGCCAGCGCTGAGGGTTTGCGTCGTACGCCCGAGCTCGGTGCGGCCACGCAATGGGCTCAGCGACTGCAAGGCCAGACCGCTTACCGAGCCCTGCTCGGGCTGCAACAAGGGCGGACAGAATGGCAGCTGTCGAGCATGCTGGGTGGCCTGGCGATTGACCTGCCAGCACCGCTGGGCAAGGCCGCCGAGGGCAAGCTCGCGCTGCGCTTGGGCAGCACCTGGCAGGACGGCCCGCGTGGCGGCGCCCAGCGCGACTGGCTGCGGCTTGAGTTGGGTCCGCTGCAGGCCAGTGCGGTGCTCGAGCGCAGCCAGGGCGCGACCCGCGTGTTGCGCAGCGCGCTGGCTTACGACAGCGTTCTACCCGAACTGGTGGCGGGGGGCCGGGCCGTGCTGACGCTGCCGCGACTCGACCTCGACGCTTGGCGCGCGCAGGCCTGGCCAGGCGATTCGTCGCTGAACTTCGAAGCGGGGGGGTGGGTGCCGCACAGCGTGCAGCTCAAGACCGCCGAACTGCACGCTGGCGGGCGCAGGCTCAGCGGTGTGACGCTGGACCTGCAGCGATTGATCGAGCCAGGCGAAGAGGGCTGGCGGATTCAAGGCATGGCCGACCAGACTGCCGGCAGCGTCGAATACCGTGAACCCCGAAGCATTGGCGCTGCCGGACGCATCAAGGCGCGCCTTTCGCGCCTGTCGCTGCAACCGGCGGATGCCGATCGGGTCAGCGACTCGGTGGTCGGCCTGCTTGAACAAGCGCCCAGCAGCGTGCCTGCGCTCGACATCGAGATCGATGACTTCGAGCTGCGAGGCCACAAGCTCGGCAAGCTGGCGGTCGAGGCCGTCAACCGTTTGCCGGTAGGCGAGGCCGGTGGCACGGCCGAGTGGCGTTTGAACCGCTTGCAGTTGGGCAACCCCGATGCACGCTTGACCGCCAGTGGCCAATGGCAAGCCGCAGCTGCGGGTTCAGCGCGGCGCATGGCGCTCGACTTCAAGCTCGACATCGACGATGGCGGCGCGCTGCTGCAGCGATTGGGCCTGGGTCTCGCGCTCAAAGGCGGCAAAGGACAGATCACGGGATTGCTGGGCTGGGACGGCTCGCCGCTGGCGCCGGACCTGCCCAGCCTGGGCGGCAAGCTGGCGCTGACGATAGACAACGCCCAGTTTCTCAAGGTCGATGTGGGCGCCGCCAGGCTGCTGGGCGTGCTGAGCCTGCAAGCCTTGCCGCGCCGCTTGCTGCTGGACTTCCGCGATGTGTTCCAGGACGGTCTGGCCTTCGACCACATCACGGCCGACCTGCGCGTCAGCCAGGGCGTCGCGTACACCGACAACCTGCGCCTGCGCAGCCTGCAGGCCGTGGTGCTGGCCGAAGGCAGCGCCGACATTGCCCGCGAAACCCAGAGCCTGCACGTGTTGGCGCTGCCCGAGCTCAACACCGCCAGCGCCTCGCTGGCCTATGCCGCGATCAACCCGGCGGTGGCGCTGGGTGCGTTTGTCGGCCAGTGGTTGCTGCGCGAGCCGCTGCGCCAGCTCAGCGCGCGCGAGTTCCGCATCAGTGGCGGCTGGGACGCGCCCCTGGTCGAACGGGTTGAGCGCAAGCTGCTGGAGCCCTTGCCTGCGGTGGCCGCTGACGCTGCGTCGGCAGCAGCCAAGCCCTGATCCTTGCCGCTGGGGGCTCGGCTCACGATGGTGAGGCGCAGGGACTTCAGCTGAACTTCAGGTCGCCGTACCAGGCTTCGCTGCGGGACTTGAGGTCATCGCTGTCGGTGAGCAGGCCGACGCTGAGGATACGGCCCGGCTCGCCACCGAAGACCCGCCGGTAGTCGTCGACCACGTTGCGCCGATAGCGTTGCCATCGGTCTGTGTGGGCCGCGCCGCTCTCGACCACCAGGTAGCGGATTCGCCCGCTGCGCGGGTACTCGAACACGCTCTCGGGCGCTGCCTGGCCGTCCCAGACATACATCAGGGTTGCAAAAGGCAGGTCATGTCCGGTGAACAGCTCGACCTGCTCTCGAAACAACATCTCGCGCAGCGTCAGGGTCGAGAGGTCGCCGTCGAAGGCCACGGCCACGCGTGCCGGGCAGTCGTCGAGCTCGTCGCTGGCCACGGTCGCTTCAACAGCGAGCTGGTCGACCCGCCAATCCCATTCCAGCCAGGGCGTGACGCGGGGATCGATGTCGACATCGCAGCGCAGACCCGAAGTTGATCGATCAGCCACCGCGTGCACGACCCGGCGACCTTCCTTGTCGACCAGCCGGTAGCGGGTGGCCGGGAGGTCTCGGCGCATCACCTGCTCGTGCCAGCCCTCGGGCAGCCCATGGTGCTGGCGCGCAGTCGAGAACTGCACAATTTCTGCGGCCTGCAAGGCCCGCGGGCGCTTGACCAGAGGGGTGCAGCCGTCCAGACCGGTGAGCCCGGCGAGCGCGGCCAAGCAGCAACGGCGACGGTCCAGCAGGGCGCCGCTGGGGAAAGCGGCAGGTGGCATGGTTTTCAAGAGGATGTCCGTGGCCAGGCACCAGCCCCTGCGCGGCCTTGAAAGGCGTGGTGCGTTGCGCCGGAACTTGCGATTCCATTCTGACATCGCCGAGGCCGGTTTCGTTTGACGCCACTGCCCGTGCCGGGGCAAAGCCTGTAGAGTCGACGCCGTCAACCATCAGCAGGAGCTCTCCGTGGCCACAGCACCCAACACCAAGATAGACATCAAGGCCATCGCCAATGACAGCGGTGTGGCCGTCGAGGCTTACGACACCTACGACAGTGACGAGGAGACCTTGGCTGCGGCACACCGGTTTGCCGCCGGCATCGTGGAACGGTTGGCGGTGATCTGCGAGACCCAGTCTGGCGCCAAGCTGCTCGACGCCGCGGCGCTGCGCCGCATTGCCAAATCGCTGTCACCGGGTTGAAGGCGGCCTGTGCGAGGGACAGGGCCAACGCACGTGGTGGGTCCTGGGTCGAGCAGCACAGCATTGCACTGTCAGTCGACAGGCTGAGAGCCAACGGCGCCGCGGACAGCCCGCTTAGCGCCGGCCGAACATCATCTGCCGGGCCAGCGCCGATTTCAGCGCCGGCATCGCCTGCAGCGCGGCCAACCCCAAGCCGCGGGCCGCCGGCAATCCCGGCCAGCGCCAGGTGAAGCTGCGGGCCAGAAAATCGGTCGCGGCGATCATGCCCCAGCGGTCCGGCCCCCGCGCCCATTCGAGCCGTCGCAGCAGCGCGCCCAGGTCCTCATGTTTGGCGTGGCGCAGCGCCTGCACCAGTTCGGCCGCATCGCGCAAGCCCAGGTTCAGACCTTGTCCGGCCACCGGATGAAGCGTTTGCGCGGCGTTGCCGATGCGAACGATCGCGCCGTCGACCAGCTTGCGTTCAGCGTTCAGGCCGAGCGCAAAACGCTTGAGCGGCGAGATCGTCAACACCTGTCCGGCTTGCTCGGGCAGCAGCTGGTTCAGCACAGCGATTCGTTGGGCGTCTGTCAAGGCCGCCACCGTGTCGCGGTCCGGGTCTTGCTCGCTCGTCACGCACCAGACCATGGCCGCGCGGGCTGCGCCGTCGGCAGCAGCGCGCAGCGGCAACAGTGCCAACGGGCCCTCCCGGGTGAAGCGCTCGATCGCCAGTCCGGGCGTGGCGCCGGCCAGCGTGACCGTGCCGACCCACGCGGTCTGGTGGTAGTCGTGGGTCACGGCTTTGCGAGCCTGATCGGCAAACACACCGCCTTCAGCCACCACCGCCAGGTCGAAGCGCTCGGCGATGCCGGCGTCGACCTCGGCGCCGGCATCGCCAGCGAGCTTGCGCACCTCGGCCACCGGCTGGCCAAAACGGCTGTGCAGTCGCTGCGGCGAGCGCATTTCGGCGGCCTGCCAGGCCTGTTGCAGGCAGCTGACCAGCGCGCCGTAACTCAGCACCGCACCCAGCATGTCCACGCCCTCGTCCTTGGCCCGCAGGTGCACCAGCCCAGGACCCCAGGGCAGGTTCAAGGTCGGTGGCGCTTGCGACACCAGCACCTCGGTGATCGGCTGGGCGGCCTCGGCCGGCCAAGTGCCCAGGCGCTGCAGGGTCTGCACGCTGCCCAGTGCCAGCGCCAGCGTGCGCGGGTCGGCCGAGATGTCCTGGTCGGCCGCGCGGGCATCGAACAGCGAGATGTCGGCATGGGGCAGCCATCGGGCAGCTTGCAGTGCCAGCGCCAAGCCGGCCGGGCCGGCACCGATCACCGCAATCTTCCAGGGGCTTGCGCCAGCTTGGGTCAACACAGGATCCTCTTGCGAAATTTCGGGGTCTGCATGCCGGGTCTCAGGCGCTGGCCGACACAGTCCAGGCGGCGTTGAGTGCTGCGAGCTGGCCGGGGGTGCCCAGGTTGTGCCATGGGCCTGCCAGCTGTTCGCCACCAAGCCGGCCCGCCTGCGCGCTGGCGAACAGCAGGGGTCCCAGCGCAGCGCGCTCGCCACTGGCAAGACCAGCCACCAGCGAGCCTCGAATCAAGGCCAGGTTGGCGTAGGTCATGGGCCTGGCCAGGTGCGCGTCCGGACGCCGTACCCGGTCGCCGTCCAGTGCAAAGTCGCCGGCAGCGTTGAAATCAGGGTTGGCCACCAGCCACAGGTGGGCATCGTCGCTGCCGCTGGCAAAGCGCTGCGCCCGGGCCGCATCGAAGCCGAAGCCGCGCGCGACGATGTCGCCAGACAGCAGCCAGAAGCAGTCGCCCAGCAGCGGCAGCGCTTTGCGGATGCCGCCCGCGGTCTCGAGCGCACCGCCGTGGTCGCGGCCTTCCATTGAGTAATGCAGTCGCAGGCCCCAGCGGCTGCCGTCGCCCAGCACCTCGGGAAACTGTTGCTCGAGCCAGGCGGTGTTGATCACCACCTCGCGAACGCCCGCCGCCGCCAGCGCCAGCAGATGCCACTCGATGATCGGCTTGCCGCCGACCGTCAGCAGCGGCTTGGGGGTCTGGTCGCTGAGCGGGCGCATGCGCTCGCCCCGACCTGCGGCCAGGATCAGGGCTTTGAGCTGTGTTTGCGGCGGCATCGCGCGAGTTTAGGCCGCGCCGCCCGCCGTCCAGGCATGGCTTCAGCCCAAGCCTATCGGCGCCGGGGCACTCATCACGATCTTGCGGAACAGCGGCCGGTACACATCGTCTGCTGCGTGGCCGGCCAGCGGATCACGGTTGGCGCCGAAAGCCTCGTCTAGCGCCGACCAGTCGGCTTCGTTGAAATTCGTTCGCGCGGCGGGCAGCACTTCGCTTTCCTCGATCGCCATGTGGCTGAGGTAGGCGTCGACATAGCGGTCCATGGCCGCTACAAAGTCTTGCCGGCGTGGTTCGCCCAGCACCTCGTAAGCCAGCAGCGCATGTTCCAGCAATCGGATCGAGGCCTCGCCGTGCTCGTGGTCAGCGTCGAGCCGGTCGAGCGTGGCGCCCAGTTGCGGGCAGCGCAGGCGCAGGCGCGGAAACAGCAGCACGCTTTCCTTGGGATGGTGTTGCTTTTCGGGGAACTCATCGACGTAGAACAGCATCGCCCGCAGCACGCCGAAGTCGGGCGGATGCTTTTCGCGATGGGCCCGGGCCACCAGCAGGCTCATCGAGCGCAGCATCGCAGCCAGGGCTTGGTGTTCGTCGTGGATCACGCTCAGCGCGAGGTGTCGCATGGTCGGGGCGGTGGATGAAGACGGTCAGAGCGTGTCGCGGACAGGTCGATTTGCTCTTGCGCAAGATCAAGACCAATGCATCGCTGCCGTTCAATCCCCTCGGCCTGGCCAGCCGGCCGCAGTGCCTGCGGCCGTTAAAATCTTGCGCTTTGCCGCCCGACCGATTCACTTCCAACGCCTCAGGGCACAGCGCATGGCCACCTCGAAGAACCAAGACACCACCTTGATGGCCAACGCGGTCCGCGCGTTGGCGATGGACGCGGTCCAGCAGGCCAACTCCGGCCACCCTGGCGCGCCCATGGGCATGGCCGAGATCGCGGTGGCGCTGTGGGGCCGGCATCTGTCGCACAACCCGGCCAACCCGCAATGGGCCAACCGCGACCGCTTTGTGCTGAGCAACGGCCATGCCTCGATGCTGGTCTACGCCCTGCTGCACCTGACCGGTTACGACCTCGCGTTGTCAGAGCTGCGCAACTTCCGCAAGCTGCACAGCAAGACGCCAGGGCACCCCGAGGTCGGCGTGACGCCAGGCATCGAGACCACCACCGGGCCCTTGGGCCAGGGCCTGACCAACGCGGTCGGCATGGCGCTGGCCGAAAAACTGCTGGCGGCCGAGTTCAACCGCCCTGGGCACAACGTGGTCGACCACCGCACCTACGCTTTCATGGGCGACGGCTGCTTGATGGAGGGCATCAGCCACGAAGCCTGTGCGCTGGCCGGGGCCTGGAAGCTCAACAAGCTGGTCGCGCTCTACGACGACAACGGCATCTCGATCGACGGCCCGGTCAAGCCCTGGTATGTCGACGACGTGGCCAAGCGTTTCGAGGCTTATGGTTGGAACGTGATCGGCCCGCTTGACGGCCATGATGTGGCGGCAGTCGACGCTGCGCTGACCCAAGCCAGAGCCTCGGCGACCCAACCCACGCTGCTGATCTGCAAGACCACCATCGGCAAGGGTTCGCCCAACCGCGCCGGCACCGCCAAGGCCCACGGCGAGGCCCTGGGTGAGCTCGAGATCAAGCTGACCCGCGAAGCGCTGGCTTGGCCGCATGAGCCCTTCGTGATTCCCGAGGCCGCTTACGCCGCCTGGGACGGCAAACGTGCCGGCGAGGCCGCTGAAGCGCGCTGGACCAAGGCTTTTTCCGCTTACAAGGTCAAGCACCCGGCGCTGGCTGCCGAGCTGGCGCGCCGCCTCAGCGGTGACCTGCCTGCCGGCTTTGCGCAAGCGGTGGTCGACGCGGCAGTGGCCGCCCACAGTGCTGCGCAGACGGTGGCGAGCCGCAAGTCCAGCCAGAACGCGCTCGAGGCCTTCACCGCTGCGCTGCCCGAGTTGCTCGGCGGGTCGGCCGACCTGACCGGCTCCAACCTGACCAACACGGCGTACACCCCGTCGCTGCGTTTCGACAGCGACGGCGCGAGCAATGGCGGGCGCCACATCAACTACGGCGTGCGCGAGTTTGGCATGGCCGCGATCATGAACGGCGTTGCGCTGCACGGCGGTTTCATCCCTTACGGCGGCACTTTCCTGACCTTCTCCGACTACAGCCGCAACGCGATCCGGATGGCCGCGCTGATGAAGACCAGGGTGATCCATGTCTTCACCCACGACTCGATCGGCCTGGGCGAGGACGGCCCGACGCACCAAAGCGTCGAGCATGCGGCCAGCCTGCGGCTGATCCCTGGGCTAGACGTTTGGCGCCCCGCCGACAGCGCCGAGACCACCGTGGCCTGGGGCGTGGCCATCCAGAGCCGGCAGCGGCCTAGCGCTTTGCTGCTGAGCCGGCAGAACCTGCCCTACCTGCCCAAGGCCGGCCTGGAGGACATCGCCAAAGGCGCTTACGTGCTGGCCGAGCCCAGCGAAGTCGGTCTGAACAAGAAGCCCCAGGCGGTGATCATTGCCACCGGCAGCGAGGTTGCGCTGGCGCTGCATGCCCAGGCGGCGCTGGCCAGCTTGAAGATCGCGGTGCGTGTCGTGTCGATGCCCAGCACCAGCGTGTTCGACCGCCAGAGCCTGGCCTACAAGACCAGCGTGTTGCCGGACAAGCTGCCGAGGGTCGCGATCGAGGCCGGCGTGACCGACGGCTGGTGGAAGTACGGCTGCGCTGCCGTCCTCGGCATCGACAGCTATGGCGAGAGCGCGCCTGCGCCGCAGCTGTTCAAGCATTTCGGCCTGACTGCCGAAGACCTGGCCAATACCGTGCGGCAAGTCCTCGGCAAGTAGGGCTCGTCGCGGCAGCATATGCCGCCCACTTTGTTTGCAACCCAGGAGATTGAAGCGATGACCATCAAGATCGGAATCAACGGCTTCGGCCGCATCGGGCGCATGGTGTTCCGTGCTGCGGCGCAAAACTTCGCCGACATCGAAGTCGTCGGCATCAACGACTTGCTCGAGCCCGACTACCTCGCTTACATGCTGCAGTACGACAGCGTGCATGGCCGCTTCAAGGGCGAGGTCTCGGTCGACGGCAACACGCTGATCGTCAACGGCAAGCGCATCCGCCTGACCGCGGTCAAGGACCCGGCCGATCTGGCCTGGGGCGCGATCGGTGCTGACATCGTGGTCGAGGCCACCGGCTTGTTCCTGACCAAGGAAAGCGGTGAAAGACATCTGGCCGCTGGCGCACGCAAGGTCGTGATGTCGGCGCCGTCCAAGGACGACACGCCGATGTTTGTCTTCGGCGTCAACGACAAGACCTACGCCGGCCAGGCCATCATCAGCAACGCCTCTTGCACGACCAACTGTCTGGCGCCAGTGGCCAAGGTGCTGAACGACAACTTCGGCATCAAGCGCGGTCTGATGACCACGGTGCACGCCGCCACCGCGACGCAAAAGACCGTCGACAGCCCGAGCAACAAGGATTGGCGCGGCGGCCGCGGCATCCTCGAGAACATCATCCCGAGCTCGACCGGCGCGGCCAAGGCGGTCGGCGTGGTGATCCCCGAGCTGAACAAGAAGCTCACCGGCATGTCCTTCCGCGTCCCGACCTCTGATGTCTCGGTGATAGACCTGACCGTCGAACTGAACAAGGAAGCCAGCTACGAAGAGATCTGCGCTGCAATGAAAGCCGCCAGCGAAGGCAGCATGAAGGGCGTGCTCGGTTACACCACCGACAAGGTGGTCTCGACCGACTTCCGGGGTGAGCCGATGACCTCGGTGTTCGACGCCGACGCCGGTATCGCGCTCGACAAGACCTTCATCAAGGTCATCGCCTGGTACGACAACGAATGGGGTTACTCGAACAAGGTGCTGGAGATGGTTCGGGTGATCGCCTGATCATCTTGACAATCCCGGCACAGCATTCGGTGATCGCCGGAGGCTGCACCGGTCTTCAATAGGGTGCGCTGGCGATGGTTTCGGGAACGATCAAACAGCTGGCTGTCGGGTGGCTGGCGCTGCTGCTGATCGCGTTGATGCCTGGCGCGGCATTCAGCGAGCGCGGGCCGGTGCCGCGCAGCGCCGCGCCGGTCGCAGAGGATCACAGCAACGCGCGTGTGATCGTCAAGTTCCGCCGTGGCAGTGCACTGGCGCGATCAGGCGTCGCCGCAGGGCGAGCCCAGCATGCTGGTCCTCTGGGCAAGCGCCTGTCGCTGCCTTTGACCGACGGTCGGCCGCTGGGACCGCATGCCCAGGGCCTGCGAGGACGGGGCCTGTCGTCGGCGCAGCTCGCTGCTCGGATGGCGGTGCAACCCGATGTCGAGTGGGCGGTGGTCGACCGGCGCCGGCACATCCATGCGGTGCTGCCAAACGACCCCTATTACGCCGCCAACCAGACCGGCATCACGCCGCTGGTGGGCCAGTGGTATCTGCGGGCGCCCGACAGCACCATGGTCTCGGCGATCAATGCGGAGGCAGCCTGGGCGATGACGCTCGGTTCGCCCGCGATCACCGTGGCGGTGCTCGACACCGGCGTGCGCTTCGACCATCCTGACCTGGCTGGCAAGCTGTGGCCGGGCTACGATTTCGTCAGCGATGCCGGGACAGGCAACGACGGCGGCGGCCGCGATGCCGACGCCAGCGATCCGGGTGACTGGACCACCTCTGCGGATGGTTGCGGCGGGTCGTCTCCCAGCAGCTGGCATGGCACCGAAACCGCCGGCCTGATCGGCGCGGCCACCGACAACGGCATCGGCATGGCCGGCGTCGGTCGCAAGGTGATGCTGTTGCCAGTGCGGGTGCTGGGCAATTGCGGCGGCTACGACTCCGACATTCAGGCCGCAATGCTGTGGTCTGCCGGGCTGAGCAGCGACCCGGTGGTCAATCCGCACCCGGCCCAGGTCATCAACCTGAGCCTGGGCTCGACCGGCAGTTGTGGCCCAGACTATCAATCCATCATGTCGCAGTTGGTGGCAGCCCGCGTCACGGTGGTTGTGGCTGCCGGCAACGAGACGGGCCTTGCCGTCAACACGCCGGCCAATTGCCCCGGGGTGATCGCGGTCGCCGGCTTGCGCCATGCCGGCACCAAGGTCGGTTATTCCAGCATCGGGCCCGAGGTCGCGATCGCCGCGCCGGCGGGCAACTGCGTCAACACCGCCAGCGGGTCGCCCTGCCTTTATTCGTTGCTGACCACCAACAACGCCGGCACCAATTCGCCTGGCGCCAACGGCTACAGCGACAGCTACACCATCACGGTGGGCACCAGCTTTGCCGCGCCGCTGGTGGCTGGCACGGCGGCGCTGATGCTGTCGGTCGACCCGACGCTGACATCGGCGCAGGTCAAGACCGCTTTGCAAGCCACGGCGCGGACATTTCCGACCATCGGTGGGGCCGATTCCGCGGTGCGGGCCTGCAAAGCGCCCAGCAATACCGAGCAGCTCGAGTGTTACTGCACCACCAAGACCTGTGGCGCCGGCATGCTGGATGCGGGTGCAGCGGTGGCGCGGGCTCAGGCCTCGCCCTTGCAGCCCACCGCCGTCATCGCGCTTGCCACCGCTGCTGCTACCGTTGGCGACCCGGTCACGCTCAACGGCAGCGCATCATCGGCCGCCGCCGGCCGCTCGATCGCTGGCTTCCAGTGGGCCATCGCCAGCGGCGCCGGGCTGGCCAGTTTCACTGGCGCGACCGACGGCAGCAGCGTCACGCTGGCGACCACGGCTGCAGGCACGGTGGTCATCAGCCTGACGGTCACCGACAGTGCTGGCGGCACGCGAACGACGACCCAGCCGATCAATATCGCGGCGGCGCCGGTGGCGGCGATTGCGCCGGTCAGCGTCAACGCCACGGTGGGCGCGGCTGTGGGTCTGAACGGCAGCGGCTCGTCCGCCGCCATCGGCCGCTCGATCGTCGCTTACCAATGGACGCTTATCAGCGGCAGCGCGATCGCGGCCTTCAGCGGCGCGACCAACTCCAGCAGTGCGACGCTGGTCACCAGCGCTGCCGGCACGGTGGTGGTCAGCCTGACGGTGACCGACAGCGCGGGGGCGGTTCGCAGCGCCACGCAGGCGATCAACGTCGCAGCTGCGCCAACGGCAGCGATTGCGCTGTCCGCCGCGATACCCACTGCCGGGTCAGCGGTCTCGCTCAGCGGCGCTGCGTCATCGGCGGCTGCCGGCCGCACGATCATCGGCTACCAATGGGCGATCGTCAGCGGTGCCAGTTTGGCGAGCTTCACCGGCGCGAGCAATGCCGCCACGGCGGTGTTGGCGACCAGCGCAGCCGGCACGGTGGTCGTCAGCCTGACGGTTACCGACAGTGCCGGTGGGGTCCGCACCAGCACCCAGACCATCGATGTGGTGGCTGCGCCGACTGCCTTGATCACAATGTCAGCGACTGTGCCGGTGGCTGGCGCCAGCGTCACGTTGGACGCCGGCGCGTCGTTGGCGGGTGCAGGCCGCAGCATTGCGGCCTACCAATGGACCATCGCCAGCGGTGCCGGATTGGCGAGTTTCAGTGGCCCGACAACGGGCAAGACCGCGACCTTGGCGACCACGGCGGACGGCACCGTGGTGGTCAGCCTGACCGTGACCGACAGCGGGGGTGCGAGCAGCAGCGCCAGCCAGTCGATTTCGATCGTGGCGCCAGCACTGGTCCTGCAGGCCGTCAACCTTCAAGATGCGATGGCGATCCTCAGACTGATTGTTGGCCTTGACGTGAACAGTGGTGGGCAGAGCGTCACGCCTTACCAGCTGTTTGCTGCCGACTTCGACGGCAACGGCAAGATCGAGTTGGCCGATGCGATCGGTGTTTTGAAGCGAGTCGTCGGACTGGATTCACCGAGCCCCCAGTGGTTGTTCTTCAACGCCTCTGGCAGCGGGCCAGTCGTTGTCGACAAGCTCAATCCTGGCCAGACGCCTGCGCTGAAGGCTGGCATCGGCAGTTCGGCGGCTGCCAACGTCGGCCTGGTCGCCGTGCTGCGAGGCGATGTGGTGGGCAGCCAACTCAGTCATGCCTGGTCCTTGGACGCTAGACCTGCGGGCAGCCTTGCCCTGTTGAAGGACTCGACCGCAGCCATGGCGGTCTTGACTGTCGATCTGGTCGGTGACTATGCGCTGACGCTAAAGGTGACTGACGCGAGCGCTAACAGTGCCAGCGCGACAGCCACATTGACGGCCGCCATCTCCAACACGGGGCCCTCGTCCAGCACTGGGCCTACTCGGAGCTTTGCGCTGGGCAGTGTCTCGACGGTGGATGGGCCTGGCGGGGTGACCACCCCGCCGGCCAGCGGGGGTGGCGCGCTGGGCCTTGGCTGGTTGATCGGGCTCGCTGCTGCGGTGGGCTTGCTGGCGCGGCGCCGCAGCTGACCGAGGTCTTGGCATCCCCGGGCGGCGCTCTTTCAGCGCTTGGCAGCGGACGATGACGCAGCCGGCTTGGCCTGCGGCGAGGCGTTGCTGACGCTGGTGTTCTCGGCGCTCGGCGCAGGCTTGACTGCGTTGGATGCTGCGGCGCCATTGGCTGCAGTGGCCGGCAACGGGCAATTCACGAAACCAGGCCCCACGGGCATCGGCAAGCCGGCTAGCCTCGCCCGTGTTGCAGCGTCAGGGGCGCCGAATCTGATCATGGTGTGAGCCGGGCGCAGCATGATGACTTTTGCGCTGGTCACGCCGCGCTGCATCAGCGAGGCCAGCGCGGCGTCGGCTGAGCGCTTGTCGTCGAAGCGACCCAGGTTCAATCCCGGCTGCAGGTCGGCGGCGTCGCTGATGGTCTCCGCCTCGACTTTGCGGCGCCTGAGCTCCTCACGCTTGCGCTGCAAGATTTCGGGGTCGGTGTAGCGGCCCATGTAGACCATGAAAACGCCGCTGACCTCGGTCTTGCGGGTCTGCCAGCTGCCGGCTGCCACGCCGGCATCGCGCAGGGTTCGCTCGGCGGCATCGGCATCGGCATCGTTGAACGGCCCGGCTTCCAGGCAGGCCGCTGCGGCAGCCTGGGCAGCGGTCTCGGCTGCCGATGCGGCGGCAGCGGCCAGCGCCGCGCTCGCCGCCTGGGGCGACAGGATTTGCACCGCGCCAGGGTCAACCTGGCGCTGCAAGCGTTGAGGCTCGCGCTGCGCTTGTGCGCCTAACGCGCCGTCGCTGAGCATGTCGAACCCGCCGAACAGCGTTGCCGACAACAGCAGCGCGTTGGCCAGCAGCAGAATCAGCGCGACGATTCTCAACACGATCGCTCCTCGGTCTCGACACCGCTCTCAGCGCCGGGTTCAGGGCGCAGGCTGACTTCGCCACTGCGCACTGGCCAGCGCAAGGTATCGCCTGCGCTGCCAGCCACCTGCAACCACAGCGTGCCGCTGTCATCAACACCGTCGGCCACGCCGCGTGGCAAATCGGGCAAGGTGGTGGTGACGGCGCGGCCTGCCAACAGGTCGCGATCGGCAAAGCGCTGGCGCAGCGGTGCGAAACCCGAACGCTCGAAGTCTTGCAACGCCCGCACCAGCGGCCCCGCCACCAGTGCCAACACCGCCGCAGCGCTCAGGCCGGTGTCCAGTTCCTGCACGCATCCATAGCCCCAGCTCGGCGCGTCCACAGGCTGGGCTACCAGGTTCAGGCCCACGCCGACCACAGCGACGCGTTGCTTGCCAATTTGCACGGTCTCGATCAGGATGCCGCCGAGCTTGCGACCGATCGCCGGCCCGGCATCGGGTTCGCGCAGCAGCAAATCATTCGGCCATTTGATGCCCAGTCGGGGCGGCTGCCCGGGGCGCGAGGGGTCGAGGGCTTCGGTCAGCGCCAAGCCAACCGCCAGTGACAGGCCGGACCAGTCTGCGGGTGCCAGCGCCAGCGCCAGCGAGAAAGTCAGCGATGCGCCGGCGCTCGATTGCCAGCCCTTGCCCTGGCGGCCACGGCCCTGCGTCTGTTGCTCGGCCACCAACAAGCAGGGCTGGATCTGGCCTGGAGATCGCTTTGCGCGCGCCAGCAACTCGGTGTTGGTTGACCCGATGCTGGCGACCACCTCGACCGTCAACCCGGGCAACAGCGGGTCCAGCTGCTGGCGCAGCGCCTCGGTGGCCCAGGCCAATTCGCCTGCGGCGGCGACCGTCTCGTCAGGCCTTTGCAGCACGTTGGTTGCGCTTGGGCGCGAGCATGCTGCCACGGCAGTTCTTGGCGCCACAGCGACATTCAAAGCGTTTCTTCAGCGCCGGAGTGTGGCGCTCTTCGATCACCAGGCCGTAATCGAAGAAGATCTCCTCTCCGACCGCGATGTCTCGCAGCGCCAGCAGGTAGACCCGGCCGGTCTCGTCCTCGGCCTCGCAGTTGGGGGCGCAGGAGTGGTTGATCCACATCGAGTCGTTGCCGCCGACCTTGCCGTCGATCACCAACTCTTCGTCGAGGTGAAAGTAGAAGGTGTGGTCGGGCTGGCTCGGGTCATGGGGATGGCGGCGCAGCGCCTCCGGCCAGGTGATCACCTCGCCGGTGTACTCGATGAAGTTCTCGCCCTTGCGGATGGGCTGTAGCGCGAAGACGCCCTTGCCGTGAACCCCGCTTTTGCGCACCTGCAGCTTGCGGCTTGGGTGGCTGGTGACCGTCTTGCGTGCCATGGCGGTATTGGCAGCGGCGACGGCAGACTTGCGGGCGGTGGCTGGCACGGCGGCTTTCATTGGGTAAAGTGGTTCCATGGGCGCGTGCGTGCACACCTGTGCAAGCGCGCGCGAGGTCAGCGGCGGATTGTAGGCATGCCCTACAGTGCGCCCCAAAGGATTCGATCAAACACATGAGCAAGACACTCATCATTGCCGAGAAGCCCAGCGTGGCACAGGACATCGTCCGCGCGCTGACACCGACGGCTGGCAAGTTCGAAAAACACGAAGACCATTTCGAGAGCGAGCTCTATGTCGTGAGCTCGGCGGTCGGCCATCTGGTGGAAATCAAGGCGCCGGACGAGTACGACGTCAAGCGCGGCAAGTGGAGCTTCGCCAACCTGCCGGTCGTGCCACCGCACTTCGACCTGGCGCCTATCGACAAGGCCAAGAGCCGCTTGACCGCGCTGGTGCGGCTGGTCAAGCGCAAGGATGTGACCGCGCTGATCAACGCCTGCGACGCGGGCCGAGAGGGTGAGCTGATCTTCCGGCTGATCGTGCAGTACGCCGACAACCTCAAGACCCCGCTGGCCAAGCCGATCCGGCGCCTGTGGCTGCAGAGCATGACGCCGCAGGCGATCCGCGACGGCTTCGACCACTTGCGCAGCGACAAGCAGATGCTGGGACTGGCCGACGCCGCTCGCAGCCGCAGCGAGGCCGACTGGCTGGTTGGCATCAACGGTACGCGGGCGATGACGGCCTTCAACTCGCGCGACGGCGGTTTCTTCTTGACCACCGTGGGCCGGGTGCAGACGCCCACGCTGTCGATCATGGTCGAGCGCGAGGAAAAAATCCGCAAGCATGTCTCGCGCGACTACTGGGAGATCAAGGCCGGTTTCGAGGCCGCTGCCGGCAGCTACGAAGGCAAGTGGTTCGACCCCAAGTTCAAGAAGGGTCCTGCCCCTGGCGCGAACCAGGCTGAAACGACGGACGCGCTGCCCGACCCGGATCGCCGCGCCGACCGGCTGTGGAACGAGCGCGACGCCAACCTGATCCGCGATGCGGTGCTGGGCAAGACCGGCACCGTGACTGAAGAGGCCAAGCCCAGCAGTTCGGCCAGCCCGCTGCTCTACGACCTGACCACGCTGCAGCGCGAGGCCAACAGCCGTTTCGGTTTCTCGGCCAAGACCACGCTCGGACTGGCCCAGGCGCTGTACGAGAAGCACAAGGTGCTGACCTACCCGCGGACCGACTCGCGCGCGTTACCTGAAGACTACGTTGCCACGGTCAAGCAGACCTTCGAGATGATCGCCGGCGAGGACATGCCCGGGCCGTTGCGCGAGCTCGCCCAGCATGCGCGCAAGGGCCTGAAAGACGGGTACATCAAGCCGACCAAGCGTGTCTTCGACAACACCAAGGTGTCAGACCACTTTGCGATCATCCCGACGCTGCTCGCACCCAAGAGCCTGACCGAGATCGAGGCCAAGCTCTACGACATGGTGGTCAAGCGCTTCATCGCGGTGTTCTACCCTTCGGCAGAGTTCATGGTCACGACCCGCATCACGCAGGTCGAGGGCCACCACTTCCAGACCAACGGCAAGGTGCTGGTCAACCCGGGCTGGCTCGCGGTCTACGGCAAGGAAGCCCAGGACGAGGACGCCAACCTGGTGCCCGTCAGCCCCAATGAGGCGGTGGTCAACGAACATGTGGCCGTCAACGCGCTCAAGACCAAACCGCCGGCGCGCTACACCGAGGCGACCCTGCTCAGCGCGATGGAGGGTGCGGGCAAGCTGATCGACGACGACGAGTTGCGCGAGGCCATGGCCGAGAAAGGCCTGGGCACGCCAGCCACGCGGGCCCAAGTGATCGAAGGCCTGATCGCCGAGAAATACATCCTGCGCGAGGGCCGCGAGCTGTGCCCGACCGCCAAGGCTTTCCAGCTGATGACCTTGTTGCGTGGCCTGGATGTCGAAGACCTGACGCGGCCCGATCTGACCGGCAATTGGGAGCACCAGCTCGCCGAGATGGAGCAGGGCCGGTTGTCGCGCCAGGCTTTCATGACCGACATCGCGGCGATGGCCGAGCGCATCGTGCGCAAGGCCAAGGAGTACGACCGCGACACCATCCCGGGCGATTACGCGACGCTGGCAGCGCCTTGCCCCAACTGCGGCGGCGTGGTCAAGGAGAACTACCGGCGCTTTACTTGCATCGGTGCCGATGGCGCGAGCTTGAGTCCCGGCGTCGATAGCGCCGGGGGCTGCGGATTTTCAATGACCAAGATCCCCGCCGGCCGCAGCTTCGAGCTGCGCGAGGTCGAGGCCTTCTTGTGCGACCACAAGATCGGGCCGCTGGAGGGTTTTCGCTCCAAGGCAGGCTGGCCTTTCAGCGCCGAGTTGAAATTGGTGCGCGACGAGGAGATCAAGAACTGGAAGCTTGAGTTCGACTTCGGCGACGATGCCAAGGGCGCCGATGGCGAGGCCGTTGAGATCGATTTTTCGGGTCAGCCGTCGATGGGCGTGTGCCCCAAGTGCAAAGGCCATGTCTACGAGCATGGCGCCAACTACGCCTGTCAACATGCCGTCAGCGCGCCGGTGACTTGCGACTTCAAGACCGGCAAGATCATCCTGACCCAGCCTGTGTCGCATGAGCAGGTGACCAAGCTGCTGGCCATTGGCAAGACCGATCTGCTCGACGGTTTTGTCTCGAACCGCACCAAGCGCAAGTTCAAGGCGATGCTGGTGTGGGACGAGAAAGAGGGCAAGGTGGGCTTCGAGTTCGCGCCCAGGGCTGCAGCGGCTGATGGCAAGGCTGCGCCGCCTGCGCGCAGCTATGCCGCCAAGAAAGTGGCCGCTAAGAAGGTGACCGCCAAGAAGGTGACCGCACGCAAGAAGCCGGCAGCGCGCTGAGCCTGCCGACGAGCGCGCGGTGATCGAGCCCTGGCCTTGTCTGGCCGCGCGGCCGGGTGGTTGCCGGCTCGACGTCAGCGTCTCGCCCAACGCACGACGCACTGCCGCCGACGGCCTGCACGACGGTGCGTTGCGGGTGCGACTGGCCGCGCCGCCAGTCGATGGCAAGGCCAACGCCCAGCTGCTGGGCTGGCTGGCCGGCGAGCTGGGTTGCCCCAAGCGCGCGGTGTCCTTGCTGCGCGGCGACACCTCGCGCCGCAAGCAGGTGCAGATCGACCTGCCCGAGGCTCGGGTCGCGGCTTGGCTGGCCACGCTGGCGTGGACGGACGGCGAATGAAGCTGGGCCGTGCCCGCGCTGTCCGCTTGGGTTGCCGAGCTGGTCGTTTGAACGCCGGCGCCGATCTGGGAAAATCGTCTCTATGAACCCTGCCGACATCCCCGCCTACATGGCCCAGGTTGGCGCCGCCGCTCGCGCCGCGACCGCCTTGATGGCCGCGGCCAGCACGGCGTCCAAGAACCAGGCACTGCGCGCGTTGGCGCGCCGGCTGCGTTCGTCAGCTGCTGCGCTGGCGCTGGCCAATGCCCAAGACCTCGATGCCGCGCGCGCTGCGGGTCTGGCTGCGCCGCTGGTCGACCGGCTCAAGCTGACGCCTGCGGCGATTGCCACCGTCGCCGAGGGCTGCGATCAGCTCGCCGCAATGGCCGACCCGGTGGGCGAGATCAGCGGCGTCAAGCGCCAGCCTTCGGGCATCGCGGTGGGTCAGATGCGGGTGCCGCTGGGCGTGTTCGGCATGATTTACGAGAGTCGACCCAACGTGACGATCGAGGCCGCATCGCTGGCCATCAAGAGCGGCAACGCGGCGATCCTGCGCGGCGGCTCTGAAGCGCTGAACAGCAACCTGGCGCTGTGGACCTTGGTGCAGGCGTCGCTCGTCGAGGCCGGCTTGCCAGCCGACGCCGTGCAACTGGTGCGCACCACCGACCGCGCTGCAGTCGGCGCGTTGATCACGATGCCGCAGTACGTCGACGTGATCATTCCGCGCGGCGGCAAGGGGTTGATCGAACGCATCAGCGCTGAGGCCCGGGTGCCGGTGATCAAGCACTTGGACGGCAACTGCCATGTCTATGTCGACGCCGAGGTCGACCTCGAGCAGGCGCTCGAGGTCACCGACAACGCCAAGACGCAGAAGTACAGCCCTTGCAACGCGGCCGAGTCGCTGCTGGTGCATCGCGCACAGGCTGTCGCATTCCTGCCGCGTATCGGCGCGCTGTTTGCGGCCAAGGGCGTGCAGATGCGCTGCTGTCCGGCGAGCAAGGCCCTGCTCGCTGCGGTGGCGGGTGCGGACTTGGTCGACGCGGTCGAGGCCGACTGGTCCGAGGAGTACCTCGCGCCCGTCATCAGCGTCAAGGTCGTGGCCAGCCTGGACGAGGCGATCGGCCACATCAACCGCTATGGGTCACACCATACCGACGCGATCCTGAGCACGAACCACCCGAACGCGATGCGTTTCCTGCGCGAGGTCGATTCGGCCAGCGTGATGGTCAACGCCAGCACGCGCTTTGCCGACGGTTTCGAGTACGGCCTGGGCGCCGAGATCGGCATCTCGACCGACAAGTTCCACGCCCGCGGACCGGTCGGGCTCGAGGGTCTGACCTCGCTCAAATGGGTGGTGCTGGGCCAGGGCGAGGTGAGGATTTGACCCACCCCCGTAGCGGCTGGCGCCGCTCCCCCTCCAGGGGGCTGAGCCCGGACTTGCAAGGTCCAGTGGACCTTGCAAGCCTGGCGAGGGGCCAGGGCGCAAGCCCGGGCGCGGCCTGCAGGGCACGCCTGTGGACCGGCAGAGCCGGATCCACGGCGTCCGCTTGGCTGGACAGATGCGTGCGGCGCAGCCGTCGCCGCCTGATGGAGAAGGGCTTTGCCTGACATCGATACCCGCACCGCCTTGGTGTTGTTTTCGGGCGGCCAGGACTCCACCGCCTGCCTGGCCTGGGCGCTCGAGCGCTATGCCATGGTCGAGACCCTGGGCTTTGACTACGGCCAGCGCCACCGCATCGAGCTCGATTGCCGCTTGACCGTTCGAAGCGAACTGCTCGAGGCCTTTCCCCAATGGGCCTCCAGACTGGGCCAGGACCACCTGCTCGACCTGCGACTGCTGGGGCAGATCTCCGACACTGCGCTCACCCGTGACCGGGCGATCGAGTTGCAGGCGGGCGGCCTGCCCAACACCTTCGTGCCGGGCCGCAACCTGCTGTTCCTGACTTACGCCGCGGCGCTGGCGTACCGGCGCGGCGCCAGCGTTCTGGTCGGCGGCATGTGCGAGACCGATTACTCGGGCTACCCCGATTGCCGCGACAACACGCTCAAGGCGATGCAGGTCGCGCTCTCGCTGGGCTTGGACACGCCGATGGTGGTGGAAACACCGTTGATGTGGCTGAGCAAGGCTCAGACCTGGGCCCTGAGTCACCTTCTGGGAGGCGATGCATTGACCGAGCTGATCATCGAGCACACCCACACCTGCTACCTCGGCCAGCGCGGTGAACGCCATGCCTGGGGTCACGGCTGTGGCCAATGCCCGGCCTGCGAATTGCGAGCGGCGGGTTTCGCCGCCTGGCGCCGATGAGCCAGACGTCGCTGACCTGGCTGGCGCTTGGCGCAGTGTTGGGCTTGTGGGTCCTGGGCGCCTACAACCGGACGACAGCGCTGCGTGCGGCCATTCTGGCGGCCTGGGCGCAGATTGAGCAGGCGCTCGCGCTGCGCTCCCAGGCGCTGACCGAGTTGTTGGTGGCGGTGGCCTTGCCCTTGGCCAGCGAGGCTGCGGCGATCGAGGCGGTCGCCAGTGCCCAGACCCAGGTGCTGGCCGCCACCGACGCGATGCGCCGCCGGCCGGTGGCCCAGGAAACAGTGGCCGAGCTGAGCAAGGCTGACGCCGTGCTGGCGGCGGTGCTGGTGCGCCTGGTGGCGCTGGTCGAACAGCAGCCAGCGCTGCTGGCCGACCCAGCCGTGCACGCGCCGCTCAAGGTCTTGCGCGAATTACCGCCGAGGCTGGCTTTCGCGCGCCAGGTGTTCAACGAAGCAGGCAGCGCCTACAACGATGGCACCCAGCAGTTCCCGACCCGCTTGCTGAGGTCGGTGTTGGGCTTTGTGCAGGCAGGCTTGCTCTGATCGGGTTCAGGCGCGCTCACCCATGACCGACGCGGTGGCCACCAGTTCGTCGAACAGCGCCAGCGAGACCTTGCCCGAGACCGAGTAGGGGTCGAGTTCGGCGGTGGCCGAGTACTTGAGCAGCAAGGCCGGGTTCAGCCTCGACATGTTGACCTGGCCCATCGCCCAGCTGGCAAAGCGGCGCTCGCCGATTTCCTCATAGCTCAGCAGCACCACCTCGGTGTGGCGCGGATCGGCGGCGATCCGGTTGTACAGCCGGTTGACGGCGCCGCGCCCGCCTTCGAGCACCTGGACGAAGATGCCGTCCGAATAGCACAGCAGGCCGGTGATGCCTTGCGCCGGGTTGTTGGCCTTGCTCTGGCGCAGTATCGCCAGCAAGGTCTCGGGATCCACCGGTTGCGCGGCCCGGCTTGCATACATCAGTCTGACCAGCATGTTCATCTCTCCGCTGCGGTAATTCAAGCGTTGTTCTTCTTCGACAGCAGCGTCAGGAATTCACGCCGCAGGTTGGGGTCCTTGAGGAAAGCGCCGCGCATCATGCTGTTGGTCATCATGGTGTCGTTGTCCTTGACGCCACGCCAGTGCATGCAGAAATGGTCGGCCTCCATCACGATGGCCAGCCCGTCTGGCTTGACCCGTTCTTGCAGCGCGTCTGCCAGCATCACCACCGCCTCTTCCTGGATCTGCGGCCGGCTCATCACCCAGTCGCAGACCCGGGCGTACTTGCTCAGGCCGATCAGGTTGGAGTGCTCGTTGGGCAGGATGCCGATCCAGACCCGGCCCAGGATAGGACACAGGTGGTGCGAGCAGGCGCTGCGCACGGTGATCGGACCGACGATCATCAGCTCGTTCAAGCGCGATATGTTGGGGAATTCGGTCACCGCCGGCATCGGGACGTACCGGCCGCGGAACACCTCTTCGATGAACATTTTGGCCACCCGCTTGGCGGTGTCCTGGGTGTTGTGGTCGCTGTCGGTGTCGATCACCAGCGACCGCAGCACGCGCTGCATATTGGCCTGCACCTCGGCCTTGAGCTCTGACAACTCGCCCTCGCGGATGTGCTCAGCGATGTTGTCGTTGGCGTGGTAGCGGCAATTGGCTTCGATCAGCCGGTAGCGGATGCGCTCGCTGGTGGGCAGTGCAGCGAGTTCAGCTTCGCTGCGAAACAGTTTAGGGTTGTCCGACATGGCGGTTCATCGAGAGGCCAAGCGGGTGGCCGGATAGTTATATACCTATTGTGCCGGCAGCGGCGCAGCCCTGGTGTTGCAGGGGATAGACTGGGTAAATGACTGTCCACGCTGCCTCAGCCCCTTTGCACCGCCTGCTCGGCCAGACCGCCGACACGGTCTCAGCGGTGCGGGCGGGGCGCTCGCTCACTGACTTGTTGGGCCGAGTGCCGACTGAACTGCGTGGCGGTACCCAGGCGCTGAGTTTTCAGGCCTTGCGATCGCTGGGTGGAGCCGAGGCCGTGTTGGCGTTGATGGCGTCCAAGCCCGCGCCAGCAGCCGTGTCGTCGCTGCTGGTCGTTGCGCTGGCGCTGCTGTGGCCAGGTGATAAACCACCGCCTTATGCCGAACACACCTTGGTCGACCAGGCCGTCACGGCGGCCCGGGCTCGAACGCCTGCTGCCGCCAATTTCGTCAACGCGGTGTTGCGGCGGTTTCTGCGCGAGCGCGGCGCGCTGGTGGCCCAAGCGCAGCGCTCGCCGGCGGCGCTGTACAACCATCCACTGTGGTGGATAGAGCGGCTGCGGCAGGACTGGCCCACCCATTGGCAGGCGCTGCTGGCCGCCGCTAACCGTCACCCGCCGATGGCGCTGCGGGTCAACGCACGACGTGTCAGCGCGGCGGCTTATGCGCAGCGCCTGGCTGCGCTGGGCCATGCTTCGGCGCAGTCGGCAGACCTCTTGATCGGCACCCAGGCGCTGGTGCTGGGCCGGCCTTGCCCGGTTCTGGATTTGCCCGGATTCGCTGATGGCGACGTCTCGGTGCAGGACTTGTCGGCCCAGCAAGCCGTAGCGCTGCTGTTGGGCGTGTCCGAGCAAGCGCGGGCCTTGCCGGCAGGCGCGCGCGTGCTGGACGCCTGCGCTGCGCCCGGCGGCAAGACTGCGCAACTGCTGGAACTGGCTGATCTGGACCTGCTCGCGCTCGACAGCGACGCCCGTCGTCTGGATCGGGTGCGTGACACGCTGACCCGTCTGCACCTGCCCGCGGCGGGCAGCCAAGTGGCGCTGCAGGCGGCGGATGCCCGGCAGGTCGCGACTTGGTGGGACGGCCGACTGTTCGATGCGATCTTGCTCGATGCGCCTTGCACGGCTTCTGGCATCGTGCGCCGTCATCCCGACATTCGCTGGCTGCGCCGGCCCGAAGACCTGGTCGCGCTGGCCACCGTCCAGCGCCAATTGCTGGACGCGCTGTGGCCGCTGCTCAAGCCCGGTGGTCGCATGGTTTACGCCACCTGCTCGATCTTCAAAGCCGAAGGCCAGCAGCAGATCGACGCTTTTTTGCAACGCCATGCGGGCCAGGGCGCTCGGCTGGACCCGCTATCGCCGGGCCACTTGCTGTGCTTGCCGGACAATCCAGGGTTGCCTGCAGCTCTGCCCACAGGCGACGGTTTTTTCCACGCGCTGATCCACAAACCCTGACACCAGCCCTTCGATGCGCCGCGCATTGCCACCTCTGCCGCGCGCCTCAGGCCGCTGGCCCCGTCTGAGCGCCCCAAGGCCGGCTGAAGCCGGCCGCACCCCGTGGGGATCAAGCAAAGTGGCAAAGCCACATTTGCTTGAGAGCCTGGGGGGCATGGCCGGCTGGCTGATCGGGCTGTGCGCTGCGCTGCTGCTGGCCGCAGGCGTCAGGGCGCAAGGCATCGAGCTCAAGTCGCTCGCGCTCGAGCGTCGCGAGGGCGAGTTGACGCTGGAGTTCAACACCCGGCTGACGCTGGGGCCGGCGATCGAAGACGCACTGCAGCGCGGTGTGCCGATGTACTTTGTCGCCCAGACGGTGGTGTTTCGCAACCGCTGGTATTGGCGCGATGAGCGCGTCACCAGGGTCACGCGCAGCTGGCGGGTGGCTTTTCAGCCCCTGACCGGCAGTTGGCGTGTCAGCCAGGTGGGCGGCTTGTCGCAGAGCTACGCCTCGTTGTCCGAGGCCCTGGCGCCGCTGTCCCGGGTCAGCGGCTGGCGCTTGCTGGACGGTGAAAGGCTAGAGTCTGGCGAGCACTATTACGTCGATTTCAGTTTCAGGCTAGACAGCAGCCAGCTGCCTCAGCCAATGCAGATCGACCTGGGTGGCGACTGGAAACTCGGCATCGGTCGCACCCTGCGCATCGAATGAACCCGATGGGCCCAGGCTTTCCATGAGCAAGTCGGCGCGCTGGGCGCTGCTAGTGTCGGCAGTGGCGGTGCTGGGCGCCTCGCTAGTGCTGGCCTTCGTGCTGGTGCTGTCGACCAGCGGCGTGCTGGCCGAACGCCATTTCGTCTGGTTGTTCTGGGTCAACGTGGCGGTGGCGGTGGCGCTGTTGTTGGTGATCGGGTTGGCGGCGCTGCGACTGCTCGCCAGGATGCGGCGCGGCAAGTTCGGCAGCCGCTTGCTGGCCCGGCTGGCTGCCGTGTTCGCGCTGGTGGGGGTGGTGCCGGGATTGCTGATCTATGGCGTGTCCTACCAGTTCGTCACCCGCAGCATCGACACTTGGTTTGACGTGCAGGTGGCCGGTGCGCTTGACGCCGGGCTGGCGCTGGGCCGCGGCACCCTCGATGCGGCGGCGGCCGATTTGGCGGCCAAGGCCCGTACCTCGGCCGACCGCTTGGCCGACAGCCGGCAGACCATCGGCCCGTTGGCGCTGGAGCGTGAGCGGGCGCAGCTGGACGTGCGAGACGCGGTGCTGCTCGCTGCCAACGGGCAGGTGCTGGCTAGCGCCGGCGGCAGCAGCGAGGTCCTGGTGCCGGAGCGGCCCGCGGCGAGCTTGCTGCGTCAGGTGCGCAGCCAACGCAGCCTGGCCGTGCTGGAGGGCCTCGACGACGAGCCGCAGCCCGGCGCCAAGTCAAGCGCGAGAGTGCGAGCCATCGCCCTGGTGCCTAACAACGACATCAGCCTGGGTTCGGCCCAGGAAGAGCGCTTCCTGATGCTGGTGCAGCCGGTGCCCGGTGCGCTGGTGGCCAATGCGCTGGCGGTGCAGGCAGCCTACCGCGAATACCAGCAGCGTGCGCTGGCGCGCGACGGCCTGCGCCGCATGTACATCGGCACGCTGACGCTGGCGCTGGTGCTGGCCGTGTTCGGGGCGCTGTTGCTGGCGGTGATGCTGGGCAACCAGATCGTCCGTCCCCTGTTGCTGGTGGCCGAGGGCGTGCGTCAGGTGGCCGACGGCGACCTCAGGCCCAAGCCGGTCTTCGCGTCCAAGGACGAGCTCGGCGGGCTGACCCGATCCTTTGCGCAGATGACCGAGCAGTTGGCCGACGCGCGCTCGCAGGTCCAGCGCGGGGTGGCCCAGATGGAGGGTGCGCGCACCCGATTGCAGACCATCCTCGACAGCTTGTCGGCCGGCGTGATCGTGTTCGACCCGCAAGGCCTGATCGACACGGTCAACCCCGGTGCGACCCGCATCCTGCGTCAACCCTTGAGCGCGTATTGCGGGCGAAAACTCGATGAAGTGCCGGGCCTGGCCGACTTTGCCGCGGCGGTCTGGCAGCGCAGCGAGCTGCACCGCACCAGCCCCGAAGACGGCGAGCGCGACCACTGGCAGGACGCTTTCGAACTGCAGCTAGGCAAGGGTGAAGGCCTCAACCTGTTGCTGCGCGGCGCCACCTTGCCCGACCGGGCCAGGCTGCTGGTGTTCGACGACATCACAGAAGTGGTTTCAGGCCAACGCTCGGTAGCCTGGGCCGAGGTGGCGCGCAGGCTGGCGCACGAGATCAAGAACCCACTCACGCCGATCCAGCTCTCGGCCGAGCGGCTTGAGCACAAGTTGGCGGCCAAGCTGGCGGCCGAGCCAGACCGCGCGATGCTCAGCCGATCGGTGGCCACCATCGTGTCGCAGGTGCAGGCGATGAAGCAGTTGGTCGATGAGTTTCGCGATTACGCCCGTCTGCCGGCCGCCAGGCTGTTGCCCCTCAAGCTCAACGAGTTGGTGGTCGAGGTGCTGGGCTTGTATCTCGTGGCGCAGGAGCACGGCCAGTTGCAGGCCCATCTGGCCGACGCGCTGCCAGAGATCGAGGGCGACGCCACCCAACTGCGGCAGGTCATCCACAACCTGGTGCAGAACGCGCTCGACGCAGTGGCTGACAGGCCCGATGGGCTGGTGCAGGTGATCACCGAGGCTGCCCGCGACGACGGCGGCGCGCTGCGCACCGTGCGCCTAAAGGTCAGCGACAATGGACCAGGTTTTGGGGACAAGCTGCTCAAGCGTGCATTTGAGCCCTACGTCACCACCAAGGTCAAAGGCACCGGTCTGGGGCTTGCCGTGGTCAAGAAGATCGCTGATGAGCATGGCGCGCGCGTGCGCATCGTCAATCGCCGAACCCCGGCGCCCGAGGCGGATGCCGCAGGCGACGCCGACGGTCCGGTGATCGGCGCCCAGGTTTCGATATCATTTTCTCGTTTTGCTCCGTCAACCCACCCAATCAGCCCCGACATGCCGGCACCCGCCCGGACCCTAGACCCCGCCCCGGCACCGGCCTACGCCGTCGTGCACGGGGCAGTGAGCAGCCATGGCAACGATTCTTGTAGTTGACGACGAGCTGGGAATTCGCGGTCTGTTGTCGGAGATCCTGTCCGACGAAGGCCATACCGTCGAATTGGCCGAAAACGCATCGCAGGCTCGCGCCGCACGCGAACGCATGCGGCCCGACCTGGTGCTGCTCGACATCTGGATGCCCGATGTGGACGGCATCTCGCTGCTCAAGGAGTGGGGTGCCGGCGGCTTGTTGAGCATGCCGGTGATCATGATGAGCGGCCACGGCACCATCGACACCGCGGTCGAAGCCACCAAGTACGGTGCCACCGCCTTCTTGGAAAAGCCGATCACGCTGCAAAAGCTGTTGCGCGCGGTCGAACAGGCGCTGGTTCGGCCTGCATCCAGGCCACCGCTTTCGGCCAGCCCATTGGGTGTGGCGGTCATCGGCTTGCGGGTCGAGCCATTGCCGGTCAGTGAAGCCAACGCGCTGGTAAGCGCAAGCGCGCTGGCGCCTTTGCCGTCTGCGACGCCGGGACCGCAAGCCGAGCAGAGCTTCGACCTCGACCGGCCGCTGCGCGAAGCGCGCGATGCCTTCGAGAAGAGCTACTTTGAGTTTCACCTGGCCCAGGAAAACGGCTCGATGACGCGGGTGGCCGAGAAGACCGGGCTGGAGCGCACCCACTTGTACCGAAAGCTCAAGCAGCTGGGCGTTGATCTGGTGAGGAGCAAGCGCGGCGGATCTTGACGCTCGACTGGGTCGCGCAGCGCTCCGTGGCGCGAGATCCTGCGGCTATAATATTTGGCTGTTGGCCTGGTAGCTCAGTTGGTAGAGCAGCGGATTGAAAATCCGCGTGTCGGTGGTTCGATTCCGCCCCAGGCCACCACTCCATTTCTGCGGGTTTGCGAGGAAGTGGTAGGAATCGGTAGGGGTCCGGTTCGAGCGTTGCTCCTGCCCACCCAGTCCGATACAGCGAACCGCATGGCCCGGCAGGTCGAAGAATCAAGGACTTGCGCGTGCGCCGCCTGACGCGAGTCGGCCAAGTCGCTCCGATTCGGCGCGTGCGTCGGCCAGTAGCTGGCCCCAGTCCGATGGTGGGCGGCCGCTGTCGAGCATCCTGCGGAACACGCGGTAGGCGTCGTCGGCGCTCTCGTAGGTCCGTTTCGTGTCCTCGTCGTTGACCCAGGCGAACACGATCACCTTGGCCTGAGCGTGGAACCGGAAGAACAGCCGGTACTGCTGGAAGAACTTGGCCCGGAACCAGTGCTTGTGCTCGTCGCCGAGCGTGTTGCCCTGGCGGTACTCCGGCCGAGTGGGGTCCTGCGGGATCACCTCAAACGCCAGCTTGGCGATGGCGGCCAGGCGCTTGGTGGCGTTCTTCTTGATGTAGCCGGCCGGATCCTTGCGCTTGAGCACCTCGACCTGCGCGGTCAGGGCGTCGAGCTGATCAAGGAAGATCGGGTGGGCGAAGAGGGTCCAGCCGTTGACGACCAGCGGCCTGACCTCGCCCTTTCGGCCGCTCATTCATCGTCCGCCGACAGCGGCGCATCCAGATCGACCTCGACATCGCCGACCAGCGCCTGGATGCGCTGCGCCAGACCGGCATCCACGGCCTGGAGCCGCTCGGGGTGCTCGGCCAGGTCCCGGGCCAGGAAGCCGAGGAACGGCGCAAGAGCAGGATCGTCGTTCTCGCCGGCGGCCGCGCGCGTGATCAGGACCTCGCCGTCGGGACGGATCGTGTAGTGGATCTTGTCGCGCTTGCCCAGACGCAGGGCCCGGCGCACCGTCTCAGGCACAGTGGTCTGATAGCGGTCGGTCAGCGTCGATTCGACTTGCATGGTGGCGGGCATGGCGCTCCTCCGGCTAGGATGCTTTGCGCAAAGAGTAATGCATCTGCATTGCCGCGTCAATGCAGATGCATTGTCTGTCTGAAATCAGGCCGGCAACGATGCCAGAGCCTGCTGCAACGACCGGTACTTGCCTGCCGGGTCGGCCTTCGCGTCGATGCCTTGGTCTTTGGCATCCTGCAACCAGCGCTTAGCCCACGCCATCACCTCGTCGCGGTTGAACCGGATCAGTTTCTGAACCCGACGATACGGGACGCCGAGCGAGTCCCGCGTCTGCTTGTGGCTGAAGATGTACAGGGGCAGGCCGGTCACGTGCGCGATCTCGCGCGGGTCAATCAGGTTCGAGCCGTTCGGCCGGACGACGTCGCCGGCACTCTCCCAGGTCGAGGCCCGCAGGGCTTGAGACTCGAAGTCGAGGACCTCGTCCATCGGGTAGACGACGCGCTTGGACATCTTCATGAACCGGGGCCCCCGGCCTTCGCTACGCCAACGCTGGAGCGTTTTCGGGCTGAGGTTCCACCGTTCGGCCAACTCGACTTCGTTGATCATCATTTTCTGCATGGGTAACTCCTTGCGTGGTTGAGGGCAGCGCACTCAGGCGTAGCACCGCCACCAAGCCAAGTCCTCACCAGTGCGCCCACGCCCTCTATCGCCTGCAGCCCGGAGGGCCTGTGGCCGCCAGGGGCGCGATGGGGCGGGGGATGCGGGTAGTCGCCTCGACACCGCTGAAACTGAGCACGAGCACGAATGCTGATGTCGCTGGCGCGCGATTTGATCAAGTTGGGCGAGGGACGGTAGAAGATCTCCCTCAGCGAGCTTGAACAAACGATCGCTGTGGGAGAGTCTCCTTTCGACCAAGATCGGAGACCATCGCAATGTGCCATGCCCTCCTGTATGACCAGAAGTTCCTCGCGCTGCTGCTGCGCATCGACCATGACCTGGCTGCGCGCAGGCGCGCCGATGGTTGCCAGTGCGGGGGCGCGCTGCACCGCGCCGACTACCCGCGCAAGCCGCGGGGCTGCCCGGTTGAGGTTCGAGGCGACCATTCTTCGCGCCTGAGCTTTTGTTGTGCAGTGTGCCGTCGGCGTGCGACGTCGATGTCGGTGCGCTTCCTCGCGCGCCGTGTCTATTTCGCACTGGCGGTGGTGCTGAGGTCGGCCCGGCCGGCC
>CAMCTC010000013.1 GCA_945878355.1 Bordetella parapertussis | reverse complement strand
CCCGCTTGGGCGGCTATCTCGGTCGCGCCAGCGACCCACCCCCGGGGCACCAATTGCTGTGGCAGGGCTACAGACAACTCCAGGCAATGTGTGACGGCTATTCGCTCAGACCGTGACGGCATTGCTGAAATTGTGGGGCAAGGGCAGGGCTAGGCGGGCGCCGACCTGGGCTGCGCCAGCATTGGGCGAACACAATCATCACTCCACTTTGCGCATCAAGGCAAGACATGACGAACGCTTCCACCTTTCCCGCTTACCAGACGCTGGCCCTCGAGCAAGACGGCGACGGCGTGTTGACCGTCACACTGAACCGTCCGGACAGGCTCAACGCGATCAACACCCAGATGGGGCGCGACACCCTGGACCTCTGGACCAGGCTCGCGGCCGAGCCCGGTGAGGTCCGCTGCGTCGTCCTCACCGGGGCCGGCGAACGCGGTTTTTGCGCCGGTGGCGACCTCAAGGAACGCGACGGCATGAGCAACGAAGTCTGGCGCGCGCAACACGAGTTGTTCGAGCGCTCGTTCATGACGCAGCTGGAGTGCCAGGTGCCGGTGATCGCTGCGGTCAACGGTCACGCCTATGGCGGCGGCTGCGAGATGGCGCTGGGCTGCGACTTCGCCTATGCAGTGCGAAGCGCCCGCTTTGCGCTGTCGGAGACGCGTCTGGGCATCATGCCTGGCGGCGGTGGCACCCAGACCCTGGCGCGTGCGGTCGGCGAGCGGCGTGCCAAGGAGTTGATCTTCACGGCCCAGGCTTTCACGGCCCAGCAGGCGATGGACTGGGGCATGGTCAGCGGCGTGCTCGAGGACACAAGCGCGCTGATGGCGCAGGTCCGTCAGGTCGCCAGCACGATCGCCGGCAATGCGCCGCTGTCGATCCGCCAGGCCAAGAAGTCTATCCACCACGGGCTTCAGACCGACTTGCTGACCGGTTACCGCTTCGAGATCGAGGCCTACAACCGGCTGGTGGTGACCGAAGACCGGCTCGAAGGCGTTCGCGCTTTCAACGAGAAACGCAAACCCAGGTTCCAGGCGCGCTGACCTGCCTGTGCACTGGCTGCGGCGCATCTGCGTCGACTTTCCCAGCGAATACTGGCGCGACCTCGACAAGCGCGACGCCTACCCGACCGCGTTTGTCTAGGCGATGACGGCCTCGGGATTTCTCGCCGCGCTGATGCCCGAAGAATTTCGAGCGGGTCAGCATCGACGTCACCGACACGGTCTGCGAGGCACAGCCCACGCTGGCTTATGGTTACAGAGGGGTGCAGCAGGTTTTCTCCAACACCGTCGACGCGAGCGCCAGCGAGGCGGTCCAGGCCTTGGCGCAATCGCTTCGCCAATGGCAAGGCCACCAGGTCAGGCGCGATGACGTCACCATCTTGTGCATCGACCTTTGAGCCCCAGGCGCAGAAGCTTGGCATCATGCAGCGCGAGAATTCATAGACTCTCGGCCATTGCCACGCCGCGATGACCATCCAACCCAAGGAGACCTTGATCATGAGCTATACCGAAATCCTGTACGACGTTGCCGATCGCATCGCGACCATCACGCTGAACCGTCCGGACCGGCTCAACGCCTACACCGGCACGATGGGCGACGAACTGCGCGCCGCGATGCGCGTGGCCAGCGACGACCCCGGCGTTCGGGTGATCGTGCTGACCGGCGCGGGCCGGGGTTTTTGCGCCGGTGCCGACATGAACAACCTCAACACCATCAGCAACCGGGGCCGCGCGGCAGGTGCGGGCGGCAACAGCGCCGAGGCTGCTGCTGGCGCGCCTTTCGACCCCGCGTCCAGCCCCGACTACCAGACCCAGCACTCGTATTTCCCGGCGGTGCCCAAGCCCATCCTGGCGGCGATCAACGGCGCCTGCGCCGGTCTCGGTTTGGTCTACGCGCTGTACTGCGACCGCCGTTTTGCCGCGACCGAGGCCCGCTTCACCACGGCCTTCGCGCGCCGCGGCCTGATCGCCGAGCACGGCATCAGCTACACGCTGCCGCGGGTGGCCGGGTTGTCGAACTCGCTGGACCTGCTGATGTCGGCGCGCAAGTTCGACGCCGAGGAAGCGCTGCGCATGGGTGTGGTCGACCAGGTCACGCCGGCTGCCGAGCTGATGGCCGCAGTGCGCGCTTACGCCACCGACCTGGCCGACAACGTCTCGCCGCGCTCGATGGCGGTGATCAAGCGCCAGCTCTGGGCGGTCGGCCAGTTGTCGATGCGCCAAGCGGTCGAGGTTGGCAACCACGAGATGCTGGGCAGCTTTGGCAGTGAGGACTTCAAGGAAGGCGTGGCCCACTTCGTCGAGAAGCGCCAGGCCAAATTCAGCGGGCATTGAGCGCCCCGAGGCCGGCCGAAGCCGGCCGGCCCCCATGGGGGTCAAACAAAGTGGCAAAACCACATTTGCTTGAGAGCCAAGCCGGCTGCGCCGGTTACCCTCAGCGGATGTTGACAGGGACCTTGTTTGCGCTGGCTGCGGGCCTGATGTGGGGCCTGGTGTTCATCGGCCCGCTGCTGCTGCCCGACTACCCGCCGGCGCTGCAGTCTTTCGGCCGCTACCTGGCGTTTGGCCTGATTGCCTTGCCGCTGGCCTGGCTGGACCGGGATCGGGTGGCCCAGCTCAGCCGGGCCGACTGGATCGAGGCGGCCAAGCTCGGACTGGTCGGCAACATCGTTTACTACCTGTTCCTGGCCAGCGCGATCGCGCAGGCCGGCGGTCCGCTGCCAACGATGATCATCGGCACGCTGCCGGTGGTGATCGCGGTCTGCAGCAGGCTGCGCGATGGTCTGGCGCAGGGTCGGCGCGAGGCGGGCTTGTCCTGGCGACAGTTGGCGCCTTCGTTGTTGCTGATCGCTGCGGGCATTGCCTGCGTCAACCAGGCCGAGTTGGATCGCGCAGGCCCGGCGGCTGACCTGGCCGGTCATTCGCGCGGCGCGCTGTTGGCGTTGGGCGCTGTGGCCTGCTGGACCTGGTACCCGATGCGCAACGCCGACTGGCTGCGCCACCACCCCGACCGCAGTCCGCGCGCCTGGGCCACGGCGCAGGGTGTGGCGACGTTGCCGCTGGCGCTGCTGGGCTATGGCGGTTTCTGGGCCTGGGCTGCGGTCAGCGGTTTGGCGCTGGAGATGCCGCTAGGGCCGCGGCCAGCGGTTTTTGTGGGGCTGATGCTGGCGATCGGCCTGTTCGCCAGTTGGTTGGGCACGCTGTGCTGGAACGAGGCCAGTCAGCGCCTGCCCACCGCGCTGGTGGGCCAGTTGATCGTGTTCGAAACCTTGTCGGCATTGGCCTACGCCCAGTTGCTGCGCGGCCATTGGCCGCCGCTGCTGACCGGCGTCGGTGTGCTGCTGCTGATCGCCGGTGTCAGCTGGGCGCTGCGGCCGCAGCCTGGATCGGCGTGAGCGCTGGGGACACGGCGGGGCTGTTGCCGAATCGGGCCCACTTTGCCCAGCCGAACCTGGGCGATTCTGGCCAGTGCCCCCTGGCTCAGCCCTGGGTCAGCGCCTCGTCCAGTGCCTCGACCCAATGCTTGACCGGTGTGGCGGTGCCGCTCTGCAGGTGGCTGATGCAGCCGATGTTGGCCGACACGATGGCGTCGGGCTGCAGCTCGGCCAGGTTGACCAGCTTGCGGTCTCGCAGCTGGTGCGCCAGCTTGGGTTGCAGCACGCTATAGGTGCCGGCCGAGCCGCAGCACAGATGGCTCTCGTTCGTCGCCACCGCGACGTCGAAGCCGAGTTCGCGCAAGCCGACCTCGACACCGCCCCGCAGTTGCTGTGCGTGCTGCAGCGTGCAAGGCGGGTGGAAGGCAAGGCGGGTCGTCCCGCCGCTGCGCGCTGCGAAGCTGGGCTTGAGGGCGGTGACGATGTCGGGCAGCAGTTCGCTGAGGTCGCGGGTGAGTTCGGCGATGCGGCTGGCCTTGTCCGCGTAGTCCGGGTCCGCGGCCAGCGCATGGCCGTAATTCTTGACCATCGCGCCGCAGCCCGACGCGTTCATCACGATGGCCTCGACCGCGCCTGCGCTGACCAGTGGCCACCAGGCGTCGATGTTGCGCCGCATGTCGACCAGGCCGCCGGCCTGGTCGTTCAGGTGGGTCTTGAGGGCGCCGCAGCAGCCGGCCTCTTCAGCCACCAGGGTCTGGATGCCGGCAGCGTCCAGCACTCTGGCGGTGGCGGCGTTGATGTTCGGGCTCATCGCCGGCTGCACGCAGCCCATCAGCATCAAGACCTTGCGAGCATGCTCGCGCTTGGGCCAGAGGTGCTCGCGCGGGTGGCTCGCGCCGGGCACCTTGTCCTTGAGCGATTTGGGCAGCAGCGGCCGGGCCAGCTTGCCCAGCGCCATCGCCGGCTTGAACAGCGGCGAGCTCAGGCCTTGCTTGAGCAGCCAGCGCACGGTGCGCTCGGTCGCTGGGCGCTGGACCTGGGCATCGACAACGCGACGGCCGATCTCCAGCAGCGCGCCGTACTGCACGCCGCTCGGGCAGGTGGTCTCGCAGTTGCGGCAAGTCAGGCAACGGTCTAGGTGCAGCTGGGTGGCGCGGGTCGGCGCAGCGCCTTCGAGCACCTGCTTCATCAAGTAGATGCGGCCGCGCGGGCCGTCCAGCTCGTCGCCGAGCAACTGGTAGGTCGGGCAGGTGGCGGTGCAAAAGCCGCAATGCACGCATTTGCGCAGGATGGCCTCGGCCGCCTCGCCATCGGGCGTGCCAAGGTACTGGGGGGCGAGTGCGGTCTGCATTTTTGGGTCTTGGGCTTCAAGGCTGAAAGAGGTGCTGCAGCGCGGGCAGCAGCGAGTCGAAGAGGGGCACGGCCAGTGGAATCAGCAGGGAGGCCAGCAAGGCTTGCACGCCCAGCGCCATGCCGGCATATGCGCCGGCATCGGGGTGGACCTGCATCGCGCGCGCCGCACCTATTCCATGTGAGGTGGTGCCCAGCGCAAAGCCGCGCACCTCGGGCTCGCGGATGCGCAGCGCATCGAACAGGTATTTGGCGCTCAGCGCGCCCACCAGGCCGGTGAGCAGCGCGAACATCGCCGCCAGTGCCGGAATGCCGCCGATCTGATCGGCGATGCCCATCGCCACCGGCGCGGTCACCGATTTGGGCACCAGCGTGCGCAGCAGCTCGGCCGGCAGCCCCAGCGCCCAGCCTATGGCCACCGCGCTGAGCGCGGCCACACTGCCGCCCACCAGCGCGGCGGCCAGCAGCGCCAGCCCGCGCTGGCGCAGCTGCGCCCGGCGCTGCCACAAGGGCCAGCCCAGCGCCACCACCGCCGGCCCGAGCAGGAAGTGGATGAACTGCGCGCCCGAGAAGTAGGTGGGGTAGGGCGTGTTGGAGATGCTCAGCAACAGCGCCAGCAGCGCCACCGTCCAGGCCACCGGGTTGGCCCAGGGGGCATGTTGCATGCGCTGGTAGAAGGCCTGCGCCAGCACATAGGTCACCAGCGTGGCGGTCAGGCCGAACAAGGGCGTGGCCGACAGGTAGACCCAGAGCTGGACGAAGTCCAGCATCGGGCTGTGCAGGATTGGGTTCAGGCCGGGATTCATGGCCGGTTCCGGGCCGGCGCCGACCGGCGCAGCAGCGCACGCAGCAGCCCGGCGGTGACGGCCAGGCCTATCCAGGTCGACAGCGTGATCGCCACCAGCAGGCGCAGCCCGTACTGCGACAGCAGCCCCAGGTGGGTCATCACGCCCACGCCCACCGGCACGAACAGCAGCGACAAATGCGCCAGCAGCACCTCGGCCGCCGCGCCTATCGGCCCGCGCACGCGCGGCCATTGCAGCAGGGCGATCAGCAGCAGCATGCCCAGCACCGGCCCGGGCAGGCGCAGATGCGCCAGGCGGGCGATCGCCTCGCCCACCGATTGGCACAGCAGCAACCAAGCCAGGCCTTGCAGCGGCGCCATGCTCAGGCTAGCCGGTACCGCAGCACCCAGTAGTGGTCGAAATCAATCCACTGCGGGTCGCGCACGCGCGGGCCCAGCGCGGCGAAGGCCCGCGCCGGGGTGGGGAAATTCTTCAGCACCTCGTGCGTGCTGCCATCGTCCAGCGCGCGCTGCTGGTAGGTGTTGCCCGCCTCGTCGAGGCGGCTGATCGGCGTGCTGCTGCCGACCACATAGCGGTTGTCGAGCATCACGACGATCGCGCCGGGCGCCAGCCGCGCATGCAGCAAGTCCAGCCAGCCGCGCAGGCGGTCCAGCGGAACATGGCTCCACCAGCAGCCGGCGAAGGCGGCGTCGAAGGTCTCGCCGCCGAGTTCGGTCAGGCGGTATGCGTCGACGGTCTGGAACTGCACGACGCCCGCCGGCAGGGGCTTGGATTGCGCCGCCACCAGGGTCTCGGGGTTCAGGTCGGTGGCGCGCCAATGCGCGGCGCGGGCCGCGCCATGCGGTGTCCACCAGCCGGTGCCGCAGGCGATCTCCAGCACACGCCGGTCAGCAAAGGGTTCAGGCAGTCCGGCTTCGATCTCCCGCAGGTCGGCCTGACGCTCGGGCTTGAGGTAGACCTGCTCGTAGCTGGCCACTCGCCGGGCGTAATAGTCGGCCATGCTGTCCGGGGTGGCCGGGGTGCTGGAGGCTGGCATCACAGGTCGGCGTAGAGCCGCCCTGGATTGAAGACGCGGTCGGGATCGAAAGCGGTCTTGAGATCGCGGTGGATGCGCATCAGCGGTGCCGACAAAGCGCCGAGTGCACCGCCGGTCTTGGGCCCGAGGTAAGCGGTGGCGTGACCGCCGGCGCGGTTGGCGGCGCTGCGCACCTGGGCCGCAGGCGCGCTGCTGACGAGCCAGCGCTGCGCCCCGCCCCATTCGACGAGCTGTTCGTCGGCCGGTGCCAGCGGTGCTGCGGTCTGCGGCAGCGACAGCCGCCACAGCGTCGCGCCGCTGGCCACGGCCTGCCGGGCGTCGATGAAGAATTCGTCGGTCTGGTCGCGCAAGCCAGTCCAGAAGGCCTTGGCCAGCGCCGGGTCGACGGTCTCACCGCCCAAGGCGTTGCTCAGCTGTTGCGTCGCCGACTGCACGGCCGTTGCCGCGCCCGACAGGCGCAGCACCAGCATGCCGCGCCACCAAGCACTGGCGTTGATCGGCAGCGGCTGGCCGCCCCAGCTGTTGAGCTGGCGCAGCGCGCCGGCCTGGTCGATCTCGAAGCGCAGCGTGCTGCTGGCCACGGCCATCGGCAGCACCTTGAGCGAGACCTCGCAGATCACGCCCAACACCCCCATCGATCCGGCCAGCAGCCGCGAGACGTCGTAGCCTGCGACGTTCTTCATCACCTGGCCGCCAAAGCTGAGCAGCTCGGCGCGGCCCGTTAGCAAGCTCGCGCCCAGCACATAGTCGCGCAGCCCGCCGACCGCCGCGCGCGCCGGTCCGGCCAGGCCGGCGGCAACCATGCCGCCGACGGTGCCGCCGTGGCTGCGCGCATTGGCCGGGTTGTCGAAGCGCGGCGGCTCGAAAGGCAGGTGCTGCCCATGTTTGGCCAGCACGGCCTCGAGTTCGGCCAACGGGGTGCCTGCCCTCACCGTGACCACCAGCTCGCTGGGCTCGTAGCTGCTGATGCCGGTCAGGCCGCCGATCTCCAGGGCTTCGCCGCGCGGCGTTTCGCCGTAGAAAGCCTTGGTGTTGCCGCCGCGGATGTTGAGCACGGTCTTGTCGGCGCGGGCGGCGCGAACCCGGTCTGTCAGCGCTTGGAGCGCGGTGTCAGCCATGGTCAGCGGCTGTGGCTGAAATATGTTTGCCGGTCATCAGAAGCGCTCCAGCTCAGGGAAGGGCAGCAAGCCCTTTTTCACGTGCACGCGGCCGTACTCGGCGCAGCGGTGCAGCGTCGGGATGACCTTGCCGGGATTGAGCAGGCCGGCTGGGTCGAAGGCGCGCTTGACCGCAAACATCTGCTCGCGCTCTTCGGCCGAGAACTGCACGCACATCGAGCTGAGCTTTTCGACCCCGACGCCGTGCTCGCCGGTCACGGTGCCGCCGAGTGCGACGCTGGTCTCGAGGATGTCGGCGCCGAACAACTCGGCGCGGTGCAACTCGCCGGGCTGGTTGGCGTCGAACAGGATCAGCGGGTGCAGGTTGCCGTCGCCGGCGTGGAAGACGTTGCAGCAGCGCAGTTGGTACTTCTGCTCCATCTCGGCGATCGCGATCAGGATGTCGGCCAGGCGCTTGCGCGGAATGGTCGAATCCATGCACATGTAGTCGGGGCTGATGCGCCCGGAAGCCGGGAAAGCGTTCTTGCGGCCGCTCCAGAACTTCAGCCGCTGGGCCTCGTTCTCGCTCACCGCCAAGCGGCTCGCGCCATGGGCCTGCAGCACCGCGAGCATGCGTTCGATTTCCTCGGCCACCTCCTCGGGCGTGCCGTCGCTCTCGCACAGCAGGATCGCAGCGGCGTCCAAGTCGTAGCCGGCGTGGACGAAGTCTTCGACCGCCGCCGTCATCGGCTTGTCCATCATCTCCAGACCCGCCGGGATGATGCCGGCCGCGATCACCGCCGCCACCGCATCACCGGCGCGCCGGATGTCGTCGAAGCTGGCCATGATGCAGCGTGCGAGCTGCGGTTTGGGGCAGAGCTTGACGGTGACCTCGGTGGTGATCGCGAGCATGCCCTCGCTGCCGACCACCACCGCCAGCAGGTCCAGGCCGGGGGCGTCGAGCGCGTCGCCGCCAAACTCGACCGGCTCGCCTTCGACGGTGAAGCCGCGCACCTTGAGCAGGTTGTGCAGCGTCAGGCCGTATTTCAGGCAGTGCACGCCACCCGAGTTCTCAGCCACATTGCCGCCGATGGTGCAGGCGATCTGGCTGCTGGGGTCGGGCGCGTAGTACAGGCCGTGCGGCGCTGCCGCCTCGCTGATCGCCAGGTTGCGAACGCCACATTGCACCACCGCCGTGCGCGCCAGCGGGTCGATCTTGACGATGCGGTTGAACTTGGCCAGCGACAGCGTCACCCCCAAAGCATGCGGCATGGCACCGCCGGACAGGCCGGTGCCAGCGCCTCGGGCCACCACCGGCACGCCGAGCTCAAAGCAAGCCTTGAGCACCGCCGAGACCTGGGCTTCGGTTTCGGGCAGGGCCACGGCTAGCGGCAGCTCGCGGTAGACGGTCAGGCCGTCGCACTCGTAGGGCGCTGTGTCCTCGCGCCGGTACAGCAGCGCATGGGCGGGCAGCAGCGGGCCCAGCGCAGCGACCACTTCGTCCTGGCGCGCGTTGCGCTCGGCCGCAGAGGGCGGGGCTGGCGGCGGGCTGGCGGTCTGGAGGGCGTTCATCGGGGATTCTCCGTGCGTTGACCTGCAACTGTAAGCACAAAGCAGCCGGTCGGACTGCCAGTGAGCGCAGATCGGCATCGCCTGGCGCGCAGGCTTGTCGGATTCAATCGGCCACGAACACCGTCAGCACCCCGGTGTAGCCATAAAGGTGGTGGTGGGCGATTTCGCCGCCGGCAAAGAAACCGATCAGCGGCACGTCGCCCAGCGCATGGGCGACGATCTGTGCCTCGGCCGAGGGTGCGCCGAAATGCGGCCCACCGCGACCCGAGCACGAGACGTAGATCGCGCCGGCGATCCGGCTGGCCGCTGCTGCCCCCATGGGCTCGCCCCCTGCGGTGACGGGCGCTTCGACCTCGAGCTCGTCGCGGATCTCAGCGCAGATGCGCACCAGATCTCGTCGCGCTGCCGCCACATCGCGGCGGCAGAAAGCGAGCTGCTGACCGACCTCGGCCGGGTCGGCGATCGCCACACCCTGGCGCGCCGGGTCGATGCCGATCAAGTGGCGGACTCGGGTGTCGGCGCCGAATTGGCCGCCGCGCGACAGCATCGCACCCTCGCCATCGGTCAGCCCGACCAAGGTGGCGCGCAGCGCCGCCAAGGCTGTTTGAGGCTGGTCTAGCGTGACGGCCAGTTCTGCCAGCAGCAAGGGCAAAGCGGGCTGGCCGTCGAGTTCGAGCACCAGGTTGCGGTCGGATGCGGTGATGCGTCGTACCGACCCCAGCGGCTGGCAGCCCTGGGTCACGCGCGAGACCAGTCGAAGTGCCGCGCCCGGCGCCGCCGGCGCAAAGGCCACCCCTGACAGCCCGCCCTCGAACACCCCGTTGGCGATGTGGAACTGGCGACTGCGCGACGCGGCCAGACCGCCGAACAGGTAGCCACTGCTGGTGCGTCCAGCCAACTCTGCGATCAATTCTTCAAGATCGTGGGTGCCGGAGTCCGCATGCACCAGTGCACTGTGGGCGAAATCACCTTTGATGGGCTGCCGGCCGTTGAAGACCTGGAAGCTCGCGGGAGGCAGATCGCAGAGCATCAACACCAGCGCAGGCTCGTCGAAATACTCGACGCTGCCGACCAGCACGCCGACCCCGACATTGCCTGCCCATTGCACGCCTGGCCAGCGTTGCTGCAATTCGTCCAGCAGCGCGTCGGCTTGCGGCGCCAGCCGGTCGCTGAGGTAGACCAAGCCTAGCGTGGCGTTGAACATGGGCTGGCGTGCCGCGCGCTGGGCGTCGATCTGCGCAGCCGCAAGTGCCAGCGCCATGTGGGCGTCAGGATGGGTGGCGTGGGCAGTGATGAAGCGTTGCATGGGCAAGTGGCGCGTCGGCGGCGCCGGTCTGGTTGGGCTGGGGGTCAGCCGGCCTTGCGGCCGCTGGTCTTGGCAGCGGGTTGGGCTGGCTTGCGCTTGCTGGGGGCCGGTTTGACACCGGCCAGATCCTGCGCGGCTGAGGCTGCGCGCTGGGCCGCAGCCATGGGCATCGAGGCCGCTTTTTTCAGCGCCTGACCGGCGGCGTCGACGCCTTGCTGGACCATCGCGCCGGCCAGGTTGCGGGCGGCGTCGGTGTTGCCTTCTTTCAAGGCGTTGGCGGCGAGCGCGGTGAACTGCTGGGTCAGCGCGCCCCACCACTGCATCGGATCGACCACGCCGGGTTTGGCTGCGGCGCTCTCAGCGCTGGCGGCAGGCGCTGCCTTGGGTGACGGGCTCGGCGCCGGTTCGGGCACGCGGACCTTGAGCGATTCGGTCAGATCGCCAAGCGAGACGTTCATGGTCTTGAGGGTGGCCAGCGTCATGCGCTGCACTTCGAGCGCCTGGATCGTGGTGCCCAGCAGGCGGGCGTTTTGCTCGAGCCAGAACTGCACGGTGCGCAACTCGCCGATGCGCTTTTCCAACTCCTCGGGGTCCAGCGTCGGCGCGACCCACTGGCCGACACTGGGCATGGCGGCGCCGGCGTTCTTGACCAGGCCGGTCAGGAAGTCGAAGCCCGGCACCATCTTGATGAATGCGGCAGTGGGATCGGTCACAAGCGTCTCCTCGGGGTTGGATGGACTGTGGCTGGATGGTAGTCGCAGCGCCGTGCTTTGGGCTGCCGATTCGACGCCGAACCAGACCCAGCGCAGCCGCGCTCAGCGCGCGGGCGCTTGCAGCTTGAGAACACCAGCCTGCTGGTTGAATTGCAGCTGGCCCAGCACGTCCATGCCCAGCAGTGGCGAGCCCAGCGCCGGCAGCACGGTGATGGGCAGGCGGTCGAATCGCACGCCGCCCTCGAGTTGCAGGTCGGCGCGGGCAGTCCAGCCTTGCACCGTGCCGCCGGCGGTGGACGACTGCACCCGGCCTTCTGGCACCAAACCAGCGGCCAGCGCCAGCGCCTGAGGCAGCGCGCTTCGGGTCGCGCCGGTGTCAACCAGAAACTCCAGCGCCAGCCCGTTGACCCGGCCCGGCCAGTGGAAATGCCCGTCCGAACCGCGTCGCAACTCGATCACGCCGCCCTCGGCGCTGAACTGGCTGCGTCGCTGCTGCGCCTGCCAGGCTTGCAGCGCCAAGAACAAGCCGGTGCCCAGCAACAGCCAGAGCGTGACATGCTTGAGCGTGCGCGGGAACTCGGTCATGCTTCGTCGTCGGCCGGGCCGGTTTCATCGGTCAAAGTGGGGTCTGCGCTCAAGTCCATGGGACCGCTTACCCGTTGCTCGATGGCGCCGAAGACGCTCAATCCGTCGCGGCCCTTCATCTCGATCCGGATCGTGTCGCCTTGTCGCAGGTAGTCGCTGCGAGGCTGGCCATGCAGCAAGGTCTCGACTGCGCGCTTGGCCGCGATGCAGCTGTAACCCTTGGCGCCGTCGCGGTTGCTCACCGGACCCGAGCCGACGATGCTGCCCGTGCGCAGCCTGCGGGTCTTGGCCAGGTTCGAGATCAGCTGGCCGAAGGGGAAGCTCATCTCCGGACCGGCCTCGCACAGACCGACCTTCTTGCCGTTCAAAGCCGACTGCAGCGTCAGGTGCACCCGACCGTCCTTCCAGGCTGGCCCCAACTCGTCGGGCGTGACGGCCACTGGGCTGAAAGCCGCCGCCGTCATGCCGTGCACCAGACCGCTGCCGGCGGTCGGATCTGTAGGCAACAGCTGGCGCAAGCGCCAACTGTTGGCCAGCATCACCAGCCGTACGCCGTCGAGTGCCTGGCCAGGGTCCGCACCCATCGCGACGTCGTCGGTGATCACGGCCAGCCCGGCGCCGAAGTCCGCGCCCCAACTCTCGGCGCCGAACCACGCCGGATCGCAGGGCCCTAGAAAATCGTCGCTGCCGGCCTGGGCCAGCAGCGGGTCGCTGGGGTCGCCTGCCGGCAGCTCATGTCCTGCTGCCTTGGCCAGTAGCTCGACTTGGTGCTGGTAGGCCGATCCCTCGACCCATTGGTAGGCCCTAGGCAGCGGCGCCATGCACTGCCGTGGATCGAAGCCGAAGGCATGGCGCGCCCGTCCCTGGTTGAGGCTGACGTACAGGTCTTGCAGCTGAGGCGACAGGAAGTTCCAGTCGTCCAGCACCTGCTGCAAGCGGGTGGCGGTGGCCGTGGCGAAATGGGCCTGGCTCAGGTCGCGCGAGACGACGACCAGTTGGCCGTCGCGTGAGCCGTCTTTGTAGGTGGCGAGTTTCATCGGGATTCGGGCCTGCGTGCTTGGCGTCGCCGGGGCGTCGGTGGCAGCATTGTCGGATGCGCGCGCAGACTGGTTCCGATCACCGTGACGGCCCGCCTCCACGGCGCAGGCCTTGGGCGCTGCTGGCCCTGCTGGTGGCCGTGCTGTGGCTGCACGGCCGGCTGATCGATGGTCTGGCGCGGGACCCGCCGCGCCAAGCTGGCGCGCGCGCCGGGACTGCGCTGCAGGTCAGGGCTGTCGTGGTGGATAGGGCGCCTGCGTTGCCGATCGCACCGGTCAGGCCTGCCACCGCAGCGCGTGCGATGCAGCCGAAAGATGCCGCAGTTCCTGAGTCAATGGGTGTCGCGCCAGAACCGCCCGGGAAAGCTGCCGAGCCTGAGATTTCGCCGGGCTTGGCCACGGCCGGCCTCAGCCCACCGACTTACCCGACCCGGATTCCTGCGTCGGCGCTGCTGCGGTATGCGCTGCAAAGCCAGGCCCAGGTTGGCGAGGCCAGCCTGATCTGGCGCCACGACGACCAGGGCTACACGCTGCAACTTGATGGCCGAGGACTGCGCGAAGCGCCGTTGATCGAGCAGCACAGCGTCGGTGGATTCGACGCCGCGGGGCTCGCGCCCGAGCGTTTCACCGATCGACGGCGTGGCCGCGGTTGGCGTGCGGTCAGTTTTCAGCGCGAGATCGGCCGCATCAGTTTCTCGGGTCCGTCGGTCGAGTACCCGACCTGGCCGGGTGCGCAGGATCGGCTGAGCTGGCTGGTGCAAGCCGCCGCGATCAACGCGGCCGCAGTCCCGAAGGCTGAATTCACGCTGTTCGTGGTCGATGCGCGTGGCGTCGGCGAACTGTGGCGCTTTGCCGACCAAGGTCTGTCCTTGGTCGACACACCGCTGGGCCAGTTGCCGGCGCAGCACTGGCTGCGCGAACCCGACCAGATCGAAGGCCAGCGGGTCGAGGTATGGCTTGATGCGACGCGTGGTCACTGGCCGGTGCAGGTCCGGTTCACCTTCTTGCGCACGCAGCAAGTCTTTGAGCTGCGCCTGGCGGCCGAGCCGCAGACACCGCCTTGAGCGCTTGAAAGCCGCCCGCTTGGCCCCAGCTTCAAACCAAGGAGAAATACCATGCAGATGCTCTACAACTCGGTGAGTTTCACGGTGGTGGCATTTGAGGCGATTGCCGGGGAGGGGCTTGACAGTTTGCCTCTGTCGAACGGGGGTTATGAGATCGTCGACAAGTTTGCCCGCAAAGGGATTTTCATCCAAGGTGAGCTTGCCTTGTCGTTCCAGCAAGGGGTTGAGGCTTTGGTGGCTTTGGGCCCCGACGAGGAGGCGCTGGACGACTACATCGCCGGCTACACCTTGCTGGCGCAGCATCCGGTCGTTCTTCACTGACCGGGTCGGTCGGGGCTGGGGCGTACCGGCCTTTGTCGGAAGGTCCGGCTCCTACAATTCGCAGCATGATGCCTGCTGCGCTTGTCCGATCCCGTGCCTACACCCGAGCTGCGCAGTTGCCCACGCTGCTGAAGCAGCGCATCGTGATCATCGACGGCGCGATGGGCACGATGATCCAGCGCTACAAGCTCGGCGAAGCCGATTTTCGTGGCCAGCGCTTCGCTGACCACGCCAGAGATCTCAAAGGCAACAACGACTTGCTGCAGCTGACGAGGCCCGATGTGGTGCGCGAAATCCACCATCAGTACCTCGCTGCCGGCGCTGATCTGATCGAGACCAACACCTTTGGCGCGACCTCAATCGCGCAAGAGGATTACGGTCTGGGCCCTATCGCCCGCGAACTCAATCTGGTGGGCGCGCGACTGGCGCGCGAGGTGGCCGATCTTCACAGCACGCCGGACAAGCCGCGATTCGTCGCTGGCGCGCTCGGGCCGACGCCACGCACCGCCAGCATCAGCCCGGATGTCAACGACGCTGGCGCGCGTAACACCAGCTTCGACGACTTGCGCGCGGCTTATTACGAACAGGCTTCAGCTTTGCTGGAGGGTGGCTGCGACCTGTTCCTGGTCGAGACCATTTTCGACACGCTCAACGCCAAGGCGGCGATCTTCGCGCTCGACGAACTGATGGAGGACACCGGCGAGCGCCTGCCGGTGATCATCTCGGGCACCGTCACCGACGCCTCGGGCCGGATCCTGTCGGGCCAGACCGTGCCGGCGTTCTGGCATTCGGTGCGCCATGCGCGGCCGCTGGCCGTTGGCCTGAACTGCGCGCTGGGCGCGGCGGTGATGCGGCCCTACATCGAGGAGTTGAGCAAGGTTGCGGGCGACACCTTCATCAGTTGCTACCCCAACGCCGGCCTGCCCAACCCGATGAGCGAGACCGGTTTCGACGAGACGCCCGACGTGACCGGCAGCATGCTGGCCGAATTTGCCGCGGCAGGCTTTGTCAACCTGGTTGGCGGCTGTTGCGGCACCACGCCCGAACACATCGCCGAGATCGCGCGCCGGGTCGCGGCCTACCGGCCGCGTGGGCTCAGCGATCCGCTGTTCTCGGGCTTGGTGTCAGACCTGTCTGCGGCTTGATCAGCCGACTGCGGCCGCCGGCTCGAGGTCAGCCCACAGCGCTTCTGCGCTGATCACGAGGTCGACGCTGGCGAGTTCAAGCCCAGCGCCGGACTCGCCGGGGTGCAGCACCCACAGCCCATCGGCACCCTTGCGGTAGAGCTCGCAGCGCTGGCGGTCGACGTCGATCAGCAAGTACTCGACCAGGCCGGGCAAGGCGCGGTAGTCGGCGAACTTGTTGCCGCGGTCGAAGGCGGCGGTGGAGGGCGACAGCACCTCGACCACCAGCATCGGCTCGCGCTTGATCAGCCGGTCGGCCAGGTCGGCTGCACTGCAGGTCACCATCACGTCGGGATAGAAGTAGCAGTCGGCAGCCTCGACCCGCAGCTTCACGTCGCTGGCATAGACCCGGCAAGGGCCGCCGCGCAGATGTTGGCGCAGGGCCACCACCACATTGAGTGCCACGGTGTTGTTGCGGTCCTCGCCGCCAGCCATCATGAAAACCTCGCCGCGCACGAATTCGTGACGGAGGGTCTGGCCGGCGTCCCAGGCCAGGAACTCGGCAGCAGTCATCGCTTGTTTCTGGAGGGCATATCCCACGGGGCGCTCCGATGCAACAGGGCTCATGGTGCGAAGTCTAAATCCCAGCCGCCTAGAATGCCAGATCTCCCGAGGAGCGTTGCGACGGTGGCCTGTGTTTCAGCCCGCCGCCAGGCTCGGGGCGGCGCGACGGGTTTCTACCCACGCGCCGGGCAACACGGCGCTCACCCTTGGCCTGCAAACAGGCGCACCGGGTGAGCCGGGGCGGGCAGGCTGTTCGTTCCGACGCACTAGCCGCATCCATGACTGTCACTGCTTCTACGCTTCCCCCCATGCGCCTGGCCGGCCTAGAGCCGGTGTCCATCGGCCAGGCCAGCCTGTTCGTCAACATCGGCGAGCGCACCAACGTCACCGGCTCCAAGGCTTTCGCGCGGATGATCCTGGAGGGTCGTTACGAAGACGCCCTGAGCGTGGCGCGCCAGCAGGTCGAGAACGGCGCCCAGGTGATCGACATCAACATGGACGAGGCCATGCTCGACAGCGCAGCGGCGATGGAGCGCTTCCTGAAGCTGATCGCCGGCGAGCCCGAGATCGCCCGGGTGCCGATCATGATCGACAGCAGCAAGTGGAGCGTGATCGAGACCGGGCTGAAGTGCATCCAGGGCAAGGGCATTGTCAACAGCATCTCGCTCAAGGAGGGCGAGACCGAGTTCAAGCGCCAGGCCACGCTGCTGCGGCGCTACGGCGCGGCCACCGTCGTGATGGCCTTCGACGAACTTGGACAGGCCGACACCTTTGAGCGCAAGACAACGATCTGCGAGCGGGCCTACCGCATCCTGGTCGACGAGGTCGGCTTCCCGGCCGAAGACATCATCTTCGACCCCAACATCTTCGCGATCGCCACCGGCATCGAGGAGCATGCCAACTACGCGGTCGACTTCATCAACGCGACGCGCTGGATCAAGGCCCATCTGCCGGGTGCCAAGGTCTCGGGCGGCGTCAGCAACGTGAGCTTCAGCTTCCGTGGCAATGAGCCGGTGCGCGAAGCCATCCACACTGTTTTTCTGTACCACGCAATCCAGGCCGGGCTGGACATGGGCATCGTCAACGCCGGCATGGTCGGCGTCTACGACGAACTCGATGCCGAACTGCGCGAGCGGGTGGAGGACGTGGTGCTCAACCGCCGCGAGGATTCCACCGAACGCCTGCTCGAGATCGCTGAGAACGTCAAGGGCGCTGCCAAGGACGACAGTCTGCGCCTGGCCTGGCGCAACAACCCGGTGGATTCGCGGCTGAGCCACGCGCTGGTGCACGGCATCACCGACTTCATCGTCGAGGACACCGAACTGTGCTGGCAGCGCATCGCCGCAGAGGGCGGCCGGCCGCTGCATGTGATCGAAGGCCCGCTGATGGCCGGCATGAATATCGTCGGCGACCTGTTCGGCCAGGGCAAGATGTTCCTGCCGCAGGTGGTCAAGTCAGCGCGCGTGATGAAGCAGGCGGTGGCCCACCTGCTGCCTTACATCGAGGCCGAGAAGCAGGCCACGATGGACGCCGGCGGCGACGTCAAGGCCAAGGGCAAGATCGTCATCGCCACCGTCAAGGGCGACGTGCACGACATCGGCAAGAACATCGTCACCGTCGTGCTGCAGTGCAATAACTTCGAGGTCGTCAACATGGGCGTGATGGTGCCCTGTCAGGACATCCTGGCCAAGGCGAAGATCGAGGGCGCCGACATCGTCGGCCTGTCCGGCTTGATCACGCCCAGCCTGGAGGAGATGCAGCATGTGGCTGCCGAGATGCAGCGTGACCCTTGGTTTCGCGAGCGCAAGATTCCACTGCTGATCGGCGGCGCGACCTGCAGCCGGGTCCACACCGCCGTCAAGATCGCACCGCATTACGAGGGGCCGGTGGTCTATGTGCCCGATGCGTCGCGCTCGGTGGGGGTCTGCGCCGATCTGTTGTCGGACGAGCGCGCAGCCAAGTTCATCGCCGAGTTGAACGCCGACTACCAGCGCGTGCGCGAACTGCACGCCAGCAAGAAGGCCACGCCGCTGGTCACGCTGGCGGCTGCGCGGGCCAACAAGACGGCGCTGGACTGGGCCGACTACAGCCCGCCGAAACCGAAGTTCATCGGCCGGCGGGTCTTCAAGAACTATGACCTGAGCGAGCTGGCCGCCTGCATAGACTGGGCGCCGTTCTTCCAGACCTGGGACCTGGCCGGCAAGTTTCCGGACATCCTGCAAGACGAAGTGGTCGGCGCCGAGGCGACCCGCGTCTTCGACGATGGCAAGCGACTGCTTCAGCGCGCGATCGAAGGCCGTTGGCTGCAAGCCAGCGGCGCCGTCTGCCTGCTGCCTGCCAATACGGTGGACGACGACACCATCGAGATCTACGCCGACGAGTCGCGCAGCCGGGTGCTGATGCGCTGGTGCCCGCTGCGGCTGCAGACCGAGCGACCGGTGGTCGACGGCCCGAACGGCGAAAAGCTCAAGCGCGCCAACCGCAGCCTGGCCGATTTCATCGCGCCGCGTTCGGGCCCGGGCTCCAGGCCTGACTACATCGGCCTGTTCGCCGTCACCGCGGGGCTGGGCATCGAGAAACGGGTCGCGCAGTTCGAGGCCGCGCACGACGACTACAACGCGATCATGCTCAAGGCCCTGGCCGACCGATTGGCCGAAGCCTTTGCCGAGCGGCTGCACCAGCGCGTTCGCACCGACCTCTGGGGCTATGCGGCCGACGAGGCGCTAGACACCGAAGCGCTGATTGCCGAAAAATACCGTGGCATCCGGCCTGCGCCCGGCTATCCGGCCTGCCCTGACCACAGTGTCAAGCGCGCGATGTTCGAGGTCCTGGACGGCGCCGACATCGGGATGGGGCTGACCGAGAGTCTGGCGATGACGCCGGCGGCGAGCGTGTCGGGCTTCTACCTGGCGCACCCCGAGGCCGTCTATTTCAACGTCGGGCGCATCGGCGATGACCAACTGATCGACTGGGCAGCGCGCCAGGCGATGGCGCCAGAAGAGGCGCGCAGGTTGCTCGCACCCGCGCTCGGCTGATCGGTTGCAAAATGCGGCAATGGCTGAAACCTCTAGAACCGTCACGCTGCTGCTCAACCTCGCGCATGCGCTCGACCATTTGTTCCTGCTGATTTTCGCCACTGCGGTGGCGGCGATCGCGGCTGATTTCGGCTTTGCGCGCTGGGAGGACTTGATGCCTTACAGCGTCGGCGCCTTCGTGATGTTCGGCCTGGGCTCGCTGCCCGCCGGCAAATTGGGCGACAGCTGGGGCCGACGGCCGATGATGCTGGTGTTCTTTTTCGGCCTCGGCGCCGCATCGCTGTTGGCCTCGGTCACGCAGACGGTCTGGCAACTCGCCGCGGCGCTGACCTTGCTGGGCACGTTCACTGCGATCTACCACCCGGTCGGCATTCCGATGCTGGTGCAGGGCGCCAAACGTCCTGGCGCGACCATTGGCATCAACGGGCTGGCTGGCAACCTCGGGCTCGCAGCGGCCGCGCTGATCACCGGTGTGCTGGTGCAGCTGATCGGTTGGCGTGCGGCGTTTGCGGTGCCGGGAGCCGTCTGCATCGCGCTGGGTTTCGTGTTTGCGCGTCTGGTGCCGGCCGAGACCGAGCCACCGGCGCGGCGCAGTCGGCCTGCGGCGGTGGCGCTGTCGCCCGCTGCGCTGGCCCGGGTGCTGATGGTGATGACGGTGGCCTCTGCCAGCGCCTCGCTGCTGTTCAACCTCAGCACCAACGGCAACGGCCAGTTGCTCGCCGAGCGACTGCATGGCGTGGTCAACGATCCTGCCAAGCTGGGCATGTTGCTGGCAGGGGTTTATGCGCTGGCCTCGTTGGCACAGGTGGTGGTGGGTCGATTGCTCGACCGATTCCCGCTCAAGCAGGTGCAGCTGACCATCGTGCTGGCCCAGGCGCCGCTGCTGGCCCTCGCGTCGCAAGCCCAGGGTTGGTGGTTGTATGCCGCGCTGCTGGGCGTGATGGTGCTGATCTTCGGCTCGATCCCGTTCACTGACGCGGTGATTGTTCGTTATGTTGACGACCGGATGCGCTCTCGCGTGGCCGGTTTGCGGCTCACGCTGTCGCTGGGTTTTTCGTCGCTCGCGGTCTGGGCGCTGGGGCCTGCGGTCAAGGCCAGTGGCTTTGGCACGCTGCTGTTGGTGATGGCCGGTATCTCGCTGTTCACGGTGACGGCGTTGTTGGCGCTGCCGTCTGAACGCAGTGCAAGCGCGGCGAGCTGACTTCCAAATCGAGTTGACGCCACTGGGCAGCGGCTCGGCGTCTGCTCAGTGACCCGGTAGTGCGCGCCGGTACTGCATCGCCTCGGCGATGTGGATCACAGCGATCCGGTCGGCGCTGGCCAGATCGGCGATCGTTCGCGCCAGTTTGATCGCGCGGTGCAGGCCTCGGCCTGACCAGCCCAGCCGCGTCGCGGCTTGCTGCAAGAAAGCGGCCGCAGCCTCATCGAGCGGGCAGGCGGCGTCGAGTTGCGCGCCGCTGAGCCCGGCATTGGGCCGACCCTGGCGGGCTTGTTGACGGGCATCGGCGCGCGCTACCCGCTCTGCCACGTCGGCGCTGGCCTCGCCCTCGGGCTGGGCCAGCATCTCGGCAGGGTCAACCGCCGTCACCTCGACCTGCAGGTCGATGCGGTCGAGCAGCGGACCCGACAGCCGGCCCTGGTAGCGCGTCACCTGGTCGGGCGTGCACCGGCAAGATCGCCCGATGGTCCGGGCGCCCAGCCAGCCGCAAGGGCAGGGGTTCATCGCCGCGACCAGTTGGAAGCCGGCCGGAAAGATCGTCGACCGCGCGGCGCGGGCGACGGCGATCTGCCCGGTCTCAAGCGGCTCGCGCAGCGCTTCCAGTGCTGCGCGCGGAAATTCTGGCAGTTCGTCGAGGAACAGCACACCGCCGTGGGCCAGCGAGATCTCGCCCGGCCGCGGCGGCGAGCCGCCGCCCACCAGCGCGACCGCGCTGGCCGAATGGTGCGGGGATCGCACCGGCCGGCAGCGCCAGCGCGTGGTGTCGAAACCGCCCGGTGCCAGGCCCTGCAGCGCGGCACTGGCCAGCGCTTCGTCGTCGTCCATCGGCGGCAGCAGGCCGGGCAGTCGTTGCGCGAGCATCGACTTGCCACTGCCCGGTGGACCCACCATCAGCAGACTGTGGCGGCCTGCCGCGGCCACCTCCAGTGCGCGCTTGGCGGCGGCTTGACCCCGCACTTCGCGCATGTCGAAGGCCTGGGCTGTGGGCATCGATGGCGGCGCCAGCGTGACCGGCAAGGGTTCGGCATCAGCGCCAGGCTGCATCGCTTTCGCCACCGCCAACAGATGGGCAGCGCCGCAGACCCGGACCTTGCCGGCTCTTGCGGCTTCGGCCGCACTGGCCAGCGGCAGGACCAGCGTGCGCTGCTTGCCCGAGCGCTGCAAGGCCAGCGCCAAGGCCAGCGCGCCACGGACTGGGCGCAGTTCACCGGCCAGTGACAACTCGCCGGCAAATTCGCATTGCGCCAGGCGAGCCGTGTCGAGTTCTCCCGCCGCGGCCAGGATGCCTAGCGCGATCGGCAGGTCAAAACGGCCCGACTCCTTGGGCAGGTCAGCAGGCGCCAGGTTGACGGTGATGCGCTTGTTGTGCGGGAAGGCGAAACCCGAATTCACCAGTGCGGCCCGAACCCGTTCACGCGATTCCTTGACCTCGGTGTCGGCCAGCCCCACCAAGGTGAAGCTGGGCAGGCCGTTGGCCAGGTGGACCTCGACCTGGACTTCCGGCGCGGCCAAGCCGTCTAGCGCGCGGCTGGTGATGATGGCCAAGGACATGGTTGATTGCCCCCCTGTTGCCACGCCTGGCGCGCAGCATTGGACAACCTTCATTGTGCCGCCGCGCTGCCCAGGCGTCCTCGCCGACCAAGCCAATATCCGCACCAAAAAAGTGCATATAGATAGTATTCCCCGATACGGTGCGACATGTTGCGCCGGATTTGGCGCCGATTCCCGGCGACAAGGCATTCACCGGCGCGTGAGCGCCCGGGATATGCATGGCACGAAAGCTGCGATGGTGTTTCTCAAACGCCCTTCCCCTGTAACCGTACGGAGCCCGACCATGACACTCAACTTTGCCCCTTATGCCTGCCTGCTCGCACTCAGCGTGTTGCCCTTGGCTGTGCTCGCCGCCGATCCGCCTGCACCGTCGACCACATTCAACGTCGGCGTGACGAGCGACTACCGCTACCGCGGTATCTCGCAAAGCCGGCTCCAGCCAGCTTTGCAAGGCGGTGCTGACTACAGCAATCCCAATGGCCTGTACCTGGGCACCTGGGCTTCAACGATCAGCTGGATCAAGGATGCCGGGACGATGAACAAGGTCGATGCTGGCAGTACTGGTTTTGAATTGGATTTCTACGGCGGCTACAAGGGCGAGATCGCGAAGGACTTCAGCTACGACGTCGGCGGCCTGTACTACCTCTACGCCGGCAACAACTACGCCAAGGTGCCAGGTGGCGTCAACGCCAACACCTTCGAACTCTATGGTGCGCTCACCTACGGTCAGTTCACGGCCAAGTACTCGCACGGCCTGACCAATTTGTTCGGCAATGCCAACAGCAAGGGCAGCGGATACCTGGACCTGAGCGGCACCTTCGACCTCGGCACGGGCTTGAGCCTGACGCCGCATTTCGGCCGGCAGACGGTGTCTCACCTGCGCATGGCCAGCTACAGCGATTACTCGCTGACGCTGGGCAAGGACTTCGGCAATGGTGTCTCGGTCAGCGCCGCGCTGGCGGGTACCGATGCTGACAAGGGCTTTTATGTCACACCTGCCGGCAAATTCACCGGCAAGAACGCGCTGGTTCTCGGCGCCAAGTACAGCTTTTGAAACCCTTGAGAAAAGGAGAACGTGATGAAGATGGTGACCGCCATCGTCAAGCCCTTCAAGCTTGACGAAGTTCGTGAGGCCCTCAGCGCCATCGGCGTGCAGGGCATCACGGTGACCGAAGTCAAAGGCTTCGGTCGCCAGAAGGGCCACACCGAGCTGTACCGAGGTGCCGAGTACGTCGTTGACTTTCTTCCCAAGGTCAAGATCGAAGCGGCGGTCGACGACGCCGTCGTCGACCGTGTGATCGAGGCCATCGAGGCCTCGGCGCGCACCGGCAAGATCGGCGACGGCAAGATCTTTGTCTCGACTCTGGAGCAGGTGGTGCGCATCCGCACCGGCGAGACCGGCAAGGACGCGCTTTAAGTACTCCACAGGTGCGCGCCACGCGCGTCCACCCTCCAACCCATCACGAGAGAAGAAACAACCATGAGAAAGATCATCGCTTGCCTCGCCCTGGGCCTAGCGGTCCTGGGTTTTGCGGGTGGCGCGACGGCCCAGGATGCGGCCGCCTCGGCGCCCACCGTCGCCTCCGCTGCCGCGTCAGCTGCTGATGTCGTGGCCGCCGTTGCGGCGTCGGCAACCGCGTCCACGCCGGTGGCCAACAAGGGCGACAACGCCTGGATGTTGGTCTCCACATTGCTCGTCATCATGATGACGGTACCTGGCCTGGCTTTGTTCTATGGCGGCCTGGTGCGCAGCAAGAACATCCTGTCGGTGCTGATGCAGGTGCTGGTGACTTTCTCGTTGATCGTCGTGCTGTGGGCCTTGTACGGCTACAGCCTGGCTTTCACTGAAGGCAATGCCTTTATCGGCGGCCTGGACCGACTGTTCATGCGGGGCCTGTTCGACCCGATCAAGGGCGAGTTCGCAATGGCAGCCACCTTCAGCAAAGGGGTCTACATCCCGGAACTGCTGTTCGCCGCTTTCCAGGCCACTTTTGCCGGTATCACCTGCTGCTTGATCGTCGGCGCATTTGCCGAGCGCATCAAGTTCTCGGCGGCGCTGCTGTTCGCCGCACTGTGGTTCACCTTCAGCTATGCGCCGATCGCTCACATGGTGTGGTTCTGGATGGGTCCTGACGCTTATGCCAGCAAGGATGTTGTCGACGCGATGAACGGCAAGGCTGGTCTGCTCTGGCAGTGGGGTGCGCTGGACTTCGCAGGCGGCACGGTGGTGCACATCAACGCGGCGGTCGCCGGTCTGGTCGGTGCGTTCATGATCGGCAAGCGTGTGGGTTATGGCCGCGAAGCGATGGCACCGCACAGCCTGCCGCTGACGATGGTCGGCGCTGCGCTGCTGTGGGTGGGCTGGTTCGGCTTCAACGCCGGGTCGGCGCTCGAGGCGGGTAACTCGGCGATCCTGGCTTTCATGAACACCTTCACCGCGACCTCGGCGGCGGTGCTCGCCTGGTGCCTGGGTGAGGCGCTGATGCGTGGCAAGGCGTCGATGCTGGGCGCAGCGTCCGGTGCGGTGGCTGGCTTGGTGGCGATCACGCCTGCGGCAGGCAATGTCGGCTTGATGGGCGCGATCATCATCGGCTTCATCGCCGGGTTTGCCTGTCTGTGGGGTGTGCACAGCCTGAAGCGACTGCTGGGTGCTGATGACACGCTCGACGTGTTCGGCGTCCACGGTGTCGGCGGCATCGTCGGTGCGTTGCTGACCGGTGTGTTCAACAACCAGGCGCTGGGCGGCCCGGGCCTGGTGTCGGATTGGGTCACGGCCACGGTGTCGAGCAACGGCATCTGGGAGCAGTTGGTCATCCAGGCCAAGGCGGTGGGCTTGACCGTGGTCTGGTCGGCGGTGGTGGCGGCAGTGGCCTTCAAGGTCGTCGATCTGGTGATCGGCCTGCGTGTGTCCGAAGAGGAAGAGCGCGAAGGACTGGACATCAGCTCGCACGGCGAAACTGCTTACAGTAAGTAAACCAAGCAACTCAAGCTTTGGCCAGGTGCTGCTTTCGGGCAGCCCTTTTTTTCTGCGGCGACGACGTCGGCGTTCGCCATCGCCGTCTGCGTCGCTATCTGCCTAGAATCTTCTGTTCTCCAGCAAGCAGGCAAGCCCATGGTCCCACACCTCATCACCGCGCTGACCGGTCCGATCAATGAACTCGAAGCGCGCGTGCTGGAGTCGATGCCGGCGATCGAGCGCTGGTTCAGGCTTGAGTGGATGGAGCACACGCCGCCGTTCTACACGTCGGTAGATTTGCGCAACGCCGGTTTCAAGCTCGCGCCGGTCGACACCAACCTGTTTCCCAGCGGTTTCAACAACCTCACGCCCGAGATGCTGCCGCTGGCTGTGCAAGCGGCGATGGCCGCGATCGAGAAAATCTGCCCTGAGGCCAAGAACCTGCTGCTGATTCCCGAACGCCACATTCGAAACACTTTCTATTTGGGCAACGTGCAGCGCTTGGTTCGGATCTTCACCCAGGCCGGGCTCAACGTTCGCCTGGGCACGCTTGACGAGAGCATCACCGCGCCCACGGCGCTGACTTTGTCAGACGGCAGCGAACTGCTGCTCGAGCCCTTGCTGCGAAAGCGCGGCCGGCTCGGACTGAAGGACTTCGATCCCTGCACCATCCTGCTCAACAACAACCTGTCAGCGGGTGTCCCAAAGGCCTTGCAACAACTGCACGAGCAGTACTTGCTGCCGCCGCTGCACGCCGTTTGTACCGCGCGGCGCAAGAGCACGCACTACCAGAGCTACGAAGAGGTGGCCAAGAAGTTCGCCAAGCTGTTGGGCATGGATCCATGGCTGATCAACCCGATGTACGCCGCCTGTGGCTCGGTCGATCTGGGCGAGGGCAGTGCACTGGAGGGCCTGCAGAGCCAGGTCGATACGCTGCTGACCAAGGTGCGGCGCAAGTACAAGGAATATGCCATCAACGAGAAGCCGTTCATCGTCGTCAAGGCCGACCGCGGCAACGACGGCCTGGGGCCCGTGACGGTACGCGACGCCAAGGATCTGGGCGCGGTGATCCGCCGTGCCCGCGACAAGATGGGCCTGGGGTCCAGCGCCCAGCAACTCACCGAAGTCATTCTCCAGGAGGGCGTGCCTACCTACGAGCGCGTCAATGACGCGGTGGCCGAACCCGTGGTCTACATGATTGACCGCTATGTGGTCGGCGGGTACTACCGGGTGCATGCCGAACTGGGCATAGACGAAAGCCTGAACGCCCCCGGCGCCAGTTATGTGCCGCTGGCCTTTGCCGAGAGCCACCGCTTGCCTCGTCCCGGCGAGAAGCCTGGCGCCAGCGCGCCAAATCGCTTCTACATGTACGGCGTGATCGGTCGGCTGGCGATGCTGGCGGCGAGTTACGAGCTTGAAGCCACAGACCCCGAAGTCGAGGTCTACGAATGAGTCTGCTTGGCGCAAACCCACACATTGGCAGAAAAATTTGCTGACGCGGACCATGATGTCTAGCGCAGAATACGCGGTTTCCGCTTTTAGGCGACGGGCAACCCGTCGCCGTGCGCAGTGAGCAAGGCAAACACCCCCAAGACCCCGGCCGCCTTGGCCGCATTGACTCTCGGCGCCCTCGGCGTTGTCTATGGCGACATCGGTACCAGCCCGCTGTATGCGCTCAAAGAGGTATTTCACGGCGGCCATGTGGCTGCCACCAACGCCAATATCCTGGGCGTGCTGTCGCTGATTTTCTGGACCATGACGATCATCGTCTCGGTCAAGTATGTGTTGCTGATCCTGCGCGCCGACAACAACGGAGAAGGCGGATTGATCGCGATGCTGGCGCTGGCCACCACGGCGGTCAAGGACAAGCCCGCGCTGCGCAACCTGTTGATGACAGTGGGCCTGTTCGGCACCGCGATCTTCTATGGCGACGCTGTCATCACGCCGGCGATCTCGGTCTTGTCGGCGGTCGAAGGCCTGGGGGTGGCCGCGCCGCAATTGCAAGGTGTGGTGATCCCGATCACGCTGGTGGTGCTGGCCGGTTTGTTTGCGGTTCAGCGTTTCGGCACTGGCGGCATCGGCAAGTTTTTCGGCCCGATCACGATGGTCTGGTTTCTGGTGCTGGTCGCGCTCGGCCTGCCCCACATCGTGGCCAACCCTGCGGTGCTGGTGGCGATGAACCCGGCTTATGCGGTCGCGTTCTTCGTCCACAACCCGCTGGTGGCATTCATTGGGCTGGGCGCGGTGGTGCTGTGTGTCACAGGCGGTGAGGCGCTGTACGCCGACATGGGTCATTTCGGCAAGAAACCGATCCGCATCGCCTGGTTTGGTTTCGTGATGCCGGCGCTGGTGGTCAACTATTTTGGCCAGGGCGCGATGCTGCTGGGCAAGCCCGAGGCGATCGACAACCCGTTCTTCAAGATGGCGCCGGGCTGGGCCCAGTTGCCGCTGGTGGTGCTGGCCACCGCGGCGACCGTGATTGCCTCACAGGCCTTGATCACTGCCGCGTTCTCGGTCACCAAGCAGGCGATCCAACTCGGCATCCTGCCGCGCATGGTGGTGCGTCACACCTCGGTTCGTGAAACCGGGCAGATCTACGTGCCTTTCGTCAACTGGGGGCTGTTCGCGTTCATCGTGCTGGCCGTGGCGCTGTTCAAGACCTCGTCCAACCTTGCATCGGCCTACGGTATCGCGGTGACGCTCGACATGACCATCACCACGGTGATGACCTTCTTCGTGATCCGCTTCGGCTGGAAATATCCGCTGCTGCCCTGCTTGCTGGCCACCGGCTTCTTCTTTGTGATCGACATCACCTTTTTTGCGTCGAACATGCTCAAGCTCATCGCTGGCGGTTGGTTCCCGATCGTCATCGGCATCGGCATGTTCACCTTGATGCTGACCTGGGTCCAGGGTCGCAAGCTGATGGGCGAACGCTTGCGCGACGAGGCGATCGACCTCAACAGCTTTCTTGACGCGGTGTTCATCCATCCGCCGACCCGCGTTGAAGGCACTGCGGTGTTCCTGTCGCCTGACACTGGATTGACGCCCAATGCCTTGATGCACAACCTCAAGCACAACAAGGTGCTGCACGAACACAACGTGTTCATCACGGTTCGCCACCATGAAGTGCCTTGGATAGGCTTCGACAAGCGCATCGAGATGGAGCCCTTGGGCCACGACTGCTGGCAGGTGGTGCTGCATTTCGGCTTCAAGAACGACCCAGACGTGCCCGAGGCGCTCAAGCTGCTGGCCGGCCGTGGCATCCCGCTGCCCGACATGGACACCAGCTATTTCCTGAGCCGCGACATCGTGATCCCGACCTTTGGCGATGGCATGTCGATCTGGCGCGAGAAGCTGTTTGCGAGCATGCACCGCAACGCCGCCGCGGCAGCCGATTTCCTCAACCTGCCCAGCAACCGGATCGTCGAGTTGGGGGCCAAGGTCGAGATCTGATAGCCCTTCCAGGGCTTCTGCCTAGCCATCGCACTTGTGGCCGCCAGGGTTGGCATTTTGTGACCCGTGAGTCTGCGCGGCGCTGCATCAGGCCTTGTGTCGACATGATGCGGGCCCACTGCTCTCAAGCCCACAGCTTGAACTGCCGATCCGACGCGGCGGTCCGGGCTGTTCCTTGGCAGCTGTTTTTTCGGCTGCTGCAAGATCGGGCAATCGCAGCAGCAGCAGCCCAAATCAAGGACTTAGCGCTGCCGAAAGTGGCTTTTCCACAAAGTTATCCACACAAAACGTGGATAGCTCTGAAAATCCTTTTAAAACAGGAGCCTACGCACTTTAAGAGCATTGATCCCTGTCAGCCTACTTGTTGGTTGTCGCGTGCTTGGCGATAGCGCCGTCGCTGCAGGCTGGCTGCCAGCACGGCCTTGCGCGGTCCAGGTTTGATGGGCTGCAGCAAAGGCAAGCCATTGATTTTCGAGGGGCAAGACCGGATTTATCCCCAAAAATAAATTACTCCTCAGGTGGCGAAAAGACACCGGTGCAGGGACTTGAAACACTGGCTGAAAATTGTTCTAAGTGATTGATATTTAAGAGATTTATTCGACTGCTGCCAGATCGGGCAATCGAAGCCTACGCCCGACGCATCAAGCACTTAGCGCAGCCGCCAGCAGCTTCTCCACAAAGTTATCCACAGAATCCGGGGATAGACTGAAAACTTCTTCCTGATCATTGACTTAGAGCGGTTTCTTGAGGTGACGACAATAATTCGCATGGCAAAGTGGTGCGCTCGACGGTGACTCCGGACCGGGAACCCGTGGTGCTGAGGGTGGCGATGGATGCGCCGGCGCACAGTGGTCTGGGTGCTGCACTCGACTACCTCAGCGAGCGAGGTTTGGCGCCTGGTACCTTGCTGCGCGCGCCGCTGGGCAAGCGTGAGCTGTTGGGGATCGTCTGGCATGGTGCGGCGGCAGACTCGCCCGATGTGACACCGCCGGAGGGCCTGGCAGGCTACGCGCTGCGGTCGGTGGGCGAGGTCTTTGATGCGCTGCCACCCATGACCTCCGCCTGGCTGGCGCTGGTGGACTTCGCGGCCGGCTACTACCAGCGCGGTGTTGGCGAACTGGCTTTGTCGGTGCTGCCGCCTGAGCTTCGCAAACTCGATGCGACAGGGCTGAACAAGCGCCTGGCCAGGCTGGTCAAGAAATTTGCCTCGGGTGTCGCGGCTCAGCCCGTCGCTGCGCCGAGGCGACCGGATTTGGCGCACGAGCAGTTGGCTGCGCTGGCAGCGTTCGAGGCCGCGCTGGGCCAGTCCGCGCCCAAGCCGATGCTGCTGCATGGGGTCACTGGCAGCGGCAAGACCGAGGTCTACCTGCACGCCACCGAGCAGGTGCTGGCCGCAGGCCGCCAGGCGCTGATCTTGGTGCCCGAGATCAACCTCACGCCGCAGCTCGAGGCTCGATTTGCCGAGCGCTTTCCTGGGCATCGGATGGTGGCCATGCACAGCGGCTTGACGCCGGTGCAGCGCCTGCAGCACTGGCTGTTGGCCCATTTGGGGCGGGCCGACATCGTGCTGGGCACACGCCTGTCGGTGTTTGCGCCACTGCCCAGGCTCGGGCTGATCGTGGTCGATGAGGAGCACGACCCGTCGTACAAGCAACAAGAGGGTGCGCGCTACTCGGCGCGCGACCTCGCGGTCTACCGAGCCCATCTCGAACGGGTGCCTGTGATCCTGGGGTCTGCCACGCCATCGCTCGAGACCTGGCAGCGCGCTGCGCCAGGGCCGCAGCAGCGCTACCAATGCCTGACACTGGCCGAGCGGGTGGGTGGTGGCGCGCTGCCGAAGGTGCGGCTGTTCGACATGGGCGTGCTGCCCAGGGTCAATGGCCAAAGCCCGGTGTTGGCGCCGATGGTGGTCGATTCGCTGCGCGAGCGTTTGGCGCGCGGCGAACAGAGTCTGGTGTTCCTCAACCGACGCGGCTATGCGCCGGTGCTGCACTGTGCCGATTGCGGCTGGAAGAGCGGCTGCCCACACTGCAGCGCGTGGCGCGTGTTCCACAAGGGCGAGCGCACGCTGCGCTGCCACCACTGCGGCTTGACCGAGCGCGTACCCCGCGCCTGCCCTGACTGCGGCAACCTGGACATCGCGCCGATGGGTCGCGGCACCGAGAAGCTCGAGGAATTGCTGGCCGAGTTGTTGCCTGGCGCGCGCATCGCCAGGCTCGACGCCGACACCGCGAGAGGCAAGGGCCAGTTGGAGAGCCGGTTGGCGGCGGTGCATGCCGGCGACGTCGATGTGCTGGTGGGCACCCAGATGGTGACCAAAGGCCATGATTTCCGCCGCATCACGCTGGTGGTGGCGGTCAACCCCGACACGGCCTTGTTCGCCAGTGATTTCCGCGCCCCCGAGCGGCTGTTCGCGCTGTTGATGCAGGCCGGTGGCCGCGCCGGGCGCGACGCCGAGGCGGCCGCCCGCAGCGAGATGTGGGTCCAGACCTGGCATCCGCGGCATGCGCTCTACGCTGCTTTGAAGAAACACGATTTCGCTGACTTTGCGCAGAGCCAACTCGCTGAGCGCAGTGCCGCCGGCTTGCCACCGTACAGCCATCTGGCGTTGTTGAGAGCCGAATCGCGCGACCCGGCGGTCGCGCTGGCCTGGCTGCGCGAGGCGGCCGAACTGGCGGCGGCCATGCCTGGCGCTGCCGGGGTGACGGTCTATCCGCCCGTGCCGCCGGCCGTGAGCAAGGTCGCTGGGATGGAGCGGCTGCAGATGTTGCTCGAATCGGCTTCTAGGCTGCAGTTGCAGCGCCTGCTGACAGACTGGACGCCCGTGCTGCACGGCTTGCGCCAGCGGCACAAAGGTCTGGCGCGCTGGGCCATCGATGTCGACCCGTTGGCGATTTGACAGCGCGCTGGGTAGCCGAATTCAGCCACCAGGGCGGATGCCCAAGCACCAGGCCAACGCGGAAAAGCTTGCGAAGGCCAGCAGCGTGCTGCTCATGATGATGCGCGCGACCCGTCCCGAGTCGGCACCGAAGCGTTCGGCCAGCAGCGCTGCGTTGCTGGCACTGGGCAAGGCGGCGACCAAGGTCAGCACCATCAGCTGAAAAGCCGACACCGGCGCGCCGAGTTGTTGCGCCGCAGCGCCCAAGACCAGCACCAGCAGCGGGTGCAGGAAGAGCTTGATCAGCGCTACCGGCAGGTAGTCGATCAGCCGCGTGTGGTGCTGGGTCTGCAAGCCAGCGCGCCAGAGCACCGCGCCGATCGAAAACAGCGCCACCGGACTGGCGGAGTCCGCCAGCATCCGCACGACGGTGTCGATCGGCCCGCTCAGGCGCAGACCTGCCGCCGACAGCGCCGCGCCCAGCGCGATCGACCAGGGCAGCGGGTTGGCCAGCGCACCGCGCACCGCGCGCAGCGCGGCGAGTCGCGCGCCTTGCCCTTGCTGCGGTGCGTGTAGCTGTGACAACGCGATGCACAGCGAGCTGGTGACGAACAGGTCGGCCAGGATGCTGCAGATTGCAGGCCCGGCCGCCGTGGGGCCCAGCAAGGCCACCAGCAGCGGCACGCCCATGAAGCCTGTGTTCGGGAAGGCGGCGACCAGTGCGCCAAATGAGGCGTCCTTGAGGCCGATTCTTGAATTGAGCGAGGTCGCGATCGTGAAGCTGACGATCAGCAGCGCGCACAGCAGGTAGATCGCCAGCAGCCAAGGGTTGAGCAACTCGAGCACCGGTGTGCCCATGCCAAAGCGCAGCAGCAGGCAGGGCAGTGCAAAGTACAGCACGTAGGCGTTGAGACCGGGAATCGCTGAGGCCGGCAGCAAGCCGCGTCGCGCGGCCAGCCAGCCGGCTAGCACCAGGGCAAAGAACGGGACGGTGACGGCGAGGATGGCTTGCATGGTGACGCCCGAGTATCACCGGCCCGCAGCAGCAGACCCTCCGGCCAGTCCAGTCGCTATCATCCGCCCCCACGCTGCGATCCATGGCCGAAGCCCCCGTCTCACTCAACCCCGCCCAGCTGCAAGCTGTTCACCACCTCTCGGGGCCTTGCCTGGTGCTGGCTGGCGCCGGGTCGGGCAAGACCCGGGTGATCGTGCACAAGATCGCCCGCTTGCTGCAGGCCGGCCTGGCACCGAAGGAGATCGCCGCGATCACCTTCACCAACAAAGCGGCGCAAGAGATGCGCGAGCGTGCCAAGAGCTTGGTCGGCGCGCGCGCTGCCAAGGACCTGGCGGTCAGCACCTTCCACAGCCTGGGCGTGCGCATCCTGCGCGAGGACGGCATCAAAGTCGGCCTGAAGGAGAAGTACTCGATCCTGGATGCCGACGACGTGATGGGCGTGCTGCGCGAGGCTGGGGGCGCGAGCGACAACAAGCTGGCGCGGCAGTGGCAGTGGACCATCAGCCTGTGGAAGAACCAGGGGCTGGACAGCCAGGCCGCGATGGCCATCGCCAAGGACCCCGACGAGCAGGTCGCCGCGCGGGTGATGAAGCTCTACGAGGACAGGCTGGCGGCTTACCAGGCGGTCGATTTCGACGACTTGATCAGCCTGCCCTTGAAGCTGCTGCTGCGCGACGAAGAGGCGCGCGCCAAGTGGCAGGGGCGTTTTCGCCATGTGCTGGTCGATGAGTACCAAGACACCAACTCGGTGCAGTACGAGCTGCTCAAGCTGCTGGTCAGCCACGAAGACCCACGCCGGCGCGGCCTGTTCACCGCAGTGGGCGACGACGACCAGAGCATTTACGGCTGGCGCGGCGCGACCATCGCCAATCTTCAGCGCTTGCCGCAGGATTGGCCCGATCTGAAAGTGATCCCGCTCGAGCAGAACTACCGCTCGACCGGCAGCATCCTGCGCGCGGCCAACAACGTGATTGCCGGCAACCCCAAGCTGTTCGAGAAGAAGCTTTGGAGCGAGTTCGGCGACGGGGATCCGGTGCGCCTGGTCGAATGCGATGGCGAGGAGCATGAGGCCGAACGTGCGGTGGCCTTCATCCAGAGCCTGCGCGCCCAGGGCGGCGCGGTAGCCGACGACCGCGCGAGCGGCCAGATCAAGTTCAGCGACTTCGCGATCCTGTACCGTGCCAACCACCTGGCGCGGCCGTTCGAGAAGAAGCTGCGAACGGCCAACATCCCGTACAAGGTCTCGGGCGGCACAGGCTTCTTCGACCGTGCCGAGATCAAGGACTTGTGCGCCTGGCTGAGGCTGCTGGTCAACCAGAACGACGACCCGGCCTTTCTTCGCGCGGTGACCACACCCAAGCGCGGCATAGGCCACACCACGCTGGGCAAGCTGGGCGAGTTCTCGGGCCAATGGAAGCTCAGCCTGTTCGAGGCGCTGTTCTCCAAGAGCCTGGCCGCGCAATTGGGTGCCAAGGCGCTCGACCAACTGCACGAGTTCGGCCGCTGCGTCAACGACCTGGAATACCGCGCTGGCCGCACCAGCGGGGCCGAGGATGCCAAGGCGCTGCTGCTGGCCTGGGTCAAGGACATAGGCTATGAGCAACACCTCTACGACAGCGAGGACAGCGAGAAGGCCGCTGCTTCGCGCTGGACCAATGTGCTCGACTTCATCGACTGGATGTCAAGGCGCTGCGGCGGCGAGATCAAGGTCGATGGCGGCAGTGCCGAAGGCGAGAAGCAGACTGTGTTGCAGGTCGCGCAGACCATCAGCGTGATCATCAGCCTGGCCGAGCGCGACGACGAGCAGGATGTGGTCACCTTGTCGACGCTGCACGCCAGCAAAGGGCTGGAGTGGCCGCATGTGGTGCTGGTCGGCGTCAACGAGGGGCTGCTGCCGTTCAAGAGCGACGCCGAGGAGATGACCGCGACCCGGCTCGAGGAGGAGCGCAGGCTGATGTATGTGGGCATCACCCGTGCCCGCACCACGCTGGTGGTCAGCACGCTGCGCCGACGCAAGAAGGGCCGCGACACGGTGCAAGGCGTGCCCAGCCGTTTCATCGGCGAGATGAAGCTGCACGAAGCGACGACCCAGGAAAACCCGCGCGACAAGCTCAAGCGAATCCGCGCCGAACTCGCCGCCAAGCTGGCGGCTGCGGCACCGGTCTGAGCCGGTGCTGGGCGATCAGTCCTGGCCGTCCTTCCAGCGCTGGTAGAGCATCGTCGCGGCCACGCCGATCGGCGCGAAGCGGTGGCCGGGAACAGTGCGTGGGGCTTCGAAAGGCAGCTTGGTGCGGGCTTTTTCGCCGTCGAGCGCAGCGTCGGCCAGCACCGGCCCGAGCGCCGTGCCGAAGGCCACGCCGCGGCCGTTGCAGCCGACCCAGCCGAGCACGCCGTCATCGAGCCGCCAGAAGCGTGGCAGCTTGTCGGGCGTGGCACCGAACACGCCGTGCCAAAGGTGCTCGAATTCGATGCCACCTAGCACTTCGAGCTGCGGGAAGATCTTGACCAGACGTTGGCCGATGCGCTGGCGCAAGCGCCAGTCATGGCCTGCGGCGATCGCCAGACCACCACCGGTGACCAGCCGGCCCTGCGCGTCGAAATGGGCGAAATGCAGGTCGGCCTGGGTGTCGGAGACCGCGGCGTTGGCCGGCATCACGGTCGCGCGCAGCGCTGCTGGCAGCGGCCGCGTGGCCATCTGGTACGAGCGCACCGGCACCATCGTGCGCTCCAGGCCAGGCCAGGGCGAGGGCGCTGCCAAACCGCTGTAGCTGTGGGTGGCCAGCAGCACGCGCCGCGCCAGCACGCTGCCGCCAGGTGTGGTCACGCGCCAGCGCTCGCCTGCGCGCTGCAGACCGGTCGCCGGGCTGCGACTGTGCACGGCCGCACCTGCGGCCAGCGCCGCACGCGCCAAGCCACGTGTGAAAGCCAGCGGGTTGATGTGGCCGCCGCTGCTGTTCATCCAGCCGCCGCACCAGAAACGCGAGCCGGTGATCGCCTCGACCTGATCGGCGTCTAGCAGTTGCACCGGCGCGCCGTGACGGCGCCATTGATCGCAGCGGGACTTGGCCAGTGCCAGCCGGCTCTCGCGGTGCGCCGGCTGCAGCCAGCCGTTCTGCACCGCTTCGCAGTCGATGCCGTGGCGGCGCACCAGATCGAACAGCAGGTTCGCCGAATCGCGCAGGATCGCCACCACCGTCGGGCCGTGCTCGGGTCCGAAAGCCTGGACCAGCAGGTCGGGGTCGGCGCGCGTCAGCGCCGGGATCACCAGGCCGTTGTTGCGTCCCGATGCGCCCCAGCCGATCTCCTGCGCTTCGAGCACGACGACCTTGGCGCCTCGCTGCGCCGCATGCAGCGCAGCCGACAGCCCAGTGAACCCGGCGCCGACCACCGCCAAGTCGGCCGTGGTCTCGCCATCGGGCAGCGCAGGGGTCGCGGGCGGTGGCGCTGCGGTGGCAGCCCACAGCGAAGGCGGCATCCGGGTCGGGGCTAGCGGGGTGTCGGTCATCTGAGGATCTTGCTGTGGGCGGGTCGGACCCGGCTAGGCCGGGTTTGAGCTGACATTATCGGCAGCCCGATGCGGTTACATTGTCGGCCGCGGGATACGCCTACACGGCGCGCTCCGACAACGAACGAAGCCGACCCAGCCTGTCCCTGCCTGACCTGTCAGACCCTGCTCCGCAGCGCGGTCGTACCCACACTTTTCCCAATTCGGAGACTCTGATGACCTTGACGATTCGCTCACTCGCTCTGGCCGGTGCCATGCTGGCCGCCGGCGCCGCACAAGCCCAGGACATTTTCGTCGGCTACCAAGCGCCGCTGACAGGGACTCAGTCCCAGTACGGCGAGGTTTTCCGCAACGCCGCGACGATGCAGTTGGAGAAGTTCAACGCTGCCGGCGGCGTGGCCGGCCGCAAGGTTCAGATCGTCTACGAGGACTCCAAGTCCGACCCCAAGGAGGCCGTCAACATCGCGCGCAAGTTCGTCGACGACAAGCGCATCGTCGCGGTGTTGGGCGACTTCGCCAGTGGGCCGTCGATGGCTGCGGGTGAGGTCTACGGCAAGGAAGGCATGCCGCAGTTGTCGCAGACCGCTTCGCACCCTGATTTTCTGAAGGTCTCGAACTGGCAGTTCCGCAACATCACGACCCAGGCCCAGGAAGGCCCGTTCAACGCCAAGTGGCTGCGCGACGGCGGCATCAAGACGGTCGCGGTGATCGGTCTGCAAAACGACTGGGGCCTGTCGGCCACCGGCGAGTTCACCAAGGCTTTTGAAGGTCTGGGCGGCAAGGTCACCAGCACTGAGTTGTTCAACCCGGGCGCGCGCGACTTCAAGGCGATCCTGACCAAGGTGTCTCAGGCCAAGCCCGACGCGATCTATTTCGCGATGTTCTACGAGGAGGGCGCGCTGATCCTGCAGCAGGCCAAGCAGCTCAACGTCAACGCCAAGCTGTACTCGGCATCGCCTTTCTATGCGCCCAAGCTGATCGAACTCGCCGGACCGGCCGCTGAAGGCGTGCTGCTGTCGACCACCTTTGTCGCCGACAGCCCATTGCCCCATGTCACCGCTTTCGTCGCCGAGTACAAGAAGCGCTACAACAGCGAGCCCAACCAGTTCGCCGCCCAAGCGTTTGATGCGGTCGGGATCATGCTCGACGCGATCAAGCGAGTCGGCGCTGCCGCGACCCGCGCGCAGATCCGCGACGCGCTCGCCGCCACCGCCAACTACCCTGGCGTGACCGGCGCGACCACCTTCGACAAGACCACCCGCGAGCCCAACAAGATGCTGTCCAAGCTGCAGATCAAGGGCGGCAAGTTCGTGCTGGCGCCCTGAGTCACCAGGCCGCACCAGCCACTGTTGAACGGGCACAAGGTCTCCGATGGATCCCACCGTCCTGCTGCAGCAAGTCGTCAACGGCTTGTCGATCGGCTTGGTCTACGCGCTGATGGCGATCGGCTTCACGCTGATCTTCGGCGTGCTCAACGTCGTCAACTTCGCCCATGGTGAGATCTACACGATCGGCGCTTTTGCCGGCCTGCTGCTGATCACCGCGCTGCAGCCGCCGCTGTGGCTGCTGCTGGTGGGGGTACTGCTCTCGGGCGGGCTGGCCGGCGTGGTGCTTGAGCGGCTGGCCTTCAGGCCTTTCAGGCGCTTTCGCGACGAAGCCTCGCTCAAGAGCAAGGCGATGCGCGAGGCCACGCTGCTGTCGTCGCTGGCGGTGTCGATCATCGTCCGCGAGGCGCTCGAGCTGAGGTTCTCTGGCGAGATGCAGACCATCGCCCAGTCCTACCTGCTGCAAAGCCCGATCCAGCTCGGGCCGGTGACGATCACCGACGGCAACCTGATCATCTTTGCACTGTCAGCGGCGATGTTGGTCGCGCTGCAGTACGTGCTCTACCGCACCCGCATCGGCCTGGGCATCCGCGCGGTGTCGAACAACGTGCTGGGCGCGCAGTTCGTCGGCATCGACACCGACCGAGCGATCGTCGCGACCTTCGTCGTCGGCTCGATGCTGGGTGCGGTCGCCGGCATCATGGTCGGCCTGTACCAGGGGGCGATCTTCCCGCACATGGGCTTCGATCCTGGCGTCAAGGCTTTCGTCGCGATGGTGATGGGCGGGCTGTCGAGCATCCCCGGCGCAGTGGTCTGCGCGCTGATCCTGGGCGTGTCCGAGTCGGTTGCGACCCAGTATTTCTCCGATGGCTGGAAAGCGCTGGTGTCTTACTCCTTCCTGCTCGCCACGCTGTGGTTCTTCCCGTCGGGCATATTCGGTTTCAAGAAGGAGAAGATGTGATCCGGGGTCGACTCAACGCCGCGCTGGTGCTGCTGCTCGCGCTGTTGCTGGCGGGCTTGATGGGCTTGAAGTCGGGCTACTTCAGCCAGATCGCGATCACGACGATGATCTTCGTGATCCTGGCCGCCAGCCTGAACCTGATCACCGGCACCGCCGGTCTGCTCAGCCTGGGTCACGGCGCATTCTTCGGTGTCGGCGCCTATGCCGCGGCGTTGCTGTCGACCAAGCTCGGCTGGCCGTTCTGGCTCACGGTGCCTGCAGCCGGTGTTGCTGCGGCCTTGGTCGGCGCGCTGGTCGCGGTGCCGACGATGCGCTTGACCAGCATCTACTTCGCGGTCGCCACGCTGGGCATCGGCGAGATGATCTACGTCACCTTGCTGAACTGGGTCGGTTTCACGCGCGGTCCTATGGGCATCCGCAGCATCCCCGGCATCGAGCTCTGGGGCCTCAAGGGCATGGGTCTGAGCCTGGCTGTGACCGCGCTGGCGATGCTCGCGACGCTGTGGGTGGTGCACCGGCTGACACATTCCTATTACGGTAATTCGCTGCGCGCACTGCGCGAGGACGACGCTTGCGCCGACGCGATGGGCATCGACGTCGCGCGCTTGAAGCTGCAGAGCTTTGGTGTGGCCTGCTGTTTTGCCGGCGTCGCCGGCGCGCTGTTCGCGCACACCACGGGCTACATCAGCCCCGAGAGTTTTCGCTTTGGCGAGTCGATCCTGGTGCTGTCGATGATCGTCGTCGGCGGACTCGGCAGCTTGTACGGCTCAGTGATCGGTGCGGTGATCCTGTCGGTGCTGCCCGAATTGCTCAGAGACCTCGGCAGCTACCGCATGATCGCGGTCGGTCTGGTGCTGTTCCTGTCTATCCTGTTCCTGCCGCGCGGTCTGGTCGGCGAGGTCTCGGCGATCGACTTGTTCAGGCGTCAGATCCGTCGCCTGCCCGCGATGCGTCGGGGTGCTTGGTGAGCGCGCCGCTGCTGGCTTTGCAAGGCCTGACGCGCCGCTTCGGCGGACTGACGGCGGTCGACCAGGTCTCGGCCGAGGTCCGGCGCGGCGAGTTGGTCGGCCTGATCGGCCCGAACGGCGCCGGCAAGACCACCTTGTTCAATATGATCTCGGGCGTCACACCGCCGTCCGAAGGCGAGGTGCGCTTTGACGGGCGTTTGATCACCGGGATGCGGCCGTTCGAGGTTGCGCGGCTGGGCGTTGGTCGCACCTTCCAGAACCTGCGCACTTTCCCGAACATGACGGTCTTCGACAACGTCTCGGTCGGCGCGATCCGCGCCAGCGGGCTGGGCGATGCGCTGCTGCCGGGTCGCAGCAGTTCGGCAAGGGCGATCAGCGAGGTCTCGACCGAGATGCTCGAGAAAGTCGGGCTGGCCAGCGTCGCCGACGAGCTTGCGGCCAACCTGTCCTACGGCAAACGCAAGATGCTCGAGATCGCTCGCGCGCTGGCCGGTCGGCCGCAGCTGCTGATCCTCGATGAGCCCGCGGCGGGACTGAACGACACCGAGACCGTCGAACTGGCGCGCTTCATAGCGCGCTTGCGCGCCGAAGGGGTGACGATCCTGCTGGTCGAGCATGACATGGGTTTGGTGATGCGGATCTGCAGCCGCGTGATCGTGCTGGCTTTCGGCCGCAAGATCGCCGACGCCGACCCGGCGTCGGTGCAGCGCGACCCGGCGGTGCTGGACGCTTACCTCGGGACGGGCGACGAATGAGCGCGGTCGACAACGCCAAGCCGCTGCTCCAGGTCGACCGGCTGGGGGTACGGATGGGCGTGCAGCAGATCCTGCACGAAGTCAGCCTCGAGGTGCCCGAGCGCGGCATCGTCACCGTGCTCGGCGCCAACGGCGTGGGCAAGACCACGCTGATGCGCGCGCTGTCGGGTATCTACCGCGCCAGCAGCGGACAGATCAGCCTGGCTGGCGAGCCGATCGCCAACCTGCCCAGCCACCGCATCGTTTCGTTAGGTCTGGCGCAAGCGCCCGAGGGTCGGCAGGTGTTCTCCAACATGACGGTGCGCGAGAACCTGGTGCTCGGTGCTGGCGCGCTCAAAGGCCTTGTTTTCGAGCAGACGCTGCACGAGGTGCTGGAGCGCTTTGCGGTGCTGCGCGAGCGCTTGTCGCAGCAGGCTGGCTCACTGTCGGGCGGCGAGCAGCAGATGCTTTGCATCGGCCGGGCGCTGATGGCACGGCCCCGCTTGCTGCTGCTCGATGAGCCCTCGCTGGGTCTGGCGCCCAAGATCGTCAAGCAGATCTTCGAGTTGGTCGCCAGCATCCGCGCCACCGGCACCTCGATCCTGCTGGTCGAGCAAAACGTCCGCGGCGCGCTCAAGGTGGCCGATTTCGGCTATGTGATGGAGGGCGGCCGCATCGTGCTCGAAGGCCCTGCCGCGCAACTGCGCGACGACCCGCGTGTGCGCGATGCTTACCTGGGTGGCGCGGGGCATTGAGCGCCGCAGCGACCCGTTCAACGGAGACAACCATGAGCGACATCAGCATCCTCGACCAACGCCGGATCGAGGCCAAGTTTGCCGGCGAACTGCTTCGCACGCTGGCGCAGGAACTCGGCGACGTGCCAGCGCGCGCACTGCTGCGCCGTGCGATCACCGAGATGGCGCATGCGGCAGGCCGCGACGCAGCGGCGCGAACGCCTGGCAACGAGGACGGCAGCAAACCGCCAGACCTCGATGATTACGCCGCGATCCTGCCGCTGTGGCAGAAGGACGACGGCATCAAGATCGAATGGGTCGAGCGAACATCCGAGAAGCTGTCGTTCAACGTCACGCGCTGCCGCTACGCCGAGTCCTACCGCGAGATGGGCCTGGGAGATCTGGGCGACACGCTGTCTTGCAACCGCGACGGCGAGTTCTGCCACGGCTACAACCCGGCGATCCGTTTCGAGCGCACCCAGACCATCATGGGCGGTGCGAAGTTCTGTGACTTCCGCTACTCGCTGAAAAAAGACTGAGCTCGGGTTGCCCCAGGCCGATCGGCTGGCGGCGAGGTCAGCGCGTTTTCATGTAGGCGGCGTACAAAGCCGGCTGCACATCGCGCAGCCGTTTGCGGCTGTCGATCAGTTCGTGGTGCCGGCCCTGGCGCTCCAGGCCCAGCAGTTCTGCGACCAGCCTGAAGCCGCGTTCGGGTTCGCTGTGCTGGCCTGTCCCGGCGCCCAGCAGCCGCGGCAGCAAGCCGGGTTGTTCGGTCAGCAACCAGGCCGGGAACCAGGCCAGCGGGTCAGCCACCTGCCCATCGCCGAGGTCGAACTGTTCGTCAAAGCGACGCAGCAGGCGCTTGAGCAGCGGGTCATCGAGCGCGCGGGCGGTCTGGCCGAATCGCGGCGGCGCCAGCCAAGCCAGTTCGGCCAGCAGCGGCCAGATGTTGTCCAGTCCTTCGCTGCGGTAGCGCGCCAGTGCCATCCAGCCCAGCGGGGCCGGGATCCGGCGCCAGGATTCGATGCGTTCGATGGCTTTGACCGCCTCGAAGGCTGAGGTCGCGTCGCCCACGTTCAGCCACAACGCCGCCGCATGGTTGTCGGCCTGCGCAGCGTTGAACGGCAAGGCTGCGGCGCGATCGGCCAGCCCGCGCCACAGCGGCGCAAGCCATGCGGCGGCAGCCGCAGCGCCGAACTGCGACTGCGCAGCCGGCGCCACCGACCGGGACAGCTGTTCGCGCGCTGCGGCAGCCTCGGCGTGAACCGCGAACAGCGTGTTGTTCCGGGTCGATTCGAGCGCGGCGATCAGGCCGGCGAGTGCGGGCAGCCCTTGGTGCCTCGGCTCGAAATCTGCCAGCGCCTGCCAGGCCAGCGTCGCTGCGCCGGCGTCGCGCTTCAGCAAGGCGTCGAGAACGTCGTTGCGCAGCATCGTGTCGCGGCTGTGCTCGAACAGGTCGAGCTGCGGTATCGGTTGAGCCGTCATCATGCGGGCCACCAAGCGGCGGCGACGCTCAAATCAGATCGACCACCACGTTGCCGATGTCCTGGCCGGCTTCGACTGCTTCGTGGGCCGCGACGATGTCGGCGAGCGCGAAGCGCCTGCTGATCGCATGCTGCAGTTGCTGGGTTTGCAGCAACTCGTTCAATCGCGCCTGCGCGGTCTGCCGGTCTGCCGGCGTCAGGTCGTAGACCAGGAAGAACTTCAGCGACAGCGACGGGAACAACAGCGCCCGGAAGTTCAGCGTGGTGTCGGGCGCGTTGGAGCCAAAGCAGATGACCCGGCCATGCGGCGCGAGCACGCCCTCGGCCAGCAGCTTGCCTGTGCTGGCGAAATCCATGTCGATGATCACCGGCACGCCGCGGCCCGCTGTCAAGGCCTTGACGCGATCGGCGATCGACTCGGTCTTGTAGAAGATGGCCTCCTTCATGCCTGCGGCCTGGGCATGCCGGGCTTTGGCGGGTGAGCCCACGGTGCCTATCACCTGGCCGCCAGCGAGCGTCACGAGTTGGGTGACGTAATGCCCGACGGCCGAAGACGCGCCGGTGACCAGCACCTGTTGGTCCTTGAGCTCACCGGCCAGATGCACCGCCTGCAGCGCGGTCAAGGCCGGGATGCCGAAGCAGGCACCGGCCGCGAAGTCGACTTGTTCAGGCAACAGGACGGCCTGTGCCGAAGGCAGGGCGATGTACTCTGCCGCAGTTCCCATAGCTCGGCCCCATTGGCCGTTCCAGATCCACACCCGCTCGCCGATCCTGCTGCCTGGCACCCCTGCACCGACCGCTTCGATCACACCGGCGCCGTCGCTGTGCGGCACGATCATCTCGGTCAACGGGCGGGCTCGGCGCGATTTGACATCCGAGGGGTTCACGCCCGAGGTGGCGAGCCGGACCAGCACCTCGCCGGCCGCCGCTTGGGGCTTGGGCAGATCGCCCAGCATCATCACGTCCTTGGCTTCGCCGTTCTTCAGATACCAGGCTGCACGCATCTCTCTGTCTCCTCGATTGAAACATCGACTTTAAGCCAGATGCCTGCTTTGGCGCTTGGACCAGAAGGGCCTGCGATCGCGCTTCGTCGGTCAGCGCCGGGCTGCTGACCTTGTGACCGATTCATGGGCGGCTATAGTGCGTTTTGCTTGCTCGCCGCCTCGGCCTGCGCTCAAGACGACTTCTACGACGATCATGACAACGACCCGCAGTGCCGCTCTCCGCATCACGCTTGTGCTCACCGCCTTGATCGTTGCAGGCTGTGCTTCGATGTCCCAGGACCAATGCCGCCATGCTGACTGGGCTGAACGCGGCCAGCGCGATGGCCGCGAGGGGTATTCGCTGTCCCGCATCGACGACCACCGCGAGGCCTGCGCCAAGGTCGGCGTCAGCCCTGACACGGCGCGCTGGCAATTGGGTTATTCAGCGGGCATTCGCGAGTACTGTGCTCCAAATTCGGCCTGGAATGCCGGCCTGGCCAACCGCTACTACGCTGGGTCTTGCGCGCTGCACGACGAGGACGGCTTCTTGCGCTACTACCGGGCCGGACAGGCTTTGCACCGCGCCCGGCAGGAGTTCAACCGCAACCGGTCGGACATCGAAAGGCTTGAGGCCGAACTGAAGAAGGCCGACAAGGACGAGGAACGCAAGCGCCTGCGCGAGCACATCGGCCGCCTGGACAGGGAACGCCAACCACTGCGCCGGCAACTCGAGGCCTTGGAGTTGACCAAGCCACGCTGGTGAGCGTGCCAGTCGTCGCTGCCAACGGGAACATTGTCGACAGCGGTCATGGCCGTCAGCTGACCCAGGCCAACACGCATTGATCGCGTATTCGGTCGACTGTCTCTGAGCGCCCCAAGGCCGGCCTAAGCCGGCCGCCCCCTGTGGGGATCAAGCCGCAAAGCCACATTTGCTTGAGAGCCGCGTCACATGCTCTTGAACAGATGACCGTAGCTGCGGCTGACCTCGAGCTTTTCGGGGTGGCCGCGCACGCTGACGATCTGCCTGCCGCGCATATCACGCGTTACTCCCGAAATCGTCTTGACGTTGACCAGCGTCGAGCGGTGGATCTGCCAGAACAGCGCCGGGTCGAGTTCATCGACGAGTTCCTTGATCGGCTTGCGGATCAACGCCTCGACCGTGGCGGTCTGGACTCGGGTGTATTTTTCGTCGCTGATGAAAAACAGCACCTCGGCCGCCGCGATCATCTGGATCGCGCTGCCCACGCTGGCCTGGATCCAGTCCAGGTAGCGGGGCGCAGCGCCGGGGTTGAGTTGGGCGGCCAGACGGTGCAGCAGCAACTGCAGCGGCGGGTTCGTGTCGCCGATATCGACCACAGGCTTGTCTCGCAGCGCCAAGCGGGCGCGGATTCGCTGCGCGGTGAGTTGCAAGCGGTCGCGCTCGGCCGGCTTGAGCACATAGTCGCAGACGCCTTGCTCGAAGGCCTGGACCGCGTACTGGTCGTAGGCGGTGATGAAGACGACCTCAGGCAGGTACTCGTCGTCGGCCACTGCCATCTGGGCGATTTGGCGCGCAGCGTCGACGCCGCTCAAGCCCGGCATGCGGATGTCGAGGAACACCAGGTCGGGTCGATGCTGCTCGACCAGCGCCACCGCCTCCAGGCCGTTGCGGGCTTCGGCGACGATCTGTAACTCGGGCCAGACCTCGGCCAGCCGCGCGCGCAGTTGCTCTCGCATCAATCGTTCGTCATCGGCGATCACGGCGCGCAATGGGCTCATGCGTCGGGCGTCGTCAGGCGATTCGGCCGCTGGCTTATCCATGCGCGTTGCCGACCGGCTTGTAAGGCACCGACAGCGTCACGCGGGTGCCACCGCCCGGGTTCTCGCCGATCGTCAAACCGGCCTTGGTGCCGTAAAGCAATTGCAGCCGTTCGCGGATGTTGGCCAGCCCGACGCCGGTGCCGGCGGTCGCGGCTTGGCCAAAGCCCAGGCCGCTGTCCTGGACCGTCAGCGCGAGCTTGCCGTGGACGATTTCAGCCTTGATCATGAGCTTGCCGCCTTCGGGTTTGGGCTCGAGGCCGTGCTTGACCGCGTTCTCGACCAGGGTCTGCAGCATCATGGTCGGGAACTCGGCCGACAGCAAGCCGTCGGGCACATCGATCTCGGTGGCCAGCCGCTCCTCCATCCGCACCTTCAAGATCTCAAGATAAGGCCGTATCACCGCCAGCTCGCGGCCCAGGTCGCGGGACTGGCCCGTCGCCGCACCGTCGGTCTCGCGCAGCGTGGGCATGGCCGCGCGCAGCAGTGCGATCAGGTTTTTTTGCATCTGGCTCGCGCGCGGTGGATCGACCTCGATCAGGTGGTCGATCGATGCCAAGGTGTTGAACAGGAAATGCGGCTCGATCTGGGCCTGCATTGCCGCCATCCTGGCTTCGACCACCTGGCGCTTGAGCGCTTCGGATTCGGCCACCTCCACCGCCTGCGCCGCCTCGGCCTGGGCCTGGACCTGGCGCTTGTAGCTGATCTTGATGATCAGCGAGGCGACGATCCACAGCATCGCCAGGCTGGGCAGGAACTCGCCCAGGCTGAGCACATGCACCTCGCGGATGCTTCTGGCAGGGTGTTTGGCGGCCCCTGCGTCGTCGCGGGCCTCGCGCACTGCCTCGTCGATTGCCTGCTGGGCCTCTTCCACCGCCTGGCGCACCGCCTCGCTGGTCCCGGCTGGCAGCCGGATGTCGATGATCGGCTCGGTGCCTTCGCCAGCGGCCGATGCCGCGGAAGCGTTCGCTACTGCCGAGGCACCAGCCCGCGGTGCGATGCGCACGCCACTGGCATCGATCCTGATGTCTACGCCGGGTTGGCCGTCCTTGGCCGGCGCCTCGATGTGGATACCGGGTGGGTGGCTGCGTTTGGCGGAGGGCGCGTCGGAGGGGTCGATCACGACCATCGGCACCGGCGGACGCACTGTGGTGGTGTAGGTCCAACTGAAGGGCGGGATGTTCTGCAGCAGTGCTGCCCCGATGATCAACAGCAGCGACAGCAGGATGAAGCGTCGCCAACTGATGCCTATCAGCCAGTTGGCATAAAGGTGAAAGCCGCGAACGCAGGCGGCGGCGAAGCGCTCGCGGCGCTGTTGCCATGGTTTGCTTGGATCGATGTTCATCGTGGTCTGCGCGTTCAAGTCTGGTGTGCACTGTACGCAGACCCGCTTGCCGGCCGGTGCTCGGTCCGACGGGCTGCGGCTTCGGGCCGACCCACTGCAGCCTCGGGCGACAGTCTGGGCGATGAGCACTGGGATTTGAGGCCTTGGTGGCGTTTGAAGGCCACCTCAAGCCTGAGAGGTCATGCTTGACACATGTCAAGGTGAATGATTGAATTGGAATTTACCATGATGACGTGGTTTAGTCAGATTGGCTGTGTTTTCAGCGGATTGATGAGATGTTTTTTCCTGATGACGAATTTCTCTTGAAATCAGCCAGAAGGACGGTGGATCTTTCGGATGATTTGACATACCCAGCCGATCCTCAGGTCATTCGGAAACGCCAACCGTGGATCCACTGCTGTTATTGCTACTAGGCAGCGCCGCGCTGGCCGTCAACACCTTGTTGCGGCGGCCTCACCGGGTACGGCAATCGGTGTTCGATCTGCGTTTGTTGAGCCAACGCTATGAGCAGCGGGTGGCTGCGAGCCAGCCTGTGAGTTGGGACCAATGGAATCAAAACATCGTCCCGGTGCTGAAGGGCATACCGTTTGGCAAGGACGAGTTCGAGCGCCACGCCTTCAGGGAAAATCTGGCCAGACTGCGGCGCGAAATCACCGATCCGCTTTACCAACTGGATCGTCCAGTCAGGGTTTCCCTGTCAAGCTACGATTTTGAGCAGCATCGGTTTGCGATCGCGGTCGATTTTTCGGCGATCAAGGGCCGGCGCCCGCACGATGCGGCACCCAGCCAATGCCTGTATCCGGAGGAGATGAGCTACCAGATGAAGAAGGCTGGCACCCATACCAGCTGTCGTCTGCATTATGTGGAGATCGAATCGGCGGCTGCGGCGCAGCAGTGGAAAGCCAGCGTTGTGATCCCGGCGGATATTCGAGCAAGAATTCTGGTCAAGTGTTTCCGAGACGCTCGCGGTCGCGACGAGGAATACCCGGCGCGTTGGGCCGAGACCGGATTTCAGCTGATGGGTTTGAGCCTGTACGACCCGCTGTCGGGTGCGACCTGGCTGCCGCCGGCGCTGATCGACTGAGCGGGTCTGCTGCAGCGATGCTTGCGCAGCAAGCCTCAGGCTCGGGCCTTGCCCGGGCCTTTCCCAGACTGCTGGCGGCGATGACCCTTGTCTGGCCCGTGAAGAACGGCGATCCGCGCATCACGCAGTCTCCTCGGCCAGCGATCGGGCAAAGTCCTGCATCAGCGCGATCACGGCTGCTGCCTGCTCGCGAATGATGAAATGTCCCGCCTGCTCGATGAAGTGCAACTGGGCACCGGGAATCCGGCTCGCCAGGTCTTCGGCGTTGCGTGGAGTGCCTTGGCTGTCTTCGGTGCCGTAGATCAGACACGCGGGCACCGTGGCACAGCCCCAGTAGCTTGCCGATGGTGCGACCCGGCTGTCCCACTTCGCACGCGAGGGTCGGGCGGGGGCCTGCGCCTGATGCCACATCAACGCACTGAGCGACTGGAATGCCTGCGGGTCTCGCGCCGAAAAGCCGCTTGCGCACCAGGCCTCTTCCAGCGCCGCTTCCCAGCGAATGCGATCGCTCGAACGGCCTGCCTCGCGCAGACTTGTCAGCGCCGCGGCCGAGGTGCTTGCTGGAAACTGGCCGCCGGTGCCGCAGATCACCAGCCCGACCACCCGATGCGGATGGTCGCGGGCGAACACCTGGGCGACGCGCCCGCCCCAGGCATGACCCGCGACGATGACCCGCTCGACCTTCAGATGGTCTAGCAGTGCAGCAGCATCCGCAGCGACATCGGTCAGGCTGAACGACCCGCTGGCACGGGTCTTGCCGGCATTGCGCTGATCCATCCGGACCACAGTGTGCTGCGCGGACAGCGCTTGCGCGATGTCATCCCAGAACTCCAGCGGCAGCCCTGCGCCATTGAGCAACAACCAGACCACGGGCCCGTTGCCGTCGACCCGCCAGTTCAGATCGACCGATGAACTCAAGGCCAGCGTCGGCGAAGCGTCGGCGCCGCTCATATCGCTGCCTGCCGCAACACACCGGCCGCGGCCAGCGCTGCGCACTTCTCTTCGTCATAGCCGAGCAGGTCGCGCAGCACCGTTTCGTTGTGCTGGCCCAGCATGGGCGCAGGGCCACGCACCCCGACCGAGGCGTCGGCGAATTTCGGCGCCGAATTGATCACGTCGATCCGCCCCAGCACTGGGTCGTCGACCGAGGTGATCATCTGGCGCGCGATCACCTGCGGCTGGCGCACTGCTTCGTCGATGGTCTTGACCACCCCCACCACCACGTGGTGCTCGGTCAGGATTCGGTCGGCCTGCTCGCTGCTGAGCGTGGCAAGCCAGTCGGCCAGCAGCGCAGTGGCCTCGACGCGGTTCTGGTGCACCGCCTCCAGGCTGGCAAATCGTGGATCGTCCAGCAGTTCGGGACGCTGCATTGCTTGGCAGATGCTCTGCCAAGCGCGGAAATCAGGACCGATATTGGCGGTGACATAGCCGTCGCTTGTCTTGTGAACCGGGTGGTAGCCCGGGCGCACGACGCCGTCGATCAGGCAGCGCTGGAAGCTCTCGTCGTTGGCCGCGAACAGCGAATCGAACAGCGAGACATCGATGCGCTCGCCGCGGCCCGTGCGCTCACGCTTGAAAAGCGCCGCGCAGATCGCGCCGAAGGCGGTGATGCCTGTGACGACATCGGCAATCGCGATACCGGGGCCGCGCGGCGTCTCGGGCGGATCGCGATGCAGGAACTGCATGGCCAGCCAGCCCGCCATTGAATGGGCGACATGGGCATAGCCAGGCCGTTGTGCGTTCGGGCCCGTCTGGCCGAAGCCGCTGATCGAGCACAGGATGATGGCCGGGTTGAGCGCCTTCAGGTCGTCATAGCCCAGTCCGAGCTTGGCCATCACGCCGGGGGTGAAGGCCTCGATCACCACATCAGACTTTCGCACCAGATCGCGCGCCACTGCCAAGCCTTCCGGGCGACTCAGATCGACGCAAAGACTCTGTTTGCCGCCGTTGTGCTGCACGAACATCGCACTGCGTCCGGCACTGATCCGGTTTGTCGTTCGCGACACGTCGCCTGCCGGGAAGCGTTCGACCTTGATCACCTCCGCGCCATGGTCGGCCAGATAGCGCGCCGCCGAGGGGCCTGCGATGAGCGCTGTGAACTCCAGCACCCGCACCCCCGCAAGGGCGCCAGGAGCTGCGTTGCTGGCCGGGGCGCCAGTGGTCTCATCGGTCATGGCATCAGGCTTTCAAATCGACTACTGCCGGGTTGACGGGCCTGCTCGGCTCGCGGTGGGTCAAGTCATTTCTGGTGGGCATGAACTTGGCGACGGTCGCCGCACCGATTCAGAAGTCAATGGAGGCCGCGCCCCCTGTGCCGGGTCGATACCTGCTCGAACCCCATCCACTTCTGCATCGTTGGGTCCATCCACAGGCGGGCGCAGACTCGGATACACCGCCGTCACCCGGGCTGGTTTATCGCCGCCGCGAGGTCTTCATCTATGTCTCGCGCGGGACAATATCGACGAGTCTTGGCAGGCGCTTGTCGGTCGCTGCCGCCAACCCCGCGACGCCCAGCCCAGGGTCGACCAGGGCGTCTTCGGCATCGCGCTAGGCGCGATCGGCTGATCGCGCTGAGCACGCACCATCACGGGCTCTGGCGGATCGCTTCGACCTGAATTTTGAGCCTGACCCGGTCGGCGACGAAGGGCAGGCTGTGGGTGATGCCGAAGCGGCTGCGCAGGAACTCGGCCTCGAAGTCGCCGCCGCAGACCTCGCGCCGCAGCAGTGGGTGAAAGTAGCAGCGAAAACGCTGTGCCACCAGCCGTAGCGACTGACCGATGCCGCGCAGCGTGAACTCGCCGGTCACTGCGGTCACCTGGCCTTGCGCATCGAATTCCATGCGCTCGGCGACGAAGAAGGCCTGGGGGTGATCGGCCACCGCCAACAGGTCGGGCTGCTTGATCAGCGTGTCGAGCAGCGGCAGGCCGGTGCTCACCGCGGCTGTGGCGACGACCACCTGCACGCGGCCGCTGCGGGCGCTGCGGTCGAGCACCACTTCTCCGCTGAGCGGGCCGAAGCGGCCGCGTATCGTCGAGGTGTCGAAGTGCAGCAGTTCGAAGTTGACGAAACTGTGCGTTGGGTCCAAGACATAGGACACGGGTTGCGCAGAGGTCGACGCTGTGGCGGCCAACAGGGCCAGGGCGAGCAGGATCAGGCGCATGGGCTGCATGGTCGCAGAATCTTCGATCCGCAGCACTCTCTCTGTCAGGATGAAGTCTGCAACTGTCGCGGGGCTGCGCGTCGACGCGCAGCCCCGCGCTGTCGAATCAAGGCTGTTTGACGGCTTCGACCTGGATCAACAGGCGAACGCTGTCGGGGAAACCGAAATTCAGGCCCCAGCTCATGCCGTATTGGCTGCGCACCAGCGTAGTCTCGAAGTCGCCGCCGCAAACCTCAACCTTGAGCATCGGGTTGATATAGCAGTTGAAGTTGCTGGCTTTCAGCGTCACCGGGTTGGTCTTTCCGAGCAGCGTGAGCTGACCCGAGACTTCACTGAGCTTGTCGACATTGAAGCTGAACTTGTCGGCGACGAACTTGGCGGTCGGAAATTCAGCGCTGTTGAAGAAGTCCTTGCTCTGCAGGTGTTTGTCGAAGGCCGCAGTGCCAGTGTTGATCGAGCTGGTTTCGAGCGTGATGTCGACCTTGCCGGTCTTGCCCGCCTTGTCGAATTGGACGCTACCGCTTTTCTTGTCAAAGCGGCCGCGGTTCGTCGAGGTGCCGAAGTGCGAGATTTCGAAGCTGGCGAAAGTGTGGGTCGGGTCGATCGCATAGGTTGCGCTCTGGGCTTGGGCAAGCAGGGCTGCTGCGGCCATTGCGGTGGCGAGGACGGTGCTGCGGATCATCTTGTTTTTCATTTTTTGCTGGGCTTGTGGTTGGACGGAGGTGGGTCGAAGAAATTGGAGGGATGGGACATTCACAGCGGCGCCATGCCGCTGAGCGCGAGTTTGAATTTGACTTGCACATCGTTGGCCACCATCGAGGTGTCGGCCCATTCGCCGTCACCGATGCGGAAATCAAGCCGTTTGATGTTGAAGCTGCCGGTAGCGGTGCTGGCCGAGCCGGCCTGGGTCACCGTGACCGGCACCAGCACGTCGTGGCTGACTCCCTTGATCAGCAGTGCGCCGCGGACCTCAAACTTGCCCGCCCCCAGCGCCTTGACCGCGCTGCTCTGGAAGCTGGCTTGAGGGAATTTGGCGATGTTGAACCAGGCTGGTTTGGACACCTCGGCATCGGTCTCCGCGGCACCGAAGCTGGCGCTGCCGGCCTGGATCGTGAAACCGATCTTGCCGGCTTCGGGTTTTCTGGGGTCGAAAGCGATCTGCGCCGTCCACAGCTTGAATCGGCCCTCGACGGGCACACCCATTTGCTTGCTGACGAAGGTGATCTCGCTTTGCGCAGGCACGACCTGCTGGGCCCAGGCGGGTGCGGCGACGGCGATGGTGGCAATGGCCAGGAGATGGCGTTTCATGGGCAATCCTGTTGTTTCAAAGTTGGGCTTCGCGGCCTCGGCCGCATCAGCCGGGTCGCTGGCGCGGCGCCGCTCAGCTGCGGCCCGGCAGCATGCGTTGCATCAGTCCATCGCGGTCCAGCCACTGGTGCTTGGCCGCGCCCGCCACGTGCAGCAGCACCAAGCCGGCCATCATCATCGCGCTGCGCTCATGCCAGGGCTTGATCGCCTCGGCCAGCAACTTGTCCACCGGCACGAAGTCAGGCAGCTGCAACAGGCCGAACCAGACCACCGGAAAGCCCGCCGCCGAGCTATAAGCCCAGCCCAGCAGCGGCACGACGAAGAACAGCGCGTAAAGCAGCCCATGGGTCGCCTGCGCGACGCCGGCCTGCCAACCCGTGGCCGCAGCAGGCGGCCGGTGCGTCAAGCGCCACAGCAAGCGCAGGCCCGAGAGTGCCAGGATCGTCACGCCGGCCCATTTGTGCCAGTTGTAGAGCTTGAGCCGGGTCGGCGAGATCGGCAGGTCGCTCATGTACAGGCCGACACCGAACGATGCCACGATCATCAGCGCCAGCAGCCAGTGCAGCACGATGGCCAGCGCGGTGTAGCGCGGCGGGGAGGGTTTCGAAGTCATGGGCAGAGTGTGTCGCCCGTCAGTGGGTTTCGGGTTCAGCACGCTTGACCCGACTCTGCAATTTATTTAAACAAATATTTTATGATTGTTCGAAATATTTCCACTTCAGCGGGACAGGCTGGCTCGGCCTGTCCACAGCGGCTCGGACATCACCTGCAGGTGCTGGTGCCTGTGGGTCGACAGCAGCCGGTGGCGCAGCGCGAAGTCCAGCGTTACCAAGGCGGCGTCGACGGTCATGTCGCCGGCAGCAGCATGGCCCAGCGCCTGCTCAATGGTCATCAGCGTCAGGCTGTGGACCTCGCCGTCCTGGTTCTCTGGCACCAGGTCGGGCGGCAGTGCCAGGTCGAAGACACTGACTTGTTCGAGCTGAAAGCCTTCGGGGATGTCGCGCGCGACCCGCAGCTGCCGGCCTGCCGCCAGCGATTGCATCTGGGCCGGGCGCAGCCCGGCTTCCTCCCAGCCTTCGCGCACCACCGCCTCGGCCGGGGTCTGGCCGTGCGGCACACCGCCACCGATCAGGTTGTCCAGCAGGCCAGGATCGGTGGGTTTGTCGAGTGCACGGCGCGCGATCCACAGGTGGGTGGGCCGGCCCGTTGGGTCGGCCAGGTAGCCGTTGCAGTGCGCGCCAAAGGTGGTGGTGCCCCAGAAGCGTGACGCCGCGCGCTCGAAGGTGGCCAGCAGTTCGCCGCCTTGTTGCGCCAGCACCGGGTAGGTTTCGTCGCGCCAGGCTTTGATCAGCCCGGCTTCGCGCAGTGCGAGGTTTGCCTGCGCGAAGAAGGCCACTCGTTCGGCGGCAGGCGTCGTCAGCGTGACGGCGAGGTCGTCGATTCGCAGCGCGCCTTGCCAGCGCGCGAGTGCCGGCAGGTGGGCGCGGGCCACCGAGCCGGTCAGCTGCGAACGGCCATGGTCGTCGATGAAAAACGGCAGCCTGGCGTCGGGGTCGCGGGCCTGGGCTGCAGCGATCGCCGGCCAATCGGGCCGGTCTGTGGTGGCGAAGCTCGTCATGGGGGGCGGTCTTGCCACTGAGCGTCCCGAGGCCGGCCGAAGCCGGCCGCCCCCCATGGGGGTCAAGCAAAGTGGCAACACCACATTGGCTTGAGAGGCACTGCAGCGCGATGGACCGGTCTACTTGCCTGCCGAGATCGGCTCGCCGAAGCCTAGCCACTGCTTGCCGTCGAAGCGTGTCATTCTCAGCATCGACAGCGGTCCGTGGTTGGTCGGGCTGGTGTTGAGCAGCAAGCCTGGCAGCGTGCCCGGCATCCTGACATCCTTCAGGTTGGTTGCGATCTTCATCAGGTTCTCGCGCGTCAGGTTGTCGCCCGCTTGCTTGAGCACATGGGTCATCGCGTTGGCTGACGAGTAGGCCAGCAGGTTGAGCTGGTCGTTGATGTCGCCCTCCGGGTAGTACTTCTTCATGAAAGCCTTGTAGGTGTTGATCTCCGCGTCGTTGTCCCACTGGCTGTCACTCGGGTCCTTCATGAACTGGGTCGTGACCAGGCCGGTCGAGGCTTCCAGCCCGGCGGGCTTGAGCACCGAACCGATGGTAGCCGACACGTTGGTGATGTACTGGGTCGGCTTCCAGCCGATTGCGGCTATCTTCTTGATCGCCTGCGCGGCTGGTTTTGGCGAGGCGGCGTTGATCAGCACATCGGCGCCCGAGCTCCTGAGGGTCAGGATTTGCGAGTCGACGGTCGGGTCAGTGACCTCGAACGAAGCGTCGGCCACCAGCATCGAGACCTTGTCGCCCAGGCCTTGCTTGACGCCGATCAGGTAGTCCTTGCCGAAGTCATCGTTCTGCCAGAGGATCGCGATTTTTGCGCCGGGGTGGTTGGCGATGATGTGGGCGGCGAACACCTTGCCTTCGGCCACATAGTTGGGCTGGAAGCCCACCGTGTACGGGAAGTTCTTGGGGTCGTTCCACTTGCCTGCGCCGCTCGAGACGAACAGGTGCGGCATCTTCTTCTGGTTGGCGTAGCGGTGGATCGCCGAGTTGGTCGGCGTGCCCAGCGTGCCGAACAGCGCCAGGACCTCGTCGCTCTCGACCAGGCGGCGTATCGCCTCGGTGGTCTTGGGCGGGCTGTAACCGTCGTCCAGACTGATCAGGTTGACCTTGCGGCCGTTGATACCGCCTTGCTCGTTGAGCATCTTGAAGAAGGCCACCTGGGTCCGTCCCAGCGAGCCGTAGACCGACGCGGGGCCGCTGTAAGGCATGTTCTGACCGAGCTTGATCTCGGTGTCGGTGGCGCCGGTGTCGTATTTTTTCTGCGCCAAGACGTCACCAGCGTGGACGAGGCTGGCGGCTGTTGCGAGCGCGACAAGAAGATGTTTCACGGACTTTGTCTCCATTAGAGTTATCCGGCAAGGCTTGCCGAATCTGAGGCGTCATCTTAGCGACCTCTCGGACCTTGCCGCTCATGAGAAACAAAACGTTCCGCATTGTGGAATGACCCAAGTTCGGTCGTTTCTCCGCGAACGCCGGGCGCCGACAGGGGCCTGGGATGCTCTCAAGCAAATGTGGCTTTGCCACTTTGCTTGACCCCCATGGGGGGCGGCCGGCTTCGGGGCGCTCAGTGGCTGAAATCGGCTGCCGGCCGCCAGGCGGGCGACGCTGGTGGCAGCGACCCTAGAATGAATTTGCCACCGGCCAGCCTGCTCCGGATCGGCGCGTGCTGCCGCTCGCAGCCCAAGCCCTGCCCAGGACACACCATGACCGACACCGCAAGACCCGGACGCCTGAGTGGGCGCGTCGCGCTGATCACCGGCGCGAGCCGCGGCATCGGCCGCGCGATCGCGCTGCGCTATGCCGAGGAGGGCGCAGACCTGTTCCTGACCGCGACCAACCGCGAGTCGCTCGAGCAGACCCAGGCCCTGGCCCAGGTTCACGGCGGCCGAGTGCTGCTGCACTGTGCCGATGTGGCCGACCGCGCGGCGGTGCAAGCGATGGTGGCCGAGGCGGTCGCTGCTTACGGTCGGATCGACACTCTGGTCAACAACGCCGGTGTCTACCATGCGGCTCGCCTGGTCGACATCACGCCCGAGGACTTCGATCGTGTGATGCAGGTCAATGTTTACGGTGCATTCCATGTGTTGCAACTCGTGCTGCGCCAGATGCAGTCGCAGGCCAGCGGCAAGGTTGTGAACATCGCCTCGACCGCGGGCAAATGGTCTTCGCCCAACCAGAGTGCCTACAACGCGTCCAAGCACGCGCTGGTCGGGCTGACGCGCTGCGCGGCCTTGGAGATGGGCGGTTTCGGCATCACCGTCAACGCGATCTGCCCGGGCTTTGTGCAGACCGACATGATCGAGGGCTTCCGCGCCCATGCCGACATCCTGGGCATCCCTTTCGAGCAGGTGATGGCCAATGGGCTGGCGCGGGTGCCGATCAAGCGCTTCCTGAAGCCCGACGAGATCGGCCACCTCGCGGTCTATCTGGGATCGACCGAGTCCGACGGCATGACCGGCCAGTCGATCCTGCTCGACGGCGGCATGTTGGTGGTCTGACGGCGCTTAGGCTTGGGGCGGGTGGGTGACGATGCTTCGCAGCTCAGGCCGCGGCGTTCGCAGCAGCGCCAGATCCGGCCGCACCCGTCCGAGTCCAGGCTGTGCGGCGGTGGCCGATTCCAGTGCCAGCGCCGCTGCCAGCAGTGCGGCATCGCCTCTGGCCCGGCCTATGAGTTGCAGGCCGAAGGGCAGGCCCTGCTCGTCAACGCCGCAGGGCAGCGACAGCGCTGGATGGGTGCTGAGGCTGACCAGGTAAGTCAGCCCCACCCAGTGGTAATAGTTGCGGGTGGGCAGGCCTTGCACCGATTCGGCATACAGCGTCGTCCAGGCAAAGGGCGACACGCCGGTGACCGGCGAGATCACCAGGTCAAACCCGCCGTGGTCGGCGCGCATCGCGTCGGCCAGCCGGCGCTGCAGCCGGGTCTGCAACTGGTGGGCGCGGGCGTGGTCGGTGAGCGAGAACTGCTCGGCCAGCGCCAGGTTGGCGGCCAGGTTGGCGCTGAGCGCGGCGCGGTCTGTGCCGGCATGGGCGGCCAGGAAGCCCTCGGCACGCAGCACGTCGAAGGCGAAGTCGGCACTGCTTCGCTCGCCTTGGCCGCCGTCTAGCCCATGAACCAGGTTGACGCCCAGTGGTTCGCAGCTGGCGAACATCGGCGCGATCGCGGCGATGCGGGTGCGAAAGCTGCGGCGGATGTCCTCGTCGACCAGGCAGCCGCCGAAGTCTTCGCTGAAACCCACCCGCAACTGCGACAGGTCGGCCGGACGCAGCGCTGGCAGGCCGGACGCGTCGAAGGGCGCTGACAGCGGATCGGCCTGGTGCGGCCCGGCGATCGCCGCGAGCATCAGCGCCAAGTCGGCCACTGAGCGAGCCATCGGCCCGAGCACCGAGAGCGGGCTGAAGCCCAACAGCCTGTCGCCGCTCGCGACAACGCCGGTCGAAGGCCGCAGGCCGACCACGCCGCAGTAGCCGGCCGGGATTCGCAGCGATCCGCCGAGGTCGGACCCCGAGGCCAGCGGCAGCATGTCGCAGGCCAGCGCCACCGCCGAACCGCCTGACGAGCCGCCGGCATTGCGCGTGGGGTCGAAGGGGTTGCCGGTTGCGCCCCAGACCGCGTTGAGGGTGTTGGCACCTGCGCCCATGTCAGGGGTGTTGGTCTTGGCGGCGATCAACGCACCGGCCGCGCGCAATCGCTGCACCAGCACGCAGTCGGCTTGCGGCACATGGTTGCGGTGTGCGGTGTTGCCGTAGGTGGTGCGCAGCCCGGCGCTGTCTTCCAGGTCCTTCACGCCCACTGGCAGCCCGTGCAGCAGCGGCAGCGCCTCGCCTCGCATCACCGCTGCTTCGGCGACGCGGGCTTGCGCCAGCGCCCGGTCGAAGTCGGTCTGGCACAGCGCGTTGACGGCCGGGTTGACGGCCTCGATGCGGGCAATGCAGGCCTGCAGCAGTTCGACGGGCGAGATCTGCTTGGCGCCGATCAGCCGGCGCTGCTCGAGCGCCGACAGGCTGACGAGACCGGTGTGGTCTTTCATTCGAATGAGGCCTGGCTCAATCGAGTTTGAGGCCGAGTTTGCGGATCACGCCACCCCAGCGCTCGTGCTGCTCCTTGACCGATGTGGCGTGGTCGGCGGCGCTGGAGGCGACGATCTCGCTGGCGCCGTCGGCGTACAGCTTGGCCACTTCTGGGTCCTTCAGCGCCACAGCCAGCGCAGCGTTCACTTTGGCCAGCAATTCGGGGGGCATGTTGCGCGGGCCGAAGAACTGCATGCCCCCGGTCACATCCACCCCGGGCACGCCGGCCTCGGCCATGTTGGGCAGCTTGCCCAACGCGGTATAGGGCTTGGGGTCGGTGTAGGCCAGCATCTTCACCTTGCCGCCTTTGGCATTGGCGATCGCCGTGGTGGGGCCGTCGAACAGGAAGTCGACCTGCCCGCCCATCAGCGCCAAGCCAGCGTCGGCCGAGCCCTTGAACGGAATATGCGTCATCTGCGTGCCGGTGGCCTGCTGCATCAGTTCGGCGACCAGGTGCGAGGTACTGCCCAGCGAGTACGAGGCGTAGTTCAGCTTGCCCGGGTTGGCTTTGGCGTACTTGATCAAGTCGGCCACGCTGTTGAACTGCGAATTGGTCGGCACGGTGAGCACGGTCGACGAGCGCGCGGCGAACATCACTGGCGTCAGGTCCTTCATCGGGTCGTAAGGCAGCTTGGTAAACAGGTGCGGGTTCTGCGCCGCGGTGACGCTGATCGTGTAGAGCAGGGTGTGGCCATCGGGTACGGCGCGAACCACCTCCATCGTGCCCAGGATGGAGGATGCGCCCGGCTTGTTGTCCACCAGTACCGTCACGCCCAGTGCCGGTTGCAGCTTGGACGCCATCAGGCGGGCCTGGATGTCGGTCTGGCCGCCGGCTGGGAACGGCACGACGATACGGATCAGCTTGCCTGGTATCGGAAAGGTCTGCGCCATGGCCGCGGCGGGTAGGCAGACGGTGGTTGCGCACAGCATGGCACGCAAGAAAGCGATACGGGCCAACATCATGAATCCTTCATCGACAGTCGAAAATTGAACATCGATGATGCCAGCCCAACTTACCCAGACGGGCGTGAAAACCCTGCTATCAGGACCAGGTGCAGTGGGATGCGCCGTTCATGATCGCTTGTCCGGTCAAGCTTTCAGCGCTGCTTGACTGCCGATTTGCACGGGCGCTGCTGACGCGGCGGGTGCAGGCCCGGCGCGCCGCCCCGGCGCCGGCCTGGTCAGCATCACCGGCACGATCAGCAGCAGGTACAGCACGGCCGAGATCAAAAATACCTCGTTGGCAGCCAGCGTCATCGCCTGCTGATCGATCAGCCGCTCGAGGTAAGCGCGCAGTTGTTCCAGCGTCATGCCTGCCGAGCGCAGCGGCTCATAAAACGCGCTGTCAAGTGACCATCCTGTCCGGCTCGCATCCTCGACCAGGTGCACCCGGTGTTCCCGGGTGCGGGAATCCCAGAACGTGCTCGTGATCGAGGTGCCGAAGGCGCCAGCCGATATCCGCACAAAGTTGCTCAGCCCGGCAGCCTGCGCCATCTGGTTCGGGCGAATCTCTGACATCGAGATCGCACTCAGCGCGATGAAGAACAACGAGCCTGCGACGCCTTGCCACAGCATCGGCTGGATGATCGTCAGGTAGTCGGCCTGGGTCGTGAACAGCGATCGCAGCCAAAACGACCAAGCGAACGCAAAAAAGGACAGTATGGCGATCGACCTTGCCAACCCACGCTCGATCCCGCGCCCGGCCAGCGGCGAGATCAAGACCGCCACCACCCCCACCGGCGCGAGCACCAGCCCGGCCCAGGTCGCGGTGTAGCCCATCGCCTGCTGCAGCCACAGCGGCAGCAGCACGACGTTGCCTGAGAACAGCGCGAAACCGCCGGCCATCGCGACCACGCCGAAACTGAAATTTCGGTTCGCGAACAGCTTCAGATCGACGATCGGGTGCTCATGCGTCAATTCCCAGACCAGAAAGGCCACAAACCCGACCAAGGAGACCAGCCCCAGCGCGACGATCGTGTTCGATTCGAACCAGTCCTCCTGTTTGCCGGTGTCGAGCAGGACCTGCAGCGATCCGACCCACAACACCAGCAGCGCGAGCCCGATGGCGTCGATGGGCACCCGCTTGACGACCGATTCGCGGCGGCTGTAGAGCGCCCAGGTCAGTGCTGCGCAGCCCAGGCCGATCGGCACGTTGATGTAGAAGATCCACGGCCAGTGCAGGTTGTCGGTGATCCAGCCGCCCAGTAGCGGCCCGGCGATCGGTGCCAGCAGCACGGTCATCGACCAGATCGCCAGCGCCCGGCCCGCCCGCTCAGGTGGATGGCTGCCCAGCAGCAGCGTCTGCGACAAGGGCATCATCGGCCCCGCAGCCAGGCCTTGCAGCACGCGAAATGCGATCAACCATTCGAGCGACGTGGCCTGCCCGCACAGCCACGAGGTCAGCACGAACAGCAGCACGCTCGTCACGAACAGCCTGACCTGTCCGAAGCGCTGCGTCAGCCAGCCGGTCAAGGGCACCGAGATCGCGGTGGCGATGCCGAAGGCTGTGATCACCGCCGTGGTCTGGTGGACGCTGGCGCCCAGATCACCGGCGATCGCCGGGATCGACACGTTGGCTATCGACGCATCGAGCACGTTCATGAACGTGGCGAGCGACAACACCAACGTGCCGGTGGAACGCTGCCAACCCTGCAGCGGCGGATGTTGGTCTGAACGGTTCGATGGTGCCTGCAAGCTGTGGTCCTGTGGTGGCGATCGGTCTGACGGCGACTCTGAAGGCGGATTCGGATTCATATGAAATCCAAGCCCATCATGCCAGCCCTTGCGGCTAGGCCCGGAACCACGCTCAGGCCGCGCGGGCCCTGGACCACCACAGCGCCAGCGGACCCAGCGACACGCCGGCGGCCATCACCGCGAATCCGGCAAACCATCCCTGCGCCGAATTGGCGCCGCCAAACGCGTCAAGTGCGACGCCGACAGTCCAACCGGCCAGCGCCGACAGTCCGAAGCCCACGGTGGAGTGAAGCGCCATCGTCGCGCCCCGGAACTGCGGCTCGGCACTGGCGCTCATGCCGGCGGTCAGCGAGCCGGAATCGGCCGGGACCGTGATCGCATAGAGCATCATCAGCGCCAGCAGCAGCAGCGGTGGGCCACCGGCCAACGCGCCGATCGCCAAAGCGACCAGCGCCGAACTGACCTGGATCGTGCTGACCGCGCGATGGCGTCCGAAGCGCATCGAGGCTTCGTTGCCGAGGATGCTGGCGGGCATCGCGAGCAAAGTCACCAGCACGCTGACCGTGATCGGGTCGAGCAACGACGCCGATCCGTTGCGAGCTGCCACGAAGGTCCAGAAGGCGACGATCCAGGTGCGCATCGCGTAGAGCTCGAAGCAGTGAAATCCGTAACCCAGGATGTAACCCATCGCCTCGCGGTTGCGCAGCACCGGCCTGAAGTCGAGCAGCGCGCCGGTGCGCGGCACCGGCGCCTTCGGCACCAAGGACCAAGCGGCGGCAGCCATCGCCAGCGGCGCCAGGCCGGTCACCACGAAGGACCAGCGCCAGCCCAGGTGGTCGGCAACCAACTGCGAGACCAGGAATGACAGGCCCACGCCCAAGGAATAGCTCGAGGTGTAGAGCGTGACACTGCGCGACGCATCACCTGGGTCGAGCCGGTCGGTGAGGGCGCGAAGACCCGGCATGTAAGCGCCCGCAAAGCCGATCCCGGCCAGGGCCCAGAGCAGCATCGCCGACAGCAGGCCTTGCGCGAGGCAGCCGAAGGCGATCGTCGCGGCCGCGCTGAACAGCGACCCGCCCAGCAGCAGGCGCCGGGCATCGATGCGGTCGGTCAGCGAACTCAGCAGCGGCACCGCCAGCATGTAGCCGCCAGCGTAGGCCGCTGCAAGAAGACCGGCCTGGGCGTTGGTCAGACCCCACAGCGGGATCAGATGACCAGCCATCACCGCTGGCACGACGGCATGCGGCAGCAGGCTGCCGACCTGGCCGGCGCACATCTTGACGGTCAGCGTTGGTCTTTGCATGTGCGCAGTTACGGTTTCAGCCAGCCGCCGGTTCAGCCCACCCCGCGTGCCATCGTCTGCCAATACGGCGCGCGCAGGTCGCGCTTGAGCACCTTGCCCACTGGGCTGCGTGGCAGGTTGGCGACGAAGTCGATCGACTTCGGTGCCTTCATCGAGCCGATCTGCTGCTTGGCCCAATCGATCAACTCGTTGGCCTGCGCCATCGCATCGGGCTTGAGCTGCACGCAGGCCTTGACCGCTTCGCCCCACTTCTCGTCGGGCACACCGATCACGGCGCAGTCCTGCACCGCCGGGTGCTTCATCAACGCGCTCTCGACCTCGAAGGGAAAGATGTTGAAGCCGCCCGAGATGATCAGGTCGCGCTTGCGGTCGGTGATGTAGAAATAGCCGTCGCCGTCGCGCCTGCCGACATCGCCGGTGTGGTGCCAGCCGAACTGGCTGATCTCGGCCGTGGCCGCGTCATCGTCGAGGTAGCCACTCATCATCGTCGGGCCGCGCAGCACCACCTCGCCGGTCTCGCCGGGCGCGAGCAAGTGCCCTTGATCGTCCATGATCTCCATCGCCTCGACGATCGCGGTCGGTCGCCCACAAGACAGCAGCCGGTGGCGCAGTGCGGGTTCGCGCACCGCTTGGGCAATCTCGCGCGGCGACATGAAGGTGGTCGGAAAGCCCGACTCGGTCTGGCCGAAGGCCTGGCAGACGACAGGGCCGAGCCGGCCGACCGCTTCGATGATCTTTTCCGGCGCGAACGGCGATGCGGCTGCGATCAGGTAGCGCAGCGACGAGAAGTCGGCGCTCGCTGCCTTCGGGTGCGCCAGCATCATGTAGATCAGCGTGGGCGGCAGGAACAGCACCGAAACCCGCTGCTGGCCGATGATGTCGATCATCTGGCCGACATCGGGTGTGGCCATCATGATCGTGGTGCCGCTGAACTGCCCCATGCCCAGCGCAACGAAGCCGCCCGCGTGGGTGATCGGGGCGACCGCTAGGTTGACCGGCGGCTCGTCGAAGCTCAAGCAGGTGGCCCAGGCCAGCACCGAGGTGGCGATCGAGCGGTGCGAGCCGACGGTGAGCTTGGAGCGGCCGGTCGTGCCGCCAGTGGCGCCCTGGAAGCCCTGCGCGTCCTCGGCCACCCGGAAATCGAGCAAGGCGTCGTTGGTGCTGCCCAGCCACTGCGCCAGCGAGGGCGCGCTGGCGTCGGCGCCGCCGATGCACACCACTTCGCGCAGCGTTGGCACCGCTTCGCGGATCGCCGCCAGCATGCCGGCAGCGGCTTCATGGAAGAACAGCACGCTGCATTGGCCTGCGGCCAGGATGTGCAGGATGTCTGGCACTGCCGCGCGCATGTTCAGGTTGCTCCAGGCCAGCCCGGCGCGCAGGCCGCCCAGCATCGCCAGCAGCGCCGGCCCGGTGTTGGGGCTGAGCACGGCGAACCGGTCGCCGCTGGTCAGTCCAGCTTCGCGCAGTCGGCGTGCGATCCGCTGGGTCAGCGCATGGGCCTGTCGGTAGCTGAAGTCACCGCCCTCGCCGGTCAGCGCCAGCCGGTCGGGATGGTTGGTGAAGCCACGGAAGTAGAGGTCGGCGATGTGCATGGTGGTCTCGGCTTGAGGGTGGATGAGGGCGGCGCCTATGGGGCCTATGGGTCTAGCGCGCGGCGCGTTGGGCCACCTCGGTCAAGGCGTCGGCGAACGCGCGCGCGACCGGCTCGAGAAGGTGTGGCCGGGTCGTCGCCAAGCTGTCGTGGGTGGTGTGGAAGAAGCGGTGCGAGCCGGCCATGCCGAAGAAGTTCGTGTAGCCGGCGCTATGGACTTCGCGCAGTTCGCCGATGGCCGCCCTTGGGCCGACCAGACGGTTGGCTTCAACCGACTCGAAATGCCGCTGTACCAGCGGCGGCGCGGTGCCGCAGCCTTGCAGGCCGATCAACAAGGACCCCAGCGTGGCGACTTCGGGCAGCTTCATGAGGGCATGGCCTGTTGTGCTTGTTTGTTCCAGGACTTGCGACAAGGTCGCTGAAGCGACCGTTGGCCAGCTTCAGGCGCGCCGCATCGCGACCGCAAAGCCACGGCCGACACCAGGCCGCGCCATCATCGTCTGGTACCAGCGCTCGACGTTTGCAAAGTCCGCCAGGTCGACCTGGTGCCTGGCATGGCGCCAGACCCACCCGACGATCGCGAAGTCGGCAATCGTCAGCGGCCCTGCGAAATATTCATGTCCGGCCAGTCGACGGTCCATCACGCCGTAGAGCCGACGGGTCTCGGCCATGAAGCGGTCCAGGCCGTAGCGCTTGTCAACCGGGTCTTGCAGCCCGATGAAGTGGTGCACTTGGCCGGGCATCGGCCCGAAGCCGCCGACCTGGAACATCAGCCACTCCAGCGCTGCCACCCGTGCCACTGGATCGCTGGGCCAGAACTGGCCGGTCTTCTCGGCGAGGTAGATCAGGATCGCGCCCGACTCGAACACGCTGATCGACTTGCCGCCCGGGCCGTCCGGGTCGACGATCGCCGGGATCTTGTTGTTGGGGCTGATCTCAAGAAACGCCGGGTCGAACTGCTCGCCCTGGCCGATGTCGACGATGCGCATTTCGTAGGGCAGTCCCATCTCTTCCAACGCGACCGTGATCTTGCGGCCGTTGGGCGTGTCGAAGGCGTGCAGTTGAAGGGTCAAGCGGTTCTCCTGGGTGGACCTGATGCGTGCCTGCGGTCGAACCGCGACAGCCGCAGCATATGCCAGCCGCGCTGGCGGCCAGCGCATCGCTGGTGGTCGCGCTCAAGACAGGCGGCAGGCCAGGTCTGGGCGACACTCTGGCGGAACGTTTCGTCCAAGGACAACGCCAGACCATGAACCACCTCCAAGCCCTTCGCCCGGTGTTGCCGATTCTGATAGGCGCCTCGCTGATGCTGAGCCTGGCCATGGGCCTGCGGCAGAGCCTGGGCATCTTCCTGCAGCCGCTGACCCAGGGCACCGGGCTGTCGGTGTCGGACTTCACGCTGGCCATCGCGTTGCAGAACGTGGCCTGGGGTGTGTTGCAACCCTTTGCTGGTGCCTGGGCCGTTCGGCTGGGTTTCAGGCCCTTGATGGTCGGGGGTGCGGCGCTGTACGCGCTGGGCTTGGTGCTGCTCGCCACCGCCCAGGGCATGGGCGCGGTGCTGCTGGGCGGTGGTCTGGCGATCGGCGCATCGCTGGCAGCCACCGGCAGCGCATTTGCTTTGGCGGTGGCGGCGCGGCCGGTGCCCGCAGCCTCTCGCAGCATGGTGTTGGGCTTCGTCTCGGCGGCCGGATCGGTGGGCGCGTTGATCGCTGCGCCGATCGGCCAGGGTCTGGTGATGACCTTGGGGTGGCGTGCCGGTCTGTGGGGCTTCGTCGCGCTCGCGCTGGTGATGCTGCCTGCGGCCTGGATGGCCGGTCGCGTCGATGCGCTGCCGCCGCTCAAGCTCACGACCGCTGACGAGCGCAGCGCTCGCCAGGCGCTGGTGGCCGCGCTCCTAAACCCGGTGTTCGTCGTGATGGCCATCGCCTACTTCGTCTGCGGCATGCAACTGGTCTTCCTGACCACGCACCTGCCGTCTTACCTAGCGATCTGCGGCATGGACCCGCTGCTCAGTGCCCAGGCGCTGGGCATGATCGGTGGGTTCAACGTGCTGGGCAGCCTGTTCTTCGGTTGGGCTGGCGGGCGCTGGAACAAGCTGGTGCTGCTGGGCGGCATCTACGTGCTGCGCTCGCTGGCGCTGCTGTGGTACTTCACCCACCTGCCCACCGTCGGCTCGACCTTGGTCTTTGCCGCCATCATGGGATTCCTCTGGATGGGCGTTGCACCACTGGTCACCGGTTGGCTCGTCGACACCTTCGGCCTGCGTTGGCAGGCGATGCTGGGGGGTGTGGCTTTTGTCTGCCACCAACTCGGCAGCGTCGTCGGCGCTTTTGGCGGCGGCCTGGTCTATGACCGGCTGGGTTCGTACAACGCTGCCTGGCAGTTCGGGGTGACGCTGGGTCTGGTGGCCGGCCTGGTGCAGATCGCGATCGTCTGGGGCCGGGTGCCCAGACCGCCGGCGTTCAGCGCCTGAGGCGGCTCATTCAGCGCCCCAATCGGCCGGCACTTGGGCCTTGTGTTCGCCCAGTGCCGGCAGGCGACGGGCCCGACGGGCTACACCGTCCATCGTGAACGACAGGCCCGCAGTCGTCGCTCGACCAGCCCAGCTTGCGAGATGCGTCGCCATCGGAGGATTCGACCTTGACCACATCGGCACCCAAGTCGACGAGCAACTGGCCGGCTGCCGGGACGGCAATGTACTGACCGAATTCGATCACGCGCAGGCCTTTCAGCGGTGCGTCGGGGTTGTCGTCGGCGGGTTTCATCGCGGCTTGATCAAGCCGGTGGCGGCAGCGACAGGTCAGCCAAGCGCTCGAGATGGAAAGGCAGGTCGCCATAGAGCATCGTGCCCACCGCCAGGCGCTTGACATAGGCGCCGATCTCGCAGGCTTCGGTCATGCCGATCGCGCCGTGCAGTTGGACGGATTCTTCCCAGACATGCAGCGCTGCTTGGGCGACGCAGGCCTTGGCGGCAGCACACCAGCGACGCCGCGCAGCGTCGTCGCCAGCGCTGTCGAAAGTGGCGGCCGCAGCCCTAGTGATGGCGCGCGCCTCCTCGATTTCTACATGCAGGTCGACCAAGCGGTGCTGCACCACCTGGTTGTCGGCGATGGCCCGGCCGAACTGGCGGCGGGTCTTGAGGTAGGCCAGAGTGATCTTCAGCGCCTGAGCCATCGCACCGACCAACTCGGCGCCCTGCACCAGCGTGGCCCTGTCCAGCGAGCGCTCGACCATGGGCAGCATTTGGTCCGCCGGCCCGCGTCGCAGCGGCGCGGCGACCCGGGCCCCGTCGAGATGGATCGTGGCGGCATGCTGGCCGTCGACCAGCACGCCGGGCTTGGCCAGAGCGCCCGGGGTGGCGGCATCGACCAGAAACAAGCCCAACTCGCGAGGCTTGGAAGGGTCGGCATGCGACAAGCGCGCCAGCAGCAACCAGGCATCGACGCCGGCCGCACCCGGTGCCAGCGCTTTCTCGCCGTGCAGCAAGAACCCGCCTTCTGCCTGGGCGTTGGCGATGCAGGCCACGCCGCCGATGTCGAAGCGCGAGGCCGGCTCGAAAGCCGCCAGCGCGACGCGGCGCCGGCCCTCGGCCAGCGCCGGCAGCCAGTCGCTGGCCAAGTCGGCCGGCGCGGCATCGGCCAGCAAACCAGCGCCCAGCACCGCCGACGCCAGCCAAGGCTCGACCACCAGGGCTTGGCCCAGTGGCTCGGCCAAGGCGCAGAGGTCGGCCACCGAGCCCCCCAGCCCCGCTGCGCCCGCGGCCTCGGCTGGAATCGGCAAAGCCAGCCAACCCAGCTCGGCAAATTCAGCCCAGCGCGCCGGCGGGCAGCCTTGCGCGTCGGCGGTGGCGGCCGCACGGGCTGTGCTGCCATAGCCGCGCTCGAGGTAGCGCTGTGCGCTGTCGGCCAGCATCTTTTGATCGTCGTTGTGCAGCAGCATGGTCAGAGCCCCAGGACTTGTTTGGCCAGGATGTTGTGCTGAACCTCGCTTGACCCCCCGGCGATGGTGTAGCCGCGCGCCAGGAATCGGCGCGACGAGGCCGTGGCAGTCAGTGCCCGGTCGCCGTCAGCCATGCCGCCCTGGGCATTCCCTGGCCCTAGCGTCAGCGCGGTCGGGTCGAGCAGCAGCGCGTCCAGACCGATCGCATCGACGATGAGTTCCTCCCAGAGCTGGATCAGACGGCTGCCGCGCAGCTTGAGCATCGACACTTCGGCGCCCAGGGTCTCGCCGGCCTGGCCGCGCTCGACGAAGTGGGTCGCATTGGCTTCGAGCGCCATCAGCCTTGTCTGCAGTTCGGCATAGCGGCGGCGGAACCAGGGGCGATCGACGACCCGTACACCCGCTTCGCGGCGCGACATCGCTGCGGCGCAGGCACGGGCCATGCGGCGCTTGTTCTCGCCGATCCTGGCCAGCTTCAAGCGTTCGAATTCGAGCAGCGATTTGGCCACGGTCCAGCCGCGATTCTCCTGCCCGACCAGCAGCGGGACCGGTACCCGAACCTCGTCGAAAAACACCTCGTTGAACACCGACCAGCCGTGGATGCCGACGATTGGTCGCACGGTGATGCCCGGCGACTTCATGTCGATCAGCAGGAAGCTGATGCCGTCCTGCTGCCGCGCCGAGTTGTCGGTGCGCACCAAGCAGAAAATCCAGTCGGCATGCTGAGCGCCCGAGGTCCAGATCTTGGATCCGTTGACGACGTAGTGGTCGCCGTCTCGCCTGGCCTTGGTCGTCAGCGCGGCCAGGTCCGAACCCGCACCCGGCTCGGAGTAGCCTTGGCACCACCATTGCTGGCCGGACGCGATCGCGGGCAGGAAAACTTCTTGCTGCGCTGCGTCGCCGAAGCGCATCAGCACCGGGCCTATCATGTTGAAGGTGATGGCGTTGAGTTCGGGCGCGTCGCCCGCGGCCATCTCTTCGTCGAACACCATCTGCTGCGCCACCGACCAGCCCTGGCCACCCCAGCGTTGCGGCCAGTGCGGCACCAGCCAGCCCTGGGCGGCCAGGATGGCATGCCAGGCGCGGTACTGCGCTGCGCTGAGCTGTCGACCTGCGCGCACGGTGGCACGCAGGTCGGTCGGCAGTTGCTGCTGCACGAACTGTCGTACCTGGGTGCGAAACGCAGCCAGTTCGGGGGTGTCGAACATCGGTCAGTCCTCATGGGGCCGGCGAGCGGTCAGGGCCGCAGCCAGTAGTTGAGCAAGCGCTGCGCAAAGGCAAAGCGTTGCGGCGCGGCCAGCAGGCCGCTGATCAGGTCAACGCCAACTCAGCAGCGGGTCAGCAACCGGCGACGCATTTGCCGCTTTCGTCGAACTCCATCGTCCTGTCGCTGAGCGGCAGGTAGGCGAGGACCTTGACGGCCTTGATGAAGGCCTCGGTCTTGGTACCCGGCAACAACTTGCCGCCGTTGGTCGCGACTTCATTGGCGTGAGACGGGATCACCGAAACAGGCTGGACCAGATCGTTGATCACATGGGCTGCTTCTTTCGGGCCGGTGGTGAAGCCGTCGCCGATGTTCATCACCGCGAGCTTGGCCTTGTAGTAACCCCGCACAACACTGTCTTGCTCGGACGTGATGCCGGTATCACCCGAGAGATAGACCACCAGACCGTTGCTGAAGGTCAGCACATAACCCGTGGCCTCGCCGACATAGCCCGCGATGCCGGCCTCGCTCATATGCTTGCCCAACTCGCCGCCGATGTAGTCCGGGTCCAGGCCGTTGCTGTGCAACGCATTCACCGTCGCGATCGTCACACCGCCCAGCTTCACACTGCCGCCGAAGCGGGCCAGGATCGAGTTCTTCGGGTCGCCGCCATTGGCCCTGAGCTTGCCGGCGAAGAACGGCGGCATTTCGCTGCCGGTCACGATCTTGGACTGTTTGGCCAGCGCGATCTTGACCGTGTTCGAGACCGGCATCGCTGACACCGACATGTCGGGTTGGGCGCAGCTGCCCGAGTTGGGCGCCTTGTTGTGCATGTTGCCGACGTGGTCGCCGTGCACATGGCTGACCAGGATGATGTCGACCTTGCCCAACCGGGGGTCGCTCGCGCCGGCCACCGTGCGGCCGGCGTCGTAGAGGATTCGCGTGCCGTTCGGATCCTCGAAGATCAACGCCCGGTCCTGCGGGCAGAACTCGCCCGTCTGGCCACCGAGCGGCGTCACCTTGACATTGGCCGCCGAGGCTGCCAGCGCCATCGCTGCGGTGATGCAGCCGATGGTCAAGGTCCGGGCAGTCAAATTCATCCTCATGCTGTCGCTCCCTTTTATCGGATCAAACTCTTGTTGAATCAAACGGTAGCATGGATTTCCGCGCGCTCAGCGCAGCAAGGGCACGTCGGTGGCGGCCTGCAAATCCTCGAAGCTCAGGCCCTCAACGCGCTCAAGCACCTTGACGCCGGCCGGCGTGATCTCCAGCACCGCCAGATCGGTGTAGATGCGGCGCACGCAGCCCATGCCGGTGAGCGGGTAGCTGCAGTCGGCGACGATCTTGGACTCGCCCGACTTGGTTCGGTGCTCCATCATCACGAAGGTTTTCTTCGCGCCGGTGGCCAGGTCCATCGCGCCGCCCACCGCAGGGATTGCGCCGGGCGCGCCGGTGTGCCAGTTCGCCAGGTCGCCCCGACCCGAGACCTGGAACGCGCCGAGCACGCAGATGTCGAGGTGGCCGCCGCGCATCATCGCGAAGCTGTCGGCATGGTGAAAGTAGCAGCCGCCGGGCAGCAGCGTGATCGGCTGCTTGCCGGCGTTGATCAAGTCGTAGTCTTCCTCGCCGGGCGGCGGCGCGGGGCCGAAGCCGATCACGCCGTTCTCGCTCTGCATCATGATCTCGCGGTCATCGGCTGAGCCGGGCTTGGGCAAGTGGTTGGCCACCAAAGTGGGCAGGCCTATGCCCAGGTTGACGACCGAGCCGTCCGGGATGTCGCGCGCCACGCGCTGCGCCATCTGGTCGCGGGTCCATTTGAGGTCGGGGATGGGGCTCATGCGCGCGCTCCGCTGGTCTTGATGCCGCCGGCCTGGGTGGTGGCACGGTCAATCCTGACCACGCGCTGGACGAACAATCCCGGCGTGACCACCGCTTCAGGGTCTAGCGCGCCGAGCTCGACGATCTCGTGCACGCTGGCGACCGTGATCTTGGCCGCGGTTGCCATCACCGGGCCGAAGTTGCGCGCGGTCATGCGGTAAGTCAGGTTGCCCCAGCGGTCACCGCGCTCGGCCTTGATCAGCGCGTAGTCGGCGTGGATCGGGCTCTCGAGCACATACATCCTGCCGTCGATCTCGCGCGTTTCCTTGCCGCGGGCCAACTCGGTGCCGTAGCCGGTGGGCGTGAAGAAGCCGCCGATGCCCGCGCCCGCGGCGCGGATGCGCTCGGCCAGGTTGCCCTGGGGCACCAACTCGAGCTCGATCTGGCCAGCGCGGTAGAGGCGGTCGAAGTGGTGGCTGTCGACCTGACGCGGAAAGCTGCAGATCACCTTGCGCACCCGACCCGCTGCCAGCAGCCCGGCCAGCCCGGTGTCGCCGTTGCCGGCGTTGTTGTTGACGATGGTCAGGCCTTTGGCCCCCTGGGCCAGCAGCGCCTCGACCAGTTCATCGGGCAGGCCGGCGGTGCCGAAGCCGCCGATCATGATCGTCGCGCCGTCGGGCACATCGGCCAGCGCGGCGGCGAGGTTGGGAACTGTCTTGTCGATCATCGGGAAGAGGTTGCTGTGGGGACGGGCGTGGCTGGGTGAACCTCATTCGAGGGTTGCCAGCTGGCGCATCGGATGATGTTGCCTGGCAACTCGTCGATCAACCCTGGTGCAGCGCGGTGTCGGGCAGCGTGGACCATTCGAGCAGCGAGTTGTCGTAAACCGCCCAGTCCGGGTGGCCCAGCATCTCGAGTGCGAAGGCCGTGGCGGTCGCGGCAATGCCACCGCCGCAGTAGTGGATGACACGCCGCGCTCGCAGCGCGCCGGCTTGTTCGAACATCGCCCGCAGGCGATCCAGCGATTCGAAACCCAGCGTCTCGGGATTCGACAAGTCGCGCGCCGGTACGTTGACGCTGCCCGGAATCCGACCTGGGCGACCGTAATGCGCGCCACCCGTGCCGGCGAACTGTTCCGGCGACAAGGCGTTGAGCAGCAAGCTGCCTGCTGGCGGGTTGCCCGGCGCAGGCTTGACTTCAGACGCTGCGGCTTGCCTGACTTCTTCCAGGCTGGCTTTGCGCCGCGGATCGTGGTGTGCACGGTACGCGGTCGGTGCGAAGGTCGGCAATTCGGCCGTGACCGGCAAGCTCTGTCGCTGCCATTGCTGGAAGCCGCCGTCGAGCAGCGCGACCCGGCGGTGACCCATCGCGTGCAGCACATACCAGGCCCGCGTCAGCGTGACCAGGCTGCTGCGGCCATAAATGATGATCCGGTGTTCATTCGAGACGCCAAGCCGGCTCAGCAATTGCTCGACCCGTTCTGGCGACGGCAGCGTGTAGGGGTACGGCCCGGCCGGGTCGGACAAGTCCTCAACCATGTCGACATGTTGCGCGCCGGGCAGATGACCGGCCAGGTAGTCCGCTTTGCCGCTAACGATCTTCGAGGCACCGACCGGCTGCGGGACCATGTGGGTGGTGCAGTCGAGAATTCGCAGCGTTGGATCGTCCAGGCTGGCGGCCAGCCATGCTGGCTGGACCAGCATCTCGTTTCGTGCCTCGTTCATCGCAAAAGTCCTGATCAGGTCGGCCAGACGCCGCAGCGCCGAGTATGGCGCAATCGCGCGACCTCAAGCCGCGGATTTCGCGCCGGCTGTCGCGCCACCCTGACGCCACTGCGCCATCAGCCGGTCCCACTTCGGCCGCACTGCGGCGAGGTGCCGGTTCTTGACATGGCCATAGCCGCGAATCTCCTCGGGGACGCGGGCGATCTCAGTGGCCGCAGTCAGGTTGCCGGCGTTCAAGCCGGCGAGCAGTTCGGTGATGCAGGTTTGGTACTCGGTGATCAGCGCACGCTCGGTGCGGCGTTCTTCGGTGCGGCCGAAGACATCGAGCGCGGTGCCGCGCAAGCCTTTCATCTTCGCCAGCCAGGCCATGCCATGGCGCATCCAGGGTCCGAACGCGCGCTTGACCAGCTCACCCTTGTCGTTGGTCTTGGCCAGCAGCGGCGGCGCGAGGTGGTGGACGATCTTGTAGTCGCGGCCCATCTCGCCGTCGAACATCGCGGCGACCTTGTCGGTGAACGCGCGGTCGCTGTGCAGTCTTGCAACCTCGTACTCGTCCTTGTAGGCCATCAGCTTGAACAAGTAGCGCGCCACTGCCTCGCTGAGCTTGTGGCTGCCCAGCGGTGTTTCGGCTTGCCGAACCTTGGCGACGAATTCGCTGTAGCGACTGGCGTAGCCTGCGTCCTGGTAGTCGGTGAGAAATGCCACCCGTTTGGCGACCATCTCGTCGACCGAAGGCTTCTTGACGAACTGGATCACCTGTGCGGCCTGGAACAGCGCGCGCACTGCCGCCAGATCCTGGGCGCAGCGCCGGCCCCACTCAAAAGCGGCCAGGTTGTTCTCGACCTGGGTGCCGTTGAGCTCGAACGCGCGCCGCAGCGCGGCCTGGCCCAGCGGCAACCAGCCGCGTTGCCAGGCATAGCCCAGCAGCAGCGGGTTGGCGTAAATCGCGTCACCCAGCAACTGCAGCGCGACCTCTTCGGCGTCGAACTGGCCGAGCCGCTCGCGCCCGACGGTTGCTACCAGCGCGGCTTCGCAGCCCGCCGTCGGCGCCTGCCAGTCGGGGTCGGCGACGAAGGCTGCGGTCGGTGTGGCGTGCGAATTCATCGCGACGTGGGTCTGGCCCTCGCGCATCAGCGACAGCGTCGCGCGGCCGGCGGCAACGATGCTGTCGCAGGCGACCACCAGGTCGGCCTTGGCGGTGTCGACCTTGGTCGTGTGGATGTCCTCTGGACGCTCGGCGATCTGGACATGGCTCCAGGTCGCACCGCCTTTTTGCGCCAGCCCGGCCGAGTCCTGCGTCACCACGCCCTTGCCTTCGAGGTGCGCGGCCATGCCCAGCAGCTGGCCGATCGTGATCACGCCGGTGCCGCCGACGCCGGCGACGACCACGCTCCAGGGCCGATGGCGCCCCTGCGCGTCGATCGCGCGCGGCAGCAGCGGTTCGGGGCAAGGCGGCAGGGCGAACGGGTCTTGCCGGGTTTCTTTCTTCGGCTTCTTGAGCTGCCCACCCTCGACGGTGACAAAGCTTGGGCAAAAGCCCTTGGTGCAGGAATAGTCCTTGTTGCAGCTGCTCTGGTTGATGCGGCGCTTGCGGCCGAACTCGGTCTCGATCGGCTCGACGCTCAGGCAGTTGCTCTGCACGCTGCAGTCGCCACAGCCCTCGCAGACCAGCTCGTTGATCACGACCCGTTTGGCCGGGTCGACCAGCTTGCCGCGCTTGCGGCGGCGGCGCTTTTCGGTCGCGCAGGTCTGGTCGTAAATCAGCACGCTGCAGCCGGGCAGCTCGCGCAGCTCGCGCTGCACCGCGTCGAGCTCGTCACGGTGCCGCACTGTTGTGCCCGGCGCCAGGTTCAGCGGCAGCTGGTACTTCTGAGGCTCGTCGGTGACGATGACGATTTTCTTCGCGCCTTCGGCCTCGACCGCGCGGGTGATCTGCGGCACGGTCAGGATGCCGTCGATAGGCTGGCCGCCGGTCATCGCGACCGCGTCGTTGTAGAGGATCTTGTAGGTGACGTTGACCCCTGCGGCGATGCTCTGCCGGATCGCCAGCGAACCCGAGTGGTAATAGGTTCCATCGCCCAAGTTGGCGAACATGTGCGCCCGCTTGCTGAAATGCGACTGGCCGACCCAGGGCACGCCTTCACCGCCCATCTGGGTGAAGCCTATGGTCGCGCGGTCCATCCAGGTGGCCATGAAGTGGCAGCCGATGCCGGCCATGGCCCGCGAACCCTCGGGGACTCTCGTGCTGGTGTTGTGCGGGCAGCCGCTGCAGAACCAGGGCTGGCGCTCGGCCCCGCCGGCCGTGCCCACCGCCAGCGCACGCTCCTTGGCCGCGAGCAAGTCCAGCCGCGCGTCCATTCGTGCCGAGATGTGCTCGGGCACGCCGAGTTTTTTCAGCCGCTTGGCGATCGCCTGGGCGATCAGCGAAGGGTTCAGGTCGGCGTTGGCGCGCAGCAACCAGTTGCCGCTGGGGTTGGGCTGGCTCCACTCGCCGCCCGAGGCGTCGTCGGCCAGTTCGTCGAACTTGCCCAGCACGTTGGGCCGCACGTCGGGTCGCCAGTTGTAGAGCTCTTCCTTGATCTGGTACTCGATGACCTGGCGCTTTTCCTCGACCACCAGGATCTCTTGCAAGCCCTGGGCGAACTCGCGCGTGATCGTGGCTTCCAGCGGCCAGACCACCGTGACCTTGTGCAACCGGATGCCGATGGCCCGGCAACTGTCGTCGTCAAGCCCCAGGTCGGCCAGCGCCTGGCGGGTGTCGTTGAAGGCCTTGCCGCTGGCGATGATGCCGAATCGGTCGTTCGCACCTTCGATCACGTTGTGGTTGAGCCGGTTCGCGCGCACATAGGCCAGCGCGGCGTACCACTTGAAGTCGAACAGCCGTGCCTCTTGCACCAGCGCGGCGTCGGGCCAGCGGATGTGCAGCCCGCCCGGTGGTATCTCGAAATCGGTCGGCAGCAAGATCTTGACCCGGTCGGCCGAGACATCGATGCTGGCCGACGACTCGACCACTTCCTGGATCGTCTTCATCGAGGTCCACAGACCCGAGAAGCGGCTCATCGCGAACGCGTGCAGCCCGAGGTCGAGGATGTCCTGCGCGCTGGCCGGGAAGAACACCGGCAGCCCGCAGGCTTTGAAGATGTGGTCGCTCTGGTGCGCGGCGGTGCTGCTTTTGGCCACATGGTCGTCGCCTGCCAGCGCGATCACGCCGCCGTGCGGCGCGGTGCCCGCCATGTTGGCGTGTTTGAACACATCCGAGCAGCGGTCAACGCCCGGGCCTTTGCCGTACCAGATGCCGAACACGCCGTCGAACTTCTTGTTCGTGGGGTCGAACTCGATCTGCTGCGTGCCCCAGACCGCGGTGGCCGCCAATTCCTCGTTGACACCGGGTTGGAACACGATGTTCTGCGCCGCCAAGTGTTTCTTGGCGGCCCACAGCGACTGGTCATAGCCGCCCAGCGGCGAGCCGCGGTAGCCGCTGATGAAGCCGGCGGTGTTCAGACCGACCGCCGCATCGCGCTGGCGCTGCAGCATCGGCAGCCGCACCAGCGCCTGCACACCGCTCATGAAGGCACGGCCGCTGGCTAGGGTGTATTTGTCGTCGAGCGTTGCGGCTTCGAGGGCCAGGCGGATCGACTCAGGCAGGGGTGCGTTCATGTCAGTTCTCCACAGTGGCAATACGCTCGACGCCAAATCCACGGCGTGCTGCTGCGCAGCCCGCGGTGTC
>CAMCTC010000012.1 GCA_945878355.1 Bordetella parapertussis | reverse complement strand
AAATTGACTATCAAGTCAGATTGACCTCGCCAGCGGCGAGCGTTCGACGGCGATCTGGGTAAACATACCGGGATCCAGGGCGATCGCAGGCAGCACAACGACGCTCTCGTCGCTACCAACCGCAAGTTCGGATGCCTTCCCGTCGAGGCCTAGACACGCGACGAGTACGCCAAGGCGCTGAAGGTCGATCAATTCAGGTATGAAGACGACGTGCTCGATCTGGCCTCGCGCCTGGAACTCGGAGCAACCAATGCCAACCTGTGCGTGGCCACCGCGTTCAATGACCTGGCGCTGGGCAAGATCGCGGCGCGCCTGGCGGCCGACGAAGCGGGGCACTTCGCGCTGCTGAACTTAGACCTGAAAAGGCCCTCGTCCAAGGCCTTCGCCACCGGGGCCTGCGTCCCACAGCCACGGCCACAGCGCGCTGCCGTGGTGGCCCCGCCACATCACAGGAAGGCCCCTTGAGCAAGCCCTGCACGATCGTGCTGACGTTGCGCTGATGGCTGCCGCCTCGGCGATGTTTACCGCCGGCGACGTCGTTCGCGGCCAGCAGCTATACGAGAGCCGGTGCACCGCCTGCCACTCGGTCGACCAGAGCCGCGTCGGGCCGGCGCACCAGGGCGTCATCGGCCGTCGCGCAGGCCGGGGACAGGCGGGGACAACGACCATGCCAAGGCTGCGACCGATGACGTGGCAGCCGACGGCGGTGACATGGTGCCGGCAGCCTGTCCCCACGTGTTCCCACTGTGTCCCCACGCGACCGAGCCAAAAAACCCAATGAAATCAACGTGTCCCCCGTGTCCCCGCGTGTCCCCAGCTTTTTGACACAGGTTGCAGCGGATGACGACTTACGAGGTCTGCCAAGGCGTGCTCTCAGCCGACTTGAGACTGCGTTCGTCTCAGCGGCTCCTGACAAAGATCGATTCGAACTCACCACGGGAGCCGTACCGTGGAGTTCGCAAGCCCGTGCAGCACTCGAGCAAGCTCGCACAGATCGCCCGGGAGTTGGGGATCAACAGGGCCGAGGCGGCCAACCCGAACCCGTTCATCTCAGGCTCAGCGCATCAGCTCCAACGTTGGGCTCCATGGAGCGGACACTCTTGTGCTCGATGGTTGATGTAAATACAATAACATCGTGTCCATCATCTACGATCCAGCGAAGCGCGCCAAGGCTATCGCCGAGACGCAGCTTGACTTTGAGGACGCGAAGTTCGTCTCCGAGTCGACCAACTTTGAGACGGTAGACACGCGCAAGGGCTACGGCGAACAACGAATCCTTTGCTACGGCTTGCTCAGGGATCGGATGGTAGTAGTTGGCTACACACCGCGTGGCGCGGATCGCCATGTGTTCAGCATGAGCAAAGCCAATGACCGCGAGCAAGCGCTCATCGCCCCCCTCCTTGGGATCTGACCTCGCCAAGGTGGCAACGCACGTCATTCAGCCGGAGGAGTATGAGGAACTTCCTGAGTTGACCGAGGACATGCTGGCACGAGGAAAGGTCAACAAGGGTGGCAGACCCGTTTCTCTAAACCCGAAGAAGTTGATCTCTATTCGGTTGCCTGAGGATGTCATTCTCAAATGGCGCGCATCTGGACCAGGATGGCAAACGCGCATGGCCGAGAAACTCGCGCGCGTCGCACCCAAATGACGGATAGCCTTCCGGTCAACCAGAGGTGCAACAGCGTTCATCGCCCGGCCCTCATTTCATTGTGGCCCGGTTGCCGACCGCTGCTGCGCGCCGGTTGCCGTGCCTGAGTCAAAAAAGCATGCGCACTGGTACAGGGCTAGGTCTTATGCCGATCGGGCTTGCCTAGACAAGGTCGACTCAAGTCGTTAAATGGTTTAAGAACAGACGCCTTGAACTGACCTTTTTGCCCGCCAAAAAGAGACCTTCGAACCTGCTGGCCAAGTTGGTTGCCATCGTGCAGGGCGGGCAGCCGGTGCGGATCCAGTGAGCGGCCTCGCTCGGTTCCGGGTGACAACGTCCTGGCCGCGCAGATCGGCGCAGGGTGATGGTTGGAAATCCCGATCGGTACATTTTGACTGACCGCCGACCTCGATCGACAAAAATCACCCGATCGGGAATCAAATGTCCATTCAGACTGAAGTTGAGAGATAATTTCCCGAACAGGAAATAATCATGCCCGAGCAATCCGTCATCGACACCCCCGCAGCGCTGGGTCTGGCCGCCCGCACCGCCCGCAAGCGGCTGGGCCTGACCCAGCCGCAGCTTGCGCTGGCCGCCGGGGTGGGCGTGCGCTTCATCGTCGACCTGGAGGCCGGCAAACCCACGCTGCGGCTGGAAAACATCTTGCGCGTGCTGCATGCGCTGGGGGGCTCCTTGGCCGTGCACGGCTTGCCATCTCTTGGCCCGGACTGACATGGCCGCTCGCACCCTCGAGGTCTGGTTCAGCGCCGGGCTGACCAGCGCCAGGGTCGGCACGCTGAGCCAGGTGGCGGGCCGGCTGCGCTTCGAGTACGCACCGGACTGGCTGGCGCAGCACAAGCCTTGGCCGCTGTCGCAATCACTCCCGCTGCGCGCGGAAGCCTTTGACGACCACGCGGCGCGGCCATTCTTCGCCGGCCTGTTGCCCGAGGGTGAGCAGCGCCGCTTGGTGGCACAGGCGCTGCAGGCCTCGCGGCAAAACGACTTCGCACTGCTGGCCGGCATCGGCGGCGAATGCGCCGGCGCCGTCACCCTGCTGGAGCCCGGCCAGAGCCCTGTGCCGCAGGCCGAGGCCAACACCGTGCGCTGGCTGGATGCGGCCGAGCGGCAAGCACTGCTTGACGACATGCCGCAGCGGCCGATGCTGGCCGGCCAGCAAGGCCTGCGCCTGTCGCTGGCCGGTGCACAAGACAAGCTGCCGGTGGTCGTCGCCGACGATGGCAGCATCGGCCTGCCGCTGTTTGGTTCGCCCAGCACCCACATCCTCAAGCCGGCGATCGCGGGGCTGGACGGCACGGTGTTCAACGAGGCGTTCTGCATGCGCCTGGCCGCGGCACTGAAGCTGGCGGTGGCGTCGGTGCAGATCCACCCGGTTGCCCAGGGCGCCGTGCTGCTGGTGCAGCGCTACGACCGACTGGCCGCAGCAGCGCGGACGGCAGAGCCCACGCCCGCCCCCAATCCCCCACCGATACGCCTGCACCAGGAAGACTTCTGCCAGGCCCTGGCTGTGCCGCCCGAGCACAAGTACCAGAACGAGGGCGGCCCTGACCTGGCGCAGTGTTTTGCCTTGCTGCGCCGCGCCACCCGGCCCAGCGCGTTGCCCGTGCTGGCGCTGCTGGACGCGGTGGTGTTCAACGCCCTGATCGGCAACCACGACGCGCATGGCAAGAACTTCTCGCTGCTGTACGGCGCTGCGGCCTCGGCTGGCCGCGCTGGCGGCCCCACCGACGCCACGCTGGCCCCCCTCTACGACCTGCTGTGCACAGCGGTCTACCCGCGCCTGACCGACAAGATGGCGATGAAGCTGGGCGGCCAATACCGCTTCAGCGCGCTGATGGCCAGTCACTGGGAGCGCTTCGCCCGCGACGCCGGCCTGTCACCCGCCCAGGTCAAGAAGCGGGTGATGGCCATCGCGACCCGCCTGCCCGGGCTGGCCCGACAGACCGTGGCAGCGTTCGATGGGCAAAGCCAGGGCCACCCCATCCTCGGACAGATCGTCACGCTGATAGACCAGCGCTGCGCGCTGACCCTGCGTCGGCTCAGCGCGCCGGCGGCCGACAACGCGGCCGACGACACTGACGACAGCGCCCCAGGCGCCGACTGATGTCGCCGCAGCTTCAAGCCTGCGCTCAACACAGCGGCAAGCACCTACCGGCTGGCGCTGGTCAACGGCCAGGACGACGGCGGTGGCGCATGACTTCAAGGTCTCGCGGGCCACGGTGATGACGGTCCTTGACGATGTCAGGTCGTGATGACTTTCGAACATTTCCTTGAACGCTGCGTGCTGCTGACCTACCGGCTGGCCGCCCACGCCAGCTTGAACTGGATGGACGACGCAGCGATGCTGGCGATGATGTTCAGTTGACTGGCGCGTTGTCGGCGTTGCCAGGTTCGGCGCCACATGGGTCGCAGCTGGTCACCGCTCAATTCGTCCTGGCGATACGTACACCGGTGGCATGGCTGTACACGCACGGTGGGTTGATCCTTCTGGACGTGGACAAACGCTCAGTTTGCTCGACTGCGCGCTGACTCTGAGCGCCCCAAGGCCGGCCGAAGCCGCCAGCCCCCCGTGGGGCTCAAGCAAAGTGGCAAAGCCACATTTGCTTGAGAGCTACCCCGCCATCATCCTGCCCACACCGTCATTCGCGTTCGGATGGCCTTGGATGGCAGGCGGCGCCTTGAAAGTCGCTCGCATTTCACGATAGGTCTCGATCCGCTGTCAGTTAGGCGCCAGGACGGCGAACCGAGCACAGCATCCGGCCCCATTCAAGCATCGCCAACCTGCGCCGACAAAGCGCCATCGACCACTGACCGATAGGCCTCGAACGCGCGCACCAACTCAGCGCCCGGCAGTTCAGGGCTTGGCCAAGCCGGCCTTGATCAACAGCGGCTTGACGCTGACAAAGTACTGCTCGGCAAACTGGCGGTACTCGGCCGGATTGCGCCGCCAGGGCACTTGCACAAAGCGGTCGAGCAGCGCCTGCACGCCGGGGTCCTTGCCGGCCTCCTCGAAGGCGTCATAAAGGCTCTGCACGATGGCTGGCGGCAGGTCTTTCGGGCCCACCAGTCCATAGGGACTCATGCCGACCGCGTTGATGCCTTTCTCCTTGAGTGTCGTGATGTTGGCGTAGCGCGGCAGGCGCTGCTCGGTCACCATGGCCAGAATGCGGCAGCGGCCATCGTCGACAAACGGGCCCCACTGCGATGCATCGGCCAAGAAGTTGATGTGACCAGCCATCAGCGCTTGCATCCACTCGGCGCCACCTTTGTAAGGCACATGGGTGAAGCGTGAACCCACGGCCTGTTCGATCTCCAGCATCATCAAGTGGCCTGAACCGCCGATGCCGCTGGTTCCGTAGGTGTACTTCTCAGGCTCGGCCTTGCCGGCAGCAAACAAGTCTTCTACCGACTTCCAAGGTGAATCGGCGCGTACCACCAAGGCAAAGGTGTAGGACGACAAGCCGGTGATGAAACTGAAATCCCGGGTGGGGTGCCAGTTCACCGACTGGTAGTGCGGGTAACGCAGACTGTTGATGGTGTAGCAGGCCAGCGTGTGGCCATCAGACTTGGCCGACATCAGCGCAGCCGGCGCCAAGGTGCCCGCGGCACCCGCACGCGCTTCCACCAGCACCGGCTGGCCCAGGATGCGCCCTACCCGCTCGCCCAGGAAGCGCAGGTGCATGTCGGTGATGCCGCCCACCGCAAACGGGTTGTAGATGGTGATCGGGCGATCAGGCTTCCAGCGTGGGGCGGGGGATTGGGCACTGACCAGGCCGGGTGCGGCCAGCAAGGCACCCAGGCCAGCACTGAGGGCGCGGCGGCGAGGATCGATAGGCGAATGAGACATGGTGATTTTTCCTTGAGGAGGGCGGACAAAAAACTGCGCGCCATCATGCCAGCCCTCCTCGCCCAGTCTGGGGTGAAATCCCTGACTTGATTTCGTGCTGGTGCGCCACGGGCAACAGCAGAGCGCACGATGGATCCCAGAGTCAGGTTGCGCCTGGCCGCGAACCGCCCACCCGGCTCGAGAGTAGACAAACCTCGCGCGATGTCCGTCTAGAATCCGGTGCAGTCAAAACTTTGAAATCGCACAGTGTGCGAGCTCGGTCATGGAAAATTGCGAATTTTGTGAACTGGCTAAACGTGAAGACCCGCCGCCGTTTGCTGAAAATGACTACGCCTATGCGATTCCGGACTCCACGCCGCTGAGCGTGGGCCACACGCTGGTCATCTCGCGTCGCCACGCAACGAACGTCTTCTTGTTGCCGCACGAAGACTACATGGGCGTTTGGGATCTGGTGCGAACGGTCAAGATAAAACTCGACGAAACCGAGCGGCCTGACGGCTACACCGTCGGCGTCAATGTGGAAGCCGTAGCCGGGCAGGTCGTGATGCATGCGCATGTGCACATCATGCCGCGCATGCTGGGCGACGTGCAGCACGCCAGAGGCGGTGTCCGACGGCTGCTGATGAAGACCACGCCGTCTGCAACGACCGCAGGACCAGCGTCCAAAAAACCCTGGTTCAAGGCCTGGTGAAGCTTTGCGCCGTCACGGCGACAGCGCAAAGCGCCCAAGCAGCGTGAGCGCCTGATCTGCGCAAGCCTTTACACCCGCACCAAGCGCGGTGAGGCCATTCGCGCAGTACGGGCCTCGCCGTACAAATCCAGATAGTCGCGTGCCGGGCCGGTCCAGGACAGGTCTTGGGCCATGCCCCGCATCATCACGGCTTGCCAGGCAGCGGCGTCCCGCCTGAGCGCAAGAGCACGCATCACGCAAGCTTCCAATGCAGCAGGTGTGGCGGCATCGAACACAAACCCGGTTTGGTACCGCGAATCACCGTCTGACACGGTGTCGGCAAGCCCGCCCACGCGCCGCACCAAAGGCACTGTGCCATAGCGCAGCCCGTAGAGCTGGGTCAGTCCACAAGGCTCAAAACGCGAAGGCACAGCAATCAGGTCGGCGCCAGCGATCATCTGGTGGGCGCGGGCCTCGTCGTAGCCGATGTGCAATGACACCCGCCCCGGATGAGCCCGCTCGGCGATCCGAAAAGCAGCTTCGAGCGCCTTGTCGCCCGTGCCCTGGACAGCGAATTGCACACCGGCGCGAACCAGCGCCGGCAGTGCGCCCAACACCAGGTCCAATCCCTTTTGCGAGCTCAGGCGACTGACGACGGTCAGGATCAAGGCCTGGTCGTCCGCAGCCAGACCCATCGCTTGCTGGAGCGCGAGGCGACAGACACGTTTGCCGGCCAAGCGGCCCATGTCGTATGGCGCCGCGATCGCGCTGTCTGTCGCAGGATTCCACACCGCTGTGTCTATGCCGTTGAGGATGCCGCTGACATCGGCCGCCCGCCCGCGGATCACCCCGTCGAGGCCAAAGCCATCGGCGCTGGCGGCGATCTCCGTTGCGTAGCTGGGGCTGACGGTCGTGATCTTGTCGGCGAACTTCAGCCCCGCCTTCATGAACGACAACTGGCCGTGGAATTCGATGCCCGACGGCGACATGAAGCGCGAACTCAAACCCAGCAGCGCCCAATCGTGGTGCGGAAACAGCCCTTGGAATGCCAGGTTGTGAACGGTAAAAACCGATGCGGCAGCAGTGGGCAAGTGATCGGCCATGTAAGCACAAGCCATCCCGGCATGCCAGTCATGGGCATGGACGACCTCAGGCACCCAGGCCGGGTCGGCGTCGCCCGCGGCCAGGTGCGCGGCGACCCATCCCAGCAGCGCAAAACGTTGCAGGTTGTCAGGCCATTCATCACCGCCCGGCGATTGGTAAGGACCGCCCTGGCGTCGGTAGAGGTAGGGCGCGTCGATCACATAGACCGGCAGCTGGTTGCCAGGCATTCGCCCCAGCAACAAGCGCGCTCGCAGGGCACCAAAGCAGGGTCCGATGTCGATCAAGGTGCGCGCCGATTGCAAGGCGTCCAGGATGGCGGGCAAACCAGGCAACAGCAGACGCACATCGGCGCCGGCATCGGCCAGCGCGGGCGGCAACGCAGCGACGACGTCGGCCAGCCCGCCGGTCTTGACCAGCGGAAAGACCTCGGCAGCCACATGCAGGACCTTCAGGCTAGTTGACCCAGGCACCGCAGCAACTCGGACCAGGTCCATCAAGCGACCAGCGCCAGCAACATGCCGCGGGTGACCAGGGTCACGCCCTGCTCGCTGCGGTGGAAGCGATGCGCATCGGCGGCGTCGTCCTCGCCAATCACCATACCGTCGGGAATGCTGCAACCGCGATCGACCACCACCTTGGTCAACCTCGCACCGCGACCCACCTGTACATCGGGCAGCAGCACGCTCCAGTTCACCTGGCTGTACGAATGGACCCGAACGCCGGAGAACAACACCGAGCGAAACACGCTGCCCGAGACGATGCAACCGCCCGAGACCATAGACTCGACCGCCATCCCGCGCCGGTCGGGCTGGTTGTGGACAAACTTGGCTGGCGGCAACTGCGCCTGGTAGGTCCAGATCGGCCAACGGGTGTCGTAGAGGTTGAGCTCAGGGTCGGTGGCGGTCAAGTCGATGTTGGCGTCCCAGTAGGCGTCGATCGTGCCGACATCACGCCAGTAGGGCTGCATGCCAACCTTGTTGCCGACACAGCTCATCTCGTACGGGTGCGCCACGGCCTGGCCGTTGCGCACCGCAGCAGGGATGATGTCCTTGCCGAAGTCATGGCTGGAGCCGGGATCTGCCATGTCGCGCTCCAGTTCCTTGTACAAGTAGCGCGCATTGAAGATGTAGATACCCATGCTGGCCAGGCTGCGGTCGGGCTTGCCGGGCACCGCCGGCGGATCCGCGGGTTTCTCGACAAAGTCGATGATGCGCCGCTGCTCATCGATCGCCATCACGCCAAAGGCACTGGCTTCGGCGCGTGGCACCTCGATGCAGCCCACGGTGCATTCGCGGCCATGCCGCACATGGTCGGCCAACATCAGCGCGTAGTTCATCTTGTAGACATGGTCGCCGGCCAACACGACGATGTAATCGGCCCCATAAGCGGCCAGAATGTCCTGGTTCTGGTAGACCGCGTCGGCGGTGCCGCGATACCAACTTTCCTCGTCGACCCGCTGCTGTGCGGGCAGCAGGTCGACGAACTCGTTCATCTCGGTCTTGAGAAAAGCCCAGCCTCGCTGCAGGTGACGCAGCAGACTGTGGCTCTTGTACTGCGTGATCACCCCGATGCGGCGTATGCCCGAATTCAGACAGTTCGACAGCGCGAAGTCGATGATGCGGAACTTGCCACCAAAGTACACCGCAGGCTTGGCCCGACGGTCGGTCAAGTCCCTGAGCCGGCTGCCGCGCCCGCCCGCCAGGACCAAGGCCACGCTGCGCTTGGGCAAATCAAAACTGGACGCAAGTTCGTCGTTGGCGATGCTGTGTCTCCCACCACCACGGCCTCGTTGCCAGCACCCCTGCTAGCAACAACGTGGTTTGAAGGTGAATGGTGCCATGGCTTTTGACGCTTTTACGGCCACCAAGGCATGAATAATGCTGACAGACTGCAGCGCAGCCATCTGCTTCACGGGCCAGCCCCAGCCCCCTGCAAACCGGAGCCCCACCATGAGCGATCCCCTGAACCAAGTCCCAGACTCCCTGGCTGCCAGAGTCGAGCGGCATCTGCTCGACACCGTGGGCGTGGCACCGACCGAAGCCACGCCGACTGACCTGATGAGTGCTGTGGCCCAGGTCGCGCGCGTCGACCTGTCTAGGCGCTGGGTCGCAGGTGATGCGGCCGACCGTGCCGCCCGCGCGCGCCGGGTCTACTACCTGTCGATGGAATTCCTGATAGGTCGCAGCCTGGGCAATGCGTTGGCCGCGCTCGGGCTGGATGCGGCGGCGGCAGGCAGCGTGGGTCATCACGCGCGCACGCTAGAAGACATCGAGTCTTTCGAGCCAGACGCCGCGCTGGGCAACGGCGGCCTGGGCCGCCTGGCAGCTTGCTTTCTCGACGCGATGGCCAGCGTGGGGCTGCCGTCCTTTGGCTACGGCATACGCTACGAATTCGGCATGTTCGCGCAGAGCATCCAAGGTGGTCGCCAGATCGAGCACCCCGACCCCTGGCTGGAGGATGGCACGCCTTGGGAATTTCCGCGCCAGGGCGTGCACTACCCGGTGCGCTTCGGCGGTTGGGTCGAACGCTCGGAGTCACCCGACTCGCCGCCGGTCTGGCGCCACGCCGGTGCGGTCAACGCCAAGGCCTACGACCATGTGATCCCCGGCCACGGCACCGAGCGGGTCAGCACGCTGCGGCTGTGGAAAGCCGCCGCCCCGGCGCACATCGACCTGCATGCGTTCAACTCGGGCGACTACGCCCGAGCGGCCGAGTACAAGAACGAGTTCGAGAACATCTCCTGGGTGCTCTACCCCAACGACAGCACGCCTGCCGGGCGCGAGTTGCGGCTGCGGCAAGAGTATTTTTTCACCTCGGCATCGATCCAGGACATCCTGGCGCGCCACCTGGCCGAGCACGGCACGCTGGCCAACCTGGCTGACAAGGTGGCGATCCACCTCAACGACACCCACCCGGCGATCGGCGTGGCCGAGTTGATGCGCCTGTTGGTCGACGAGAACGGCTTTGTCTGGGCTGCGGCCTGGCGCCTGACGAACAAGGTGTTCAGCTACACCAACCACACGCTGATGCCCGAAGCATTGGAGACCTGGCCCGTGGCGCTGATGCAGCAGGTGCTGCCGCGCCATCTGGAGATCATTTTCCGGATCAATCACGACTTCTTGCTGCTGGCACAAAGGCTGCGCCCGGGCGACATGGACTTCCAGCGCAGGCTCTCGCTGGTCGATGAAAGCGGCGAGCGCCGGGTCCGCATGGCCCATCTGGCGATCGTCGGCAGCCACCAGGTCAACGGTGTGTCCAAGCTGCACAGCGACCTGCTGGTCGAGACCATCTTCGCCGACTTCGCCGCGCTGTGGCCAGAGCGTTTCACCAACATGACCAACGGCGTGACCCCGCGGCGCTGGCTGGCCTTGGCCAACCCGGCGCTGGCAGCGCTGGTCGATGTCCGCCTGGGTCATGGCTGGCGGCGTGACCTGGGCCAACTCAAGGCCTTGTTGCCGCTCGCCGAGGACGCCGGTTTTCGCGAGGCCTTCCGGTCGATCAAGCAGCACAACAAACAGCGCCTGGCCGCGCTGATCCACCGCTCAACCGGCATCACGGTCGATGCATCCAGCCTGTTCGATGTGCAGGTCAAGCGCATCCATGAATACAAGCGCCAATTGCTCAACCTGCTGCACGCTGTCACCCGCTACCGCGCGATCCTGGCCCAGCCCAACGCCGATTGGGTGTCGCGCACCATCATCTTCGCTGGCAAAGCAGCCTCTAGCTATGCCACGGCCAAGAACATCATCCGGCTGATTCACGACGTCGGAATGGTCGTCAACCACGACCCCCGCATCGCCGACAAACTCAAGATCGTGTTCATCCCGAACTATGGTGTCTCGGTGGCAGAAACCATCATGCCCGGCGCCGACTTGTCCGAGCAGATCTCGACCGCCGGCACCGAAGCCTCGGGCACCGGCAACATGAAGCTCGCACTCAACGGCGCACTGACCATCGGCACCGACGACGGCGCCAACATCGAGATCCGCCAGAACGTCGGCGACGACAACATCTTCATCTTCGGCAAGCTCGCGCACGAGGTGGCCGCGATCCGCGCCGCCGGCTACCAGCCGATGCGGCTCTACGAGGCTGACCCGCAGCTCAAAGCGGTGCTGGACTCGATCGCCGCTGGCGCCTTCTCACCCGACGAGCCGGCGCGCTACCGGCCACTGATCGACAGCCTGTTGTGGGGCGGCGACCATTACCTGCTGCTCGCCGACTACCGCGCCTATGTCGATACCCAGGCCCGGGTCGATGCGCTCTACCGCGACCCCGAAGCCTGGACCCGCCGGGCCATCGCCAACGTCGCGGGCATGGGCCCTTTCTCCGCCGACCGAACGATCAGGGCTTACGCCGAACAGATCTGGCGCGTGACGCCGCAAGCCTGAGCCCGCGACCCTGGCTTGGCACACCGTACGATGCATCCATGCTGAGCAACGAAGACATAGCCCTGATCCGCAACGGCCGCTGCGGCGATCCATTTGCACTGCTGGGGTTGCACCGGGACGCTCAAGACCAGGCCTGGGTGCGGGTATTCCTGCCCGGCGCCAGCGCGGTGACCGTGATCGCCGCCGCAGATTCGCGCCAGCTCGGCACGCTGCTGCGCCGCCACGCTGACGGTGTCTACGAAGGGCCGGTCGCGCTGGCAGCTGGCGACGTGCCAACAGCCTACCGCCTGCACATCACCTGGGCTAATGGCCAAACCCAGATCGCCGAAGACCCCTATCGCTTCGGCCCCTTGCTGGGTGAGGTCGACGCCTGGCTGCTGGCCGAAGGCACCCACCTGCGGCCGTACGAGGTGCTGGGGTCGACCCCTCGCACGCACGAGGGCGTCACGGGCACCGGCTTTGCCGTCTGGGCACCGAATGCTTCCAGCGTCAGCGTGGTCGGCGATTTCAACCACTGGCGTGGTGCCTGCCACCCGATGCGGCTGCGGCGCGAATGCGGCGTCTGGGAGCTGTTCATCCCAGGCGTGGCCAGCGGTGCGCGCTACAAATACGAACTGCACTCGGCCTTCGGCCAGCGCCTGCCACAAAAAGCCGATCCGATGGCCCGCGCCGCCGAACTGCGCCCGGCCACCGCCAGCATCGTTGCGGCGCTGCCCGCGCCGGTGCCGCGCTCGGCCGCACGCCAGGCCGCCAATGCGCTGGGTGCGCCCATCAGCATCTACGAAGTGCACCTGGGCTCGTGGCGGCGCAAGCCCGAGGACGGCAACCGCTGGTTGAACTGGGATGAACTCGCCGACACGCTGATCCCTTATGCAGTGAGCCTGGGCTTCAGCCACGTCGAGCTGCTGCCGATCAGCGAGCACCCCTTCGACGGCTCTTGGGGCTACCAGCCGTTGGGCCTGTACGCACCGACCTCTCGCTTTGGCGACCCGGCTGGCTTCTCGCACTTTGTCGAAAAAGCGCACGCCGCCGGCCTGGGTGTGATCCTGGACTGGGTGCCCTCGCATTTCCCCACCGACGCCCATGGCCCCGGGCTGTTCGACGGCACCCACCTGTACGAGTACGCCGATCCGCGCGAGGGCTACCACCCCGACTGGAACACGCTGATCTGCAACCTGGGCCGCACCGAGGTGCGCAACTTCCTGATCGGCAACGCGCTGTACTGGTTGGAACGTTTCGGCGTCGACGGGCTGCGCGTCGACGCCGTGGCCTCGATGCTGTACCGCGACTACAGCCGCGAGGCGGGCGAATGGATTCCCAATGTGCACGGCGGACGCGAGAACCTGGAGGCGATCAGCTTCTTGAAGCGCTTGAACGAGGTGGTGGGCGTTGAGCGGCCACAGGCGATCACGCTGGCCGAGGAGTCCACCGCATTTCCGGCGGTCTCGCGACCGACCTATGCCGGCGGCCTGGGGTTTCATTACAAATGGAACATGGGGTGGATGCACGACACCCTGGCCTACATCGCGCGCGACCCGATCCACCGCAGCCATCACCAGGGTGAGCTGAGCTTTGGCCTGGTCTACGCCTTCAACGAGAACTTCGTGCTGCCGCTCTCGCACGACGAGGTGGTGCACGGCAAAGGGTCGCTGCTGGGCAAGATGCCAGGCGACCGCTGGCAACAGTTCGCCAACCTGCGCGCTTATTACGGCTTCATGTGGGGCCACCCGGGCAAGAAGCTGATGTTCATGGGCTGCGAGTTTGCGCAAGCGCGCGAATGGAACCATGACAGCAGCCTGGATTGGCACCTGCTGGGCGACCCGGCACACGCCGGCGTGCAGCGGCTGGTGGCCGATCTGAACGCCTTGCAGCGATCGCTGCCGGCGTTGCACCAGCGTGACTTCAGCGCTGACGGTTTCGAGTGGATAGACCATCACGACAACGCACGCAGCGTGCTGGCATTCGTGCGCCATGGCGAGGCGCCTGCCCACCCGGTGCTGGTGCTGTGCAACTTCACGCCCACGGTGCACCACGGCTTGCGCATCGGCGTGCCGCGCCAAGGCCAATGGGTCGAGCGGCTCAACACCGATTCCAGCCACTACGGGGGCAGCAACGTCGGCACGGTGGCGGCAAATGCAGAGCCCATCCCCGCGCACGGCCGGCCTCAATCGCTGCTGGTCAACCTGCCGCCGCTGGCCTGCGTGTTCTTCGAATGGATGCACTGAGCGCCCCAAGGCCGACTGACGCCGGCCGCCCCCCGTGGGGATCAAGCAAAGTGGCAAAGCCACATTTGCTTGAGAGCCACCCGGCCTCAAGCCTGAATGGCCTGGCGCTGCAAGCTTCATGACACCACGATCGCTAGAACTCGAGGCCGGCCGGCCCTGGCCGATGGGCGTCCACTGGGACGGTCAGGGCCTGAACATCGCCGTGGCCTCCAGCCAGGCCGAAGCCATCGAGCTGTGCCTGTTCGACGCCAGCGGCGGCCTGGAAACCCATCGCGCCCGGCTGCCCGCCCGCAGCCAGGACGTCTGGCACGGCTATCTGCGCGTCCAGGCGCAAGGACCTCTCGCCCACCTGGGACGGCCCGGGCAGCTCTACGGCTTGCGGGCCCACGGTCCCTGGCGGCCCGACCACGGCCAGCGCTTCAACCCGCGCAAGCTGCTGCTGGACCCCTACGCCCGCGAAATCGTCGGAGACTTCCGCTGGGCAGAAGAGCCATCCGGCCAGGCCGCAAGTCCTGCGCTACAACCCGATCAGCGCGACAACGCTGCTGGCGCACTCAAGGCCCGCGCCGTGAGCGATGACTTCGACTGGGGCGACGACCGGCCGCCGCGCACCCCGGTGGCCGACACGGTGATCTGCGAGCTGCATGTCAAGGGCTATACCCGGACCCATCCCGACGTGCCCGAGCCGTTGCGCGGCACGTTTGCCGGGCTGGGCCACGACGCGCCGCTGGCCCACCTGCAGGCGCTGGGTGTCACCGCGGTCAGCCTGCTGCCCGTGCACTACTGGCTGGACGAGCAGCGCCTGGTCGAAAACGGCCTGTCCAACTACTGGGGCTACAACACCTTGGGCTTTTTCTGCCCGGCGCCGCGCTTGGCGGCCGACCCAGCCGATGCACGCAACGAGTTTCGCCGCATGGTGCGCCGCTTGCACCAGGCCGGCATCGAGGTGTTGCTCGACGTGGTGTTCAACCACAGTGCTGAAAGCGACGAGGCCGGTCCCACGCTGAGTTGGCGCGGGCTGGACAACGCCGGCAGCTACCGCCTGCCGCCCAAGCGCTGCGCTGGCTACGAGAACTACAGCGGCTGCGGCAACACCTTCGATATCCGGCAGCCGCGCGTGCTGCAACTGGTGATGGACAGCCTGCGCTTCTGGGTCGGCGAGATGCATGTCGACGGCTTCCGTTTCGACCTCGCCCCGGTGCTGGGACGCGGCGACCTGGGTTTCGACCGGCAGGGGCCGTTTTTCTCGGCCATTCGCCAGGACCCGATGCTGGGACGGCTCTGGAATGACGGCAAGCTGATCGCCGAGCCCTGGGATATCGGTCCCGGCGGCTACCAGGCCGGCAACTTCCCGAGCGGCTGGCTGGAGTGGAACGACAGTTTCCGCGACACCATGCGGTCGTTCTGGCTTGGCGGTGCGGTCACCCGAGGCCAGTTCGCGCAAGCGCTAGCAGGCTCGGCGCAGCGCTTGCAGTCGCGCGGGCGCGAGCCGGTGGAGTCGGTCAACTACATCGTCTCGCACGACGGCTTCACGCTGCGCGACCTGGTCAGCTTCGATTTCCGCCACAACGAGGCCAATGGCGAGAACAACCGCGACGGCCATGACCACAACCTGAGCTGGAACTGCGGCGCCGAAGGAGAAACCGACGACCCCGAGGTGCTGATGCTGCGCGGACGGCTGCAGCGCGCGCTGCTCGCAACGCTGCTGCTGTCCCAAGGCACGCCAATGCTGGCTGCCGGCGACGAGATCGGCCACAGCCAGCGCGGCAACAACAATCCCTACTGCCAAGACAACTCTACAACCTGGATCGATTGGTCCAAGGCTGACACCTCGCTGCTGCGCTTGACCGCCAAGCTGCTGGCCTTGCGACGCCAGTGGCTGCCGCTGCGCCCGACCTGGTACACAGGCCAGCCCGGTGCCCAATGCCTGCCCGACCTGGGCTGGCTGCGGCGTAACGGCGCGCCGCTCACTGGCTGGGACTGGAACCAATCGGCATCGCGCGTGCTCGGCGCCTTGATCGGCGCACCCGGACGCAACCCGCACACCGACGGGCCTGGCGCAACACTGTTGCTGCTGCTGTTCAACGCCGAGGACCTCGACACCGACTTCAGGCTGCCCGAGGGTGATTGGCGCTTGTTGCTCAACACCGCGGCCGACGACACCATAGCTCCAGTGGCTGAAGATCAACCATTGCCCATCATGAGCGGCCACTGCGCGCTGCGCGCCCGCAGCGTCATGCTGCTGGCCCGTCGGCGGCCTTCCCAACCGAACCCTGGAGCCAGCACACCATGAGATTCCCCCGCGCCAGCGGCGTCTTGCTGCACCCCACCTCCCTGCCCGGCCCACACGGCAGCGGCGACCTCGGAGTGGCCGCCTACCACTTCGTCGACTGGCTGCACGGTGCCGGGCAGACGCTGTGGCAGATGCTGCCGCTGGGCGGTATCGGCCCCGGCGACTCGCCTTACATGAGCTCGTCGGCGTTTGCCGGCAACCTGCTGCTGATCGACCTGGTCGAACTGCAGCAGCGCGGCTGGCTGGACGCCGAGGCGCTGTCAAGCCCACCCTCCACCAACGCCTGCAGGATCGACTTCTCGACCCTGGTGCCCTGGCGAATGGATCGCCTGGCCTTGGCAGCAACGGCCTTTGCCGACAGGTCCAGCGAGGCCGACCAGGCCGATTTCAAAGCCTTCTGCGCCAGCCACGCCGACTGGCTCGACGACTACGCGCTGTTCATGTCGATCTGCGAGGCCACGAAGTGGACCGATTGGCCGCTCTGGCCGACCGGTCTGGCGCGCCGGCAAGCCTCGGCGTTGGCGGCAGCGACACAGCAACAGGCCACCCGGATCGCCTTCTACCGATTCTGCCAATGGTGCTTCTACCGCCAGTGGGCGGCGCTGCGAAGCCATGCCCACGCCAAAGGTGTTCGCATCATCGGCGACATGCCGATCTTCATCGCCCACCAGAGCGCCGAGGTCTGGTCGCGCCAGGACTTGTTCGAGCTCGACGACCAGGGCCAGCCGACGGTGGTCGCGGGCGTGCCGCCCGACTACTTCAGCCGAACCGGCCAACGCTGGGGCAACCCGCAGTACCGTTGGTCAGCCCATGCGGCTGAGAGCTATGGCTGGTGGGTGCAGCGACTGCGGCGAACCTTTGAGCTGGTCGATATCGTGCGCATCGACCACTTCCGAGGCTTTGCAGACTACTGGGAGATCCCTGCGGCCGAGCCCACCGCCGAGAACGGCCGCTGGCGGCCCGGCCCGGGCCTGGCCTTGTTCGACGCGATCAGCCAGGCACTGGGCCCGCTGCCGGTGATCGCCGAAGACCTCGGCCTGCTCTCACCCGCGGTCAAAGCCTTGATGCAGGCCACCGGTTTCCCCGGCATGGCGGTGCTGCAGTTCGCTTTCGCCGGCGATGCCAGCGAGCCTTTTCTGCCACACAACCATCACCATCACAGCGTGGTCTACACCGGCACCCATGACAACGACACCAGCGTGGGCTGGTGGGCCAGCGCCACCGACCAGGAACGCCACCATGCCCGTGCCTACCTGGCCACCGACGGCCACGACATCGCCTGGTCGCTGATGCGCGCTGCTGCGTCTTCGGTCGCCGACACCGTGGTGCATCCGATGCAAGACGTCCTCGCGCTGCCCAGCGACTGCCGCATGAACCTGCCCGGCGCGGCCTCGGGATGGTGGGTCTGGCGCTTCGAGTGGCAACAAGTCCACGCCTGGCATGGCCAACGTCTGGCCGAAATGACAAAACTATTCGGCCGCACACCGGCCGCCTAAAGCGACGACTGCTAGTCCTGAGCGCCCCAAGGCCGACTGACGCCGGCCGCCCCCCGTGGGGATCAAGCAAAGTGGCAAAGCCACATTTGCTTGAGAGATCAGGCACACCCAAAAAAAAAGCCGCCCGAAGGCGGCTTTTAAAAGTTCGGGGTGAGCCGATTACTTGCTTGCAGCAGTCGCAGCAGCGCCAGCGGCAGCCGAAGCAGCAGCGTCAGCAGGTGCCGAAGCAGCCGATGCAGTGGCCACAGGTGCGGGTGCAGCAACCGGTGCGGGTGCGGCAGCAGGAGCAGCTTCTTCCTTCTTGCCGCAAGCGGTCAAGGAAGCGGCAGCAATCAGGGCGGCGATCAGGATTGACTTGTTCATTGGTGTCCTCAGTGAGAGATGTTGATCAACAGTTACCGGTAACGGGATCCAACACATACGGTTTAAAGCCGATGCGTCAAGAAACCAGACCCGGAAAGCTCGAGCCCTTCCGGGGCTAGCCAAAAATTATAGCAAAACCTAGGGAAGCTCCCTATTAACCCGGCTCATTGCCTGACCAATGAGCGCCCCAAGGCCGGCCGAAGCCGGCCGCCCCCCGTGGGGATCAAGCAAAGTGGCAAAGCCACATTTGCTTGAGAGACTGCCAACGTTGCAAATCGACCGCAGATCGACCTCGCACCGCAGCGGTGCGCCGGTTTGCTGGATCGCACCACATTCACACTTAGAGCGCCAGGCATGCCTTGTTCAGGGGACAACGCGCACCCAACCCGCCTCCGCCCAGTCACTGAGCAAGCTTCGGGCCGAAGTGCCCAATTGCGCCAGCTCAGCCGCTTCGAGCCGCCGCCGATCCGCCAACCCGTGCATCAACCGGGCGTCTCGCCCACTCGCCACAAAGGCCTCACCATTGATAAAAACATGATGGTCGTCATAGACCATTCGGCTGCGCTGGTCCAGTACCACGCCGCAGCCTTCAAGCAGCGGCGAGCCCGCATCGAACCAGACCTGCGGCTTTGGCGCGCTCATCAACTGGCCCAGCGCCCGGGCCATGGCCTTGGGGTCACGCAATGCACGCTGCAAGGCCTTGTCGGCAAACAAGCGCAAGCTCTCGGGCATCCGGCCCGGTGTCGCGGTGGCCCCCTGGCCAGGGTCGCGGTACAGCGCATCGCCTGAGGCCGGGATCTCCAGACCTTCAGCCAGTTCGTACAGCAACTCCTGCGCCAGCGAGGTGGCGGTCGCGGCCCGAAATCCGATCGAGCATGTCATGCACTCGCCCTCGGCCACACCATCGTGGCCCCACAGCGGCGGCAGGTAGAGCATGTCGCCAGGTTCGAGCAGGTATTCCTCAGTCGGCAGGAAGTTGGCCAGCAAGCGCACCGGCCGGTCGGGCACCAGGCTGCGGTCGGCGACAGGCCCGATACGCCAGCGCCGCCGCCCCTTGACCTGAAGCAGGAACACGTCGTAGGAGTCGAGATGCGGGCCAACGCCACCACCGTCGCTGGCGTAGGAGATCATCAGGTCGTCTAGCCTGACCTCAGGAACGAAGCGAAAGCGCTGCAACATCTCATGGGCCGACTGCCAATGCAGGTCCAAGCCTTGCACCAGAATGGTCCAGTTTGGCTTGCTGATCGGCGGCAGCGCACGGCGCCCGAATGGGCCGTGCCGCAGCCGCCAGCCACCGTCAAATTGGGTTAGCAAGCGAGACTCCACCCCGTCGGCACCCGCCAGGTCGAACAGCGCGCTGCGGTCTATCGGTGACTGCACCCCCGGCCAAGCCTGGCGTACGAGCAAAGGCTTCTTTTGCCAGTGACGGCGCATGAAGGCATCCGGGGACAAGCCCCCCAGCAATGGCAACGGTTGAGTGACGTCCATCGCCCGGATTGTCGCTGTCGCGGTGCGACACCCCAGCGGCGCTGGGCGGCCCTTATGCGATCATCTCGCGATGTTGATCACCGCACCCTGTGTCGTCAGCCTGACCTGGCATCTGACCGATGCCCAAGGTCAGACCATCGACGATCTGACCGAGCCGCTGGAATTCTTTTTCGGCGGCCATGACCTGTTGCCCAAGCTCGAGGAATGCTTGACCGGCCAGCGCACCGGCTTCGCCACCGACCTGCATCTCGAACCCGAGCACGGTTTCGGCGATTACGACCCGGCGCTGGTGTGCTTCGAGGAGCGTGCCTTGTTCCCGGGCCACCTCGAGCAAGGAATGCAGTTCGACGGCCTGCCCGAGGGCGCGGCCACCACCGGCATGAAGACCGACGCGATCTACACGATCACCGAGATCTACCCCTCACACCTGGTGCTCGACGGCAACCATCCACTGGCAGGCATGGCGCTGCGCTTGTCGGTCAAGGTGCACGCGGTGCGCGAAGCCACCGAGGAAGAGGCAGCAGCGCAAACCCTGTCAGAGAGCGCGCTGAGCGTGCTGTCCACCGCCCAGCCCTCGCCGCACCTTCACTGAACGCCGCAGGCCGGCAGTCCGGCTCAGGCTTTGCCGGTCGAGCCGAAACCGCCGGCGCCGCGCTCACTGGCATCGAACTCGTCGACGCAGCGGAACGTCGCCTGCACCACTGGCACGATGACCAGTTGGGCAATCCGATCCATAGGCTCGACCGTGAAAGCCGTCTGGCTGCGGTTCCAGCAGCTGACCATCAGCGGTCCCTGGTAATCGCTGTCGATCAGGCCGACCAGGTTGCCCAGCACGATGCCGTGCTTGTGGCCCAGGCCCGATCGTGGCAGGAGCATCGCGGCCAGTCCGGGGTCGGCGATGTGGAACGCCAGGCCGGTGGGGATCAGCACGGTCTGGCCAGGTGCTATCACCAGCGCCGCAGCTATGCAGGCGCGCAAGTCCAGGCCCGCGCTGCCGGGCGTGGCATAGGCCGGCAGATGTTCGGCCATGCGCGGGTCCAGCACTTTGAGGTCTACGGTCGTCATGCGCCCGCAGCCTTTGCCGCCGCCAAGCGGTCGGCGATCTCGCGCACCAACTCGCGCGCCAGGCTGAGCTTGTCGGCGGTGGCCAGCGCGCGCTCACCCTGCGCATCGACCAGCAGCAAGCTGTTGTCGTCGCGACCGAAGGTGGCCGGCCCGAGGTTGCCCACCACCAGCGGCACGTTCTTGCGAACCAGCTTTTCACGGGCGTGAAACGCCAAGTCGTGGCTCTCGGCGGCAAACCCAACGCAATAAGGCCTGGCGTCCAGCCGCGCCACCGCCGCCAGGATGTCAGGGTTCTCGACCCAATCGAAACCCGGCAAACCGCCCTGGCCGTCCTTCTTGATCTTGCGCTCGGCCAAGGCCGCAGGCCGCCAGTCGGCTACCGCGGCAGTGGCGACAAACACATCCTGCCCTTTGGCCAGCGGCAGCACCGCGTCGAACATCTGCTGCGCCGACTGCACGTCGATGCGACGCACATGGCGCGGCGTGGCCAGGTGCACCGGGCCGGCCACCAGCGTGACCTCGGCGCCTGCCTCCTGCGCCGCACGGGCGATGGCAAAACCCATCTTGCCGGACGACAGGTTGGTGATGCCGCGCACCGGGTCGAGCGCCTCGAAAGTCGGCCCGGCACTGATCAGCACGCGCTTGCCCGCCAGCAGCTTGGGCTGGAAAAACGCGATCAGCTCGTCGCGCAACTCGCTGGCCTCGAGCATGCGGCCATCGCCATATTCGCCGCACGCTTGGTCGCCATGGCCGGGGCCCAAGACCTGTGCGCCGTCGGCCAGCACTTGCGCCACGTTGCGGCGGGTGGCTGGGTGCAGCCACATCTCGCGGTTCATCGCCGGCGCCAGCAACAGCGGACAAAGCTCGACCGGGCGTGCCAGGCACAGCAGCGACAGCAGCTCATCGGCCCGGCCCTGCGCGAGCTTGGCCAGAAAGTCAGCCGATGCCGGCGCAACCAGGATCGCATCGGCCTCTCGGCTGAGGTTGATGTGGGCCATGTTGTTGGGCTCGCGCGCATCCCACTGGCTGGTCACCACCGGCAGACCGGACAGCGCCTGCATCGTCACCGGCGTGATGAAAGCCTGCGCCGCGTCGGTCATCACGACCTGGACGGTGGCGCCCGCCTTGCCGAGCTCGCGCACCAGCTCGGCCGACTTGTAGCAAGCGATGCCGCCGGACAGGCCGAGCACGATGTGGCGGCCGCCCAGCGGCAGCGGCGAATGGGGAACAGGGATGGACATGTCGGTGATCCGGTGCAGGTCAGGCGCTGGGGTCAAGCAGCGCCATGGCACTTCTTGAACTTCTTGCCGCTGCCGCAGGGGCAGACGTCGTTGCGGCCGGTCTTGACCTCGACCCGGCGCGTCTCGGGCTTGACGCCGTGTTCCAGCCAATAGACCCGCAGGTCCTGCACCGCGTAACAGGCTTCGTCGACCAGTTGGTCGCGCTCCAGGGTTTCGCCAGGATATTGGACCGCGCAATGCTCGGCCAGCTCATCCTGCGGCAGCATCAGCGCAGTCACACGGCACAAACAGTCCTCACACCAGCGGCCGTCATCGGTTTCGAGGTCAGGCTCGGGCCAGTCTTGGGCAAAAGTGGCCACCGCCTCCATGAAGCCCTCGGCCCACAGCGCACCGGTGTTGAGCAGGTCGATCGACTCCTCGGCCGTCATGTGGCCCTCGTTGACCAATTCGGCGCGCGCCGCTTCGTCGAAGCTGAGCATCAGCGGCGACAAACGCATGTCCTCGGGCTCGTCGAGCAGCGACTGCGGGTCGAGCTGGCTGACGAGCACATGCCAGCGCCCGGTCAGCGCTGCCAACGCCTGCGCCACATCGGCCGGGTCGGCGAAGGCGCGCTCGAAGGCGTCGCCGAACATCGCCGGCAACCACTCGCTCGCATCGATCGCCCGGCGACTCGCCGCCAGCGCGGTCAGGTAGCCGTCGACCCACTCGAGCGAGACATCGATGCCGAAACCGACCAAGCGTTCGCAGACGGCGTCGAGCGCGTCGATCTCGGCTTCGGTGCTGCTGCGCGCGACACGGCTCATCGCAGGCCCCTCGCGACCAGGCTAATCAAGGCCTGGTCCAAGCGCAGCGCGCGCGCAGCGCCAGGAAAGTCAATTGGGCATGAGGCCATCGTCACTCCACGGTCGAGCAAAACCTCGATTGTCGCCTCAGGCTGAGCTGCCTCAGCGGCAAGCCCGGCCGGTACGGCCACCACCCCAGGGGCTGAACGACAATGCATCCCTGACAACCCACAAGAAGACGCCGACCATGAGCATGAAAAAGACCGACCTCGTCCGCCAGCTGGAAAGCAAGCTCGAGGGTCAGCGCCAGCGGGCCGCCGTTCCCGGCCGATTCGCCCAGGACAACCCGGTAGACCGCAAAGCGCAGCGCCGGCTCGATGCCGCTGCGGGTCTGGTGCCCTTCGCCTGCAAGTTGCCGTCATCATTGACTGCCCAACTCAGCGAGCGCGCGGCCGGCCACGCCGGCGGCATCAACGCGTTGGTGGCCGAGCTGCTGACCCGCGGCTTGGCCTGATCAACGGGCGAAGCGGGCACTGAGCCCGGCATCCGCCGTCCTCAGACCCGCTCGCCGACCCAGGCCGCGACCGACGCCAAAGCCTTTGGCAGCCCGGTCGGGTCGGTGCCACCGGCCATCGCCAGATCGGGCTTGCCACCGCCCTTGCCACCGACCTGGCTGGCGACAAAGTTGACCAACTCGCCGGCCTTCAGGCGAGCACCGGGCCGCGCCAACAGGTCGGCAGTGACGCCGGCAGCCAGCTGCACCCGGTCGCCGTCGACCACCGCCAGCACGATCGCCGCGGTCTTGAGCTTGTCCCTGAGCTTGTCGAGCGTGTCGCGCAAGGTCTTGGCGTCGGCGCCGTTCAGCACCGCTGCCAGCACCTTGATGCCCTGCACATCGACGGCTTGCGCCATCAACTCGTCGCCCTGGGCCGATGCCAGCTTGCCCTTGAGCGCAGCGATCTCTTTTTCCAGGCTGCGCACCTGGTCGAGCACCGCGCCGACACGGGCTGGCAGCTCGGCGGGCGTGACCTTGAGGTTGCCGGCCACGCTGCCGACGGTGGATTCGAGCTGCTGCAGATAAGCCAGCGCGTTGTCGCCGGTCACGGCCTCGACGCGGCGGATGCCAGCAGCCACGCCAGCCTCGGCGACGATCTTGAACAGACCGATGTCACCGGTGCGGCCCACATGCGTGCCACCGCACAGCTCTTTGCTCGAGCCTATCGTCAGCACCCGCACTGTCTCGCCGTATTTCTCGCCAAACAACATCATCGCGCCGCTGTTCTGCGCGTCAGCCAGCGCCATCACCTGGGCCGAGGCCGCTGCATTGGCCAGCACCTCGGCGTTGACGATGGCCTCGACACGGCGGATCTGCGCATCGCTGACCGGCGCGTTGTGGGCAAAGTCGAAACGGGTGCGATCGGCGTTGACCAGCGAGCCCTTTTGCTGCACATGGTCGCCCAGCACCTCGCGCAGCGCCTTGTGCATCAAGTGCGTGGCGCTGTGGTTGCGCACCGTGCGGGCACGCTGCTCGGCGTTGACGCGAGCGGCCAATTGGTCGCCGACGGAGATCACGCCCTCCATTACCCGGCCCTCGTGGCCAAACACGTCCGACTGGATCTTGCTGGTGTCCTCGACCAGCACGCGCGCTGTGGCGCTGCGCAGTTCGCCCGAGTCACCGGCCTGGCCGCCGCTCTCGGCGTAAAACGGGCTTTGGTCGAGCACGATCACGCAGTCGTCGCCGGCCTTGACGCTGGCCACGGTCGCGCCGTCGACATAGAGCGCGGTGACCTTGGCCGTCTCGCAGGCCAGGTGTTCATAGCCGTGGAAAGCGGTCGGCGTGCCGTCGTAATGCAGCCCGGCGGCCATCTTGAACTTGGTCGCCGAGCGGGCCATCGCGCGCTGGCGGTTCATCGCCGCATCAAACCCCGCGCCATCGACCGTGACACCGCGTTCGCGGCAGACATCGCCCGTCAGGTCGACCGGAAAGCCGAAGGTGTCGTGCAGCTTGAATGCGGTGTCGCCGTCGATCACCTTCGTGCCACCGGCGAGCGCGGCTTCCAGGATCTCCATGCCGTGGTGGATGGTCAGGAAGAAGCGCTCCTCCTCGGCCTTGAGCACCTCGGTGACACGCGAGGCGGCACGCCTCAGCTCGGGATAGGCCTCGCCCATCTCGGCATCGAGCGCCGCCACCAGCCGGTGGAAGAAAGGCTTGCGCGCGCCCAGCTTGTAGCCGTGGCGGATCGCGCGACGGGCGATGCGCCTCAGCACATAGCCTCGGCCCTCGTTGCCCGGGATCACGCCGTCGGTCACCGTGAAAGCACAGGCGCGGATGTGGTCGGCGATCACCTTGAGCGACGGCGATGTCGGGTCGCAATCGCCTGCACCGGCCGCGTCAACGGCCTGTTTGGCAGCCGCCAGCAGCTGCGCGAACAGATCGATCTCGTAGTTGCTGTGCACATGCTGCAGCACCGCTGCCAACCGCTCCAGGCCCATGCCGGTGTCAACACTGGGTTTGGGCAGCGGGTGCATCACGCCGTCTTCGGTGCGGTTGAACTGCATGAAGACGTTGTTCCAGATCTCGATGTAGCGGTCACCGTCCTCGCCGGGCGATCCCGGCGGGCCGCCGGCGATCTCGGGACCGTGGTCGTAGAAGATCTCGGTGCAAGGACCGCAAGGCCCCGTGTCGCCCATCATCCAGAAGTTGTCTGACGCATAGCGCGCGCCCTTGTTGTCGCCGATGCGAACGATGCGCTCGGCTGGCACGCCGATTTGCTGGTGCCAGATGTCGTAGGCCTCGTCGTCGTCGGCGTAGACGGTGACCCACAGCTTGTCGGCAGGCAGCTTGAAGTGAACCGTCAACAACTCCCAGGCGTAGCCGATGGCGTCGCGCTTGAAGTAGTCGCCGAAGCTGAAGTTGCCCAGCATCTCGAAGAAGGTATGGTGGCGCGCGGTGTAGCCAACGTTGTCCAGGTCGTTGTGCTTGCCACCGGCGCGTATGCACTTCTGGCTGGTCGTGGCGCGCGAATAGGGGCGCTTGTCGAAGCCCAGGAACACATCCTTGAACTGGTTCATCCCGGCGTTGGTGAACAGCAGCGTCGGGTCGTCACCAGGGATCACCGGCGACGACGCCACGATGGTGTGGCCCTTGGACTCGAAGTACTTCAGGAAGGTGGCGCGGATTTCAGAGGCTTTCATAGGGGTACCCAAGGCTGGCAGGGGATCAAAGTAGTTGTTTCAGGAAAAGACGGGCACACCGGCCCGCGCCGCCGCTTGCGCCAATCGCGCATCACAGGTGGCGATGCCACAGCGCTGCTGAAGGGCGAGGTCGAGGTATTGCGCGTCATAGGGGGTCAGCCCGTGCGCCGTGGCGAATTGGCACCAGTGTTCGACCGACAGCGAAGGAGGCGCCGCAACCTGCACATCCAGCGCCGCAACCACCTCCACCAGACGCCGCAACTGCTCGGCGTTGATGCGACCGCGCCGCTGGTTAACCAGAAAAGTGTTGGCCACCTCCAGCGGCCAAATCGCGGGCGCCAGCAAGCGCGCCGCCATCACCTTGTCTGCCTGGGCTGGCGTGGCCTCGTCGCCCATCACCACCGCCAACAAGTAGGAGGTGTCGAGGACGATATCGCCCGTCACAACAGGCCGGCCGCGCGCATCTTGCGCTCGGTCTGCTCGTCGCGCATCTCGTGGATCATCTGCACGATCTCATCGCTGCTCATGCCCCCACCGTCGCGCCGGATGTCCTCGCGCACCGCCTCGATGGCGGCCAGCGCGGCACGCCGCCGCGCCACCTTGACGCCTTCTGAGCCGGCATGCATGGGCACCAGCTTGGCCACCGGCTTGTTGTGGCGCGTGATCACCACCTCCTCGCCGCGCTCAGCGCGGGCGATCAGTTCGGACAGATGGGTCTTGGCTTCAAAAAGACCGATGGATTCCACGGCAGCACCTCGGCAGAATGGGTCTATTGGTTGATTCAACCAGATTCTAGCGGGGCGCAGTGAGAACGGGGCAAGCTGGGTGGAGAATCGGTCAGCTCATGCACAGGTCATCCGCGCCATATGACGGGAGTGGTATCTCAAGAGACAGCCCAATTTGGCTGTTGACACCACCCAAAAGTGATGGCGTAATACACCATCACCACGCGGCGTCGGCATGAAAGCGATCAGACTTTTCTACGACAAGGCGGTGTTGCCAGACGGCGGCATCGTCGAGATGGTGATCTGGCGAGTGCCAGCGCCAGTGCCGCCAACGACGCATGGATTGAAGTATCGGTTGTTCTATGGCCATATAGGTGAGCGGATCGTGGGCTACGACAATGAACGAGGCAAGGGCGACCACCGCCACGTCGAGGGCTTGGCGGCGCACTATGAGTTCACCAGCGTGGAAAGACTGATAGCCGACTTCCTCGCCGACATGGCGAAGCAAAGGAGCAAGCGATGAGCAAGGTGCAGGTGCATGTGGACAGCCTTGAGGTCATGGGGCAGCGCTTCGTCGACGCATGGCATCGCGCCAAGCAAGGCGAACCTGTGGACGAGACGCATGTCACCTTCCTTGACCTAGATGCCATGCTCGCCACCTTGTCGCCTCGACGTCTGGAATTGCTGCGGCATGTTCACCAGCAAGGCGCCGCCAGCACCCGGTCCTTGGCCGAAACGCTGCAACGCGATCCGAAAAACGTGCATGGCGATGTCGCCGCACTGGAGGCCGCGGGTCTGCTGCTGCGCGAGGGGCGCAGACTGGCGGTACCCTGGGATGAATTGCAGGCGAGCGTCAGCCTTCAGGGATAAACCCCAAACTGCGCCACCGGCAAGCCGAGTTGGTCGTGCAGTGCCGTGAAGTACTGGGGCGAGATCGCATCCAGATCAACGCTGCCCGCAGGCGCATTCCAGCTGCCGTTCACATCGCCCTTGAGCACGCCCACCAGGTTCAACGCCTGGTCGGACTGCGCGTTCGCGCTGATCGCGTGGTCCCAGTTCGCATGGCTGCGGTCGAGCGTGAACTTGCACGTGGTCTCGTCCCAGAAGTCACGCGTCTCTTCGACGAACAACCACTCCTTGGCCGGCGCGGTGGGCAGCTTCACCGCCATCCTCAGGATCGCCAGCGCGTCCGCGCTGGTGATTCGCCCGTCAGTGCCCATCACGTCGGCCGCGATGAACTGGTAAGGCGACACCGGCAAGGCCGCCAATGGCCCCGCACCGTCGGGGTCAAGGTTCGGGTTCATGCCCACAGCGATCCGCAAAGCCGCCAGCGCGTCGGATGACGTGATCGCGCTGCCGCTGTCAGTGGTCGCGCGGCTGGCCGTGACCGCGTTGGCACCAGGCACCAAATCGCTGAGCGTAAAACCGCCCTGCACATCGCTGATGTCACGCGCCATCGACCGTCCGTAGCTGCTGGCCACAGCGTCCCCCACCGCACCGCTGACAAGTTGCACCGTGGCATGGTCCAGCGCGCCAGTCTCGAAGGTCACCGTCCCCAGCTTGACATCGCCCGCAGCAATCGCGCTGCTCAGGCCAAAACCTGCCACCAGCAAGTGGCCGTCGACGGGGTCGATGTTCGACAACATGGACCAGTCCGAAGGCAACGCGGCGTCTGCGGTGAAAACCGCGCCCGTCGATGTGCCGAAACCCAGCTCGAAGCCGGCGTTCTGAAACGCCAGCGCTGCGTGCGCATAGATGTCCACGCTGGCGTGGCCGGCAGTGTCCCAGGTCAGGTTCTTGAACTGCCATGGCGCGCTGGCCCCTTCAGCCGGCTGGCCACCCGCGGCCAAGAGCGATGCGCCCTCGAGCAGCATGTGGTTCTTCCACTGGTAGACGATGCCGTGGATCTGGGCCAGTGGTGAGGCGACCTGAACACTGGCGGCGGCGCCACCCAGACACCCACCTGTCGTCCACGCGCCAGCCATCGCCGCGCAGGTCTTGCTATCGTTCGCCCATCAAGCGCGGCAGCGCTGGCGCGCCCGAGTGGCGACCGGCCAGCATTGCCAACCCCTCAAGCCATCCACAGGACATCCACCATGGCCAGCCACGCCAAATTCATCTGGGACGACCCGCTGCAACTCGACGCCCAGCTCAGCGACGACGAGCGCGCGGTGCGCGACGCCGCCAACAGCTACTGCCAGGAGCGGCTGGCGCCGCGGGTGCTGGAGGCTTTCAGGCACGAGAAGACCGACCGTGCGATCTTCAACGAGATGGGCGCGCTGGGGTTGCTGGGGCCGACGATCCCTGAGGCCTACGGCGGCGCGGGCCTGAACTACGTCTGCTACGGCCTGGTGGCGCGAGAAGTCGAGCGGGTCGATTCGGGCTACCGCTCGATGATGAGCGTGCAGTCCTCGCTGGTGATGGTGCCGATCAATGAGTTCGGCACCGAGGCGCAGAAGCAGAAATACCTGCCCAAACTGGCGCGCGGCGAATGGGTCGGCTGCTTTGGCCTGACCGAGCCCAACCACGGCTCGGACCCCGGCAGCATGGTCACCCGCGCGAAGAAGGTGGCCGGCGGCTACAGCCTGTCGGGCGCCAAGATGTGGATCAGCAACTCGCCGATCGCCGATGTATTTCTGGTGTGGGCCAAGGACGACGAAGGCGCGATCCGCGGCTTCATCCTGAACAAGGGTGCTGCGGGCTTGAGCGCGCCGACGATCCACAGCAAGGTGGGTCTGCGCGCGTCTATCACCGGCGAGATCGTGATGGACGGGGTGTTCTGCCCCGAGGAAGACGCTTTCCCCGACGTGCGCGGCTTGAAAGGCCCGTTCACCTGCCTGAACAGCGCGCGCTACGGCATCGCTTGGGGCGCGCTGGGCGCTGCCGAGGACTGCTTCCACCGCGCCCGCCAGTATGTGCTGGACCGCCAGCAGTTTGGCAGGCCGCTGGCCGCCAACCAGCTGATCCAGAAGAAGCTGGCCGACATGCAGACCGAGATCACGCTCGGCCTGCAGGGCTGTTTGCAACTGGGCCGGATGAAGGACGCCGGCACCGCGTCGGTCGAAATCACTTCGATCATGAAACGCAACTCCTGCGGCAAAGCGCTGGACATCGCGCGGATGGCACGCGACATGCTGGGCGGCAACGGCATCTCGGACGAATACGGCGTGATCCGCCACATGGTCAACCTCGAGGTGGTCAACACCTACGAGGGCACGCACGACGTGCATGCGCTGATCCTGGGCCGGGCGATCACCGGCATCCAGGCATTTTCATAACCCCCCCGAAGCGCCTGCGGCACCCCCATGGGGGCCGAGCCCGGACGGGAAACAGTCCCTGCGGACTGTTTCCCGCCTGCGAGGGCCAGCCGACATGCTTGTCGACTGGCGCCGCCAGCGGCCCGGCAAAGCCGGTTCCGCGGCGTCCACTTGGTTCAACCCAATTGGTTCAACTCTTGTCGAAGGAACTCCCGTGAGCGGTCCCAAACTTCTCGCCGGCATCAAGGTGCTGGATTTGTCGCGTGTTCTGGCCGGCCCCTGGTCGGGCCAGCTGCTGGCCGATTACGGCGCTGATGTGATCAAGGTCGAGCGGCCCGATGTCGGCGACGACACACGCGCCTGGGGCCCGCCCTGGTGGGGCGATGTGGCCGAGCGGATGTCGGCTTACTACGTCAGCGCCAACCGCGGCAAGCGGTCGATCGCGATCGACATCGCCACCGCCGAGGGCGCGGCGATGGTGCGCCAACTCGCGGCTGAGGCCGATGTGCTGCTCGAGAACTACAAGGTAGGCCAGCTCGCGCGCTACGGGCTGGACTATGCGGCGCTGTCGGCACACAACCCGGGGCTGGTGTACTGCTCGGTCACTGGTTACGGCCAGAGCGGGCCGATGGCTGGCGCCGCGGGCTACGACTTCGCGATCCAGGCCACCGGCGGGCTGATGAGCCTGACTGGCGAGAAAGAAGGCACGCCAGGCAGCCAACCGCAGAAAGCGGGTTTGGCAGTGGCCGACCTGTTCACGGGCCTGTACGCCACCACTGCGATCCTGGCCGCGCTGGTCGAGCGCGGCCGCACGGGGCTGGGCCACCACATCGACGCCGGGCTGCTCGACGTGCAGGTGGCGATGCTGGCCAACCAGGCGAGCAACTTCCTGGTCGGCGGCGTGGTGCCGCAGCGCATGGGCAACGCGCACCTCAACGTCGTGCCCTACCAGGTGTTCCCGACGAAAGACGGCCACATCGTGCTGGCGGTGGGCAACGACGGCCAGTTCACTCGCTTCTGCCAGCTGGCCGGCGACGCGGCGCTGGCCCAGGATGCGCGCTATGCCACCAACACCGACCGCCTCACGAACCGCGAGTCGCTGAGCCCGGTGCTCGCGGGTTGGATGCTCCAACGCACGACGCTGGAGTGGGTGGCGCTGCTAGAGCCCAACGCCGTGCCTTGCGCACCGATCCTCAAAGTGCCGGAGGTGTTCGAGCACCCGCAGGTGGTGGCGCGCGGCATGCAGACCAGCCTGCGCAGCGAAGACGACCGGGTGATGCCGCTGGTGGCCAACCCGATGCGCTTCGACGGCCAGCGTGCGATGGCCGACCAGGCCCCACCCTCACTGGACCAGCACGGCGATGCGCTGCGCGAGGCACTGGCCCAGGGCGGCGGTTGGCCGGCTCGGGGTGAGACGGGACGTTTGCGTTAGCCAGATCACGATCATGCTGGCCAAGATCACCGCAAGAAATCAGCTTACGCTGCCCACGAGCATCACCGCATCGGTGGGCCAGACTGATTATTGCGACATCGAGGTGCGCAACGGACAGATCATCCTGACACCAGTGCGAATCCAGCGCGGCGATGCTGTTCGGGCCAAGCTGGCCGAGCTGGACTTGGACGAAGCCGATATCGCTGACGCAGTCGACTGGTCCAGAAGTCGCCCGGCGGCGGGTCAAGCACCCGCTGCCTGACCCACCCGCCAGTGGTCACTGTCGGACCTGCGGTGTATCGGTGAGCCAGGGGTTGAACAGCGGCACGCGAGCGCGGGCGAAGTCGGCTGTATCGCGCGTCACGACCGTCAGGCCATGGTGCAGGCCGGTGGCGGCGATGATCAGGTCGGGCTGAGAGTAGGTGTGACCGGACTTGCGGCCGTCCTCCACGAGCAACCGCCACTTGAACATGACGTCCTCAGAAACCGGCAGCACGCGTTGGTCAAACATCGGACGCAGTTTGTGCAGCAACCAGTCATGGAGTTCGGCGCGGCGGATCGAATCATCGACCATCTCAATGCCGAAACGAATTTCAGCGAAGGTGACGGCGCTGACGAACAGTTGATCCATCGGCTGGCTGGCGACAAAGGCCAAGACCCGCCCATCGGGGCGAGGCCGACGCAGTTCGGAAATGACGTTGGTGTCGAGCAGCCAGGCGCTCACAGCACCAAATCCCGCACCGGCATGGCCGACCGCGCGGGCTCGATTTCGATCTCACGGTGGGGTGAGGACGCGATGGCATCGACCAACAACTGGCCCGAGCGCTGGCCTTGCATCCGGCGGAACTCGCCGGCGTCAACAACCACGACGGCCTCACGGCCATGCAGCGTGACATGCTGCGGCCCTTCGCTGTGCGCCAACCGAACCAACTCGCTGAAGCGCGCTTTGGCGTCCTGAAGACGCCAGGATGCTGGCGAAGGTGGAATGGCCGTATCGGCTTCATTCATTCTGGTCATGCTGACTAGAATAGCAGGACATGGCTGTGGTTTCAAGCTCAAGCTCAACGGAAAAACCTCAAAGCCCCCGCAAACCAAGGCTCAGGTAACCCCGGAACCTCACGCGCCCGCCGCGCACTGCCGGGCCGGCCAGCGCGTAGTTTGGGAAGCGCTGCAGAAAGCGTCCGATCGCCACCCTGCCCTCAAGCCGCGCCAGGCCCATGCCCACGCATTGGTGCGGGCCATAGCCGAAAGCCAGGTGGCGATTCGGGCTGCGGCGGATGTCGAGCCGGTCCGGGTAGGCCACCACCGCCGGGTCGCGGTTGGCAGCGCCTATGCACAGCGTGATGCGGGTGCCGGCGGCCAGCGTCAGCCCACCGACCACGGCCTCGGCGGTGCTGATCCGGTTGCCGAGTTGGTTGGAGCTCTCAAAACGCAAAAACTCCTCGACCGCGCCGTCGATCAACTCGGGCTGCTCGACGAGCAACTGCTTCTGGTCCGGCCAGTCCAGCAGCGACATCAGCCCGTTGCCGATCAGGTTGGTCGTGGTCTCGTGGCCGGCGTTGAGGATGAAGATGCAGTTCTGCACCAGCTCAGACTCGGTCAGGCGCTGGTCTTGGGCGCCGCTCTCGCCCTGGATCAACCGGGTGAGCACGTCGCGCGCCGGGTCGCCGGGCTGCTCACGGCGCTGCGCCACCAGTTCGCGCAGGTAGGCCGAGAAATCGGTCACCGCCTGGTGGCCCAGCGCCAATTGCGCCGCGTCCAGGCTGGGCTCGAGCGCGCCCAGGATCGCCAGCGACCAGTCGCGCAGCGGGCCGCGCTCGCCCTGGGGCACACCCAGCAGCTTGCCGATCACCTCGACCGGAATCGCCGACGCAAAGTCTGCGATCAGGTCGACCGGCTCGCCCCGCGCGGCCTTGCCGGCCATGCGGTCCAGCAAATGGTCTATCCATTGAGTCACACCGGCCTCTAGCGCATCGGTGGCACGCGCCGTCAGTGCACCGGCGATCAGCCGCCGAACGCGGCTGTGCAGCGGCGGGTCGTTGAACACCAGGCTGCTGGTGTGGTGCTCAAACAGCGGGCTGCCGACGCCGTACTTCGGGCCGAACTCGGCACGCTTGTCCGAGCTGAACAGCCGCGGGTCGCGGTACACCGCTTCACAGTCGCGGTAGCGGGTCAGCAATACGCTGCCGTCGGGCATGCTGCGCACCGGGCTTTGCTCGCGCAGCGCGGCGTACCAACGGTAGGGGTTGTGATGGAACGACGGCGGCAAGGCGCGCAGGTCAAAGCCCGTCAGGTCCGGCGGCAAGGGGGTGCGGTGGCTCACGGTCAGCGCTTTCTCTGCATGGTCTGTGTCATGTCGAGGGCTCTCAGGTCAGGGTTGGCGCGCCTGCAGGCCGCCAGCATTCGGAGGTTGGACGACGAGCAGGCCGCCAGCATTCGGAGGCTGGACGGCCTGCAGGCCCCCCAGGAACAGATCGGCCACCATCGGCGCCAGCGTGTCGTGGTCTAGCGCGCCGTCGGGCTGCATCCAGGTGAACATCCAGTTCAGCATGCCAAACAGCAGCATCGTCATCGGCTTGGCCAGCGCCGCCGCAGCCAGCTCGGGCCGCAGACCAGCCACCGCTTGCGCAAAACCGGCGACCACCGCACGCTCGTGGCCTAGCACGCGCTCTCGGTCGGCGGGCGCTAGAAACCTAACGTCCTCGGTCAGCACCCGGTGCGCATGCTGGGCACCAGCGTACTCGGCGACGATGCGTCGGATCAGCGCGCGCAGCCGCAGCTCGGGCGCCAGGTCCTGCGCCAGCACCTCGGCCACCAGCATGTCGAGCTTGCGCACATGACCCTCGGCGATGCTGACCAGCAGCGCGTACTTGTCGCGGTAGTAGTGGTAGAGCGTGGCCTTGGACAGGCCACAGGCTTGCGCCACCTCATTCATCGAGGTCGCGGGGTAGCCGCGCTGCGCAAACAGCGCCGCAGCGCGCGCCAGGATCAGCTCGCGCTGATCTTCGTATCCTGCTGCGCGGCCGCGTGCCATAGGTGCCCGCTCAACGTTCGTCGAACGACAGCACAAGGTACGGCGTGATCGGGTGCGCCTGGCAGGCCAGCACAAAGCCTGCCGCGACGTCGGCCTTGTCGAGCGCGAAGTTGCGGTCCATCCGCACATCGCCCTCGACCACCTTGGCGCGGCAGGTGCCACACACGCCCGAGGTGCAGGAGAAAGGCAGTTCCAGCCCGGCAGCAGCCGCAGCGTCGAGGATGCTGGGCTGGTCGCGCTGAAAATCGATCTCACGCCGCAAGCCGTCGCGGATGATCACGATGCGGGCCTGCTCGGCGTCGCCCGGCCTGGCTTCGTGGACCGCCGCACCGACCGCTGCCGCGCTGGTCGATCCGACCGGTGCGACAACACCGAAGCGCTCGATGTGGATGCGGTCCCCGGGCAGGCCCGCTGCGAGCAGCGCGGCCTCGACCTCGTCGTTCATCTGGAACGGCCCACAGAGGTAAGCCTGCGCGATGCTCCCGGCCGGCAGCACGCCCGCCAGCAGTTCGGCAATCTTGTCGCGGTTCATCAACCCCATGTTGAGCGGTGAGTCGGTCTGCTCGTCCGAGAACACATGCAGCAGCACCAGCCGCGTCATGTAGCGGTTCTTCAAGTCCTCGATCTCCTCCTTGAACATCGTGGACTTGAGCGAGCGGTTGCCATAGACCAGCGTGAAACGGCTGTGCGGCTCGCGCGCGAGCACTGTCTTCATGATCGACAGGATGGGCGTGATGCCGCTGCCGCCGGCAAAGCCGACATGGTGGCGGTGCGCTGCTGGATCTAACGGGACATGAAAGCGTCCTTGCGGTGCCATCACGCTGACCGTGTCACCGGCCCGCAACTGCTCGTTGATCCAGTTCGAGAACATCCCGCCGCGCACCTTGCGCACACCCACGCGAAGCTCGCCGTCGTCGACGCCAGCGCAGATCGAGTACGAGCGTCGCAAGTCCTGGCCGTCGATCTGCTGGCGCAGCGTCAGGTACTGGCCCTGGATGAAACCGAAGGTCGCGCGCAGTTCGGTCGGCACCTCGAACGAGACGATCACCGCCTCGGCCGTGTCAGGCTCGACGGCGCGAACGCGCAGCGGGTGGAACAGCGGAGTGCTCATATCGGTTTGAAGTGTTCGAAGGGTTCGCGGCAATCGGTGCAGCGGTAGAGCGACTTGCAGGCAGTCGAGCCGAAAGCCGACAGCTGCTCGGTCTGCACGCTGCCGCAGCGCGGGCAGGCCAGCGCTGGCGCGGCACGGCGGCGAACGATGCGCATCGCCACGCCAGCGCCGGGCTCCACCGGGCCGGGCGGGGCAATGCCGTAGTCACGAAGCTTGCGCCGGCCCTCGTCGCTGATCCAGTCTGTCGTCCAGGCCGGCGCGCGGCGCAGCGTGACCCGGGACGCCCCCAGGCCGGCGGCGGCGATCGCATCCCGGCAGTCCTGCGCGATCACCTCAGTGGCCGGGCAACCCGAGTAAGTGGGGGTCAGCACGATCTCCAGACCATCGTCGTGCTCGATGACGTCGCGAACGATGCCCAAGTCGCGCACCGACAGCGCGGGCACCTCGGGGTCGAGCACGGTCCCCAACACAGCCCAGGCGCGCTCGGCCCGGGTCGGGTCGGCCAGCGCAGCGCCTGTCACCACGCGCCGCCCGGAAAGCTGCGCTGCAGATGCTGCATCTCTGCCAGCAGGCGGCCCATGTGCTCGCTGTGAACACCGCGCTTGCCGGTGCTGCGGAACGCCTGGTCCTGGGGCGCGGCCAAGGTCGCCTCGGCCAGCACTTCGTCCATCTCGGCGCGCCATGGCGCTTGCAGCGACGACCAGGCCGGTCCCAGACCGGTCGCGTGCGCAGCCTTGTCCACCGCGTCGTCGTCGAACAGCTCGGCCGCGTAGCGCCACAGCGCTGACAACGCCGATTCGCAGCGTTTCTTCGATTCAACCGTGCCATCACCCAGCCGAACCAGCCAGTCGGCCGAATGCTGCTGGTGGTAGCGCGCTTCCTTGATCGCCTTGCCGGCGATGGCCGCAAGCTCGGCGTCGCTGGAGTCAGCCAGCGCAGCCCAGATCAGTTTGAGCCAGGTCGAGACCATCAGATTGCGCAGCACCGTGAAAGCGAAGTCGCCGCGCGGCAGCTCGACCAGCGTCGGGTTTAGGTAATCGCGCTCTTCGCGCAGAAAAGCAAGCTGGTCCTCGTCGAAACCGCCGCTGCTGCCGGCGTGTGTCAGCAGCGCGCGAGCCTGGCCGACCAGATCGAGCGCGATGTTGGCCAGCGCGATGTCTTCTTCGAGCACCGGCGCGTGGCCACACCACTCGCCCAGGCGCTGGCCCAGGATCAAGCAGGTGTCGCCCAGGCGCAGCAGGTATTGCGTCGCGGCGTCGTGATGGATTTGAATCGATGCAGTCATAAAGACCCAAAAAGGTGAGATGGATGCCGTCGCGCAGCAGGAAGCCACTCACCTTTTCACATGTGGTCGACTTCGGGCGGGAGCTTGTAGAAAGTCGGGTGGCGGTAGACCTTGTCTTCGGCCGGGTCGAAGTACATGGCCTTGTCAGCCGGGTCGCTGGCGACGATCTGGTCAGACCGCACGACCCAGACGCTGCAGCCCTCCTGGCGCCGGGTGTAGACGTCGCGCGCCAGCTGTATCGCGAGCTTGGGGTCGGCCGCGTGCAAGCTGCCGCAGTGCTTGTGGTCTAACCCAGCCTTGGTGCGAACAAAGACCTCCCACAGCGGCCATTCGTGGTTGGCGCTGGCGTCGGCGCTGGGGTCGTTCGTTTTGTGGTCACTCATCTCTTAGCTCCAGAGCTTGTCAAGCGGCCTGGGCCTGGGTCGATTGCTTGCGGGCATGGGCCAGCGCTGCCTCGCGAACCCAGGCACCGTCGTCCCATGCCTTGACGCGGGCAGCCAGGCGTTCGCGGTTGCAAGGGCCATCGCCACCGACCACACGCCAGAACTCCGACCAGTCGATCGCACCATGGTCGTGGTGGCCTCGGGCCTCGTTCCACTTCAGTTCGGGGTCGGGCAGCGTCACGCCCAGCAGCTTGGCCTGGTCGACCGTGGCATCGATGAACTTGGCCCGCAGCTCGTCGTTGCTGATGCGCTTGATGCCCCAGCGCATGCTCTGCGCCGAGTTCGGGCTCTGGTCGTCGGGCGGACCGAACATCTGTATCGATGGCCACCACCAGCGGTTGACCGCGTCCTGCACCATCGCTTGCTGTGCCTCGGTGCCGCGCGTCATCATCGTCAGCAAGGCGTCATAGCCTTGGCGTTGGTGGAAGCTCTCCTCGCGGCAGATGCGCACCATCGCGCGGGCATAGGGCGCAAACGAGCAGCGGCAGATCGGCACCTGGTTCATGATCGCCGCACCGTCCACCAGCCAGCCGATCACGCCGATGTCGGCCCAGCTCAGCGTCGGGTAGTTGAAGATCGAGCTGTACTTGGCGCGGCCACTGTGCAGCGCGTCGATCAACTGGTCGCGGCTCTGGCCCAGCGTCTCGGCTGCCGCGTACAAATACAAACCGTGGCCACCTTCGTCCTGCACCTTGGCCAGCAAGATGCACTTGCGCTTGAGCGTGGGCGCGCGGCCGATCCAGTTGCCCTCGGGCAGCATGCCAACGATCTCGGAGTGCGCATGCTGGCTGATCTGCCGCGTCAGCGTCTTGCGGTAGTTCTCGGGCATCCAATCCTTGGCCTCGATGAAGTCGCCAGCGTCGATGCGCTCGTCAAAGCGCTGCTGCAGCGCCATCTCATCGGTGGACCTGAGGGTCTTGGGCGCGGCATCGGCGGCGCCCTGGGTGTCCAGCGCTTGGGTGTACATGTTGAATTTTTTCCCGATGAAAACCGCGCTCAGCGCAGGCGTTGGTCGACGACGCGGCGGGCTTTGCCGGTGAGCGTGCGCTCGATGCTGTCGGGCCGCAACACCTCGATGCGGGTGTTCACGCCAACCAAGGTCTTGATGCGGTGCTGCAGCCAGTGCTGGATCAGCTCGACCTCGGACTGCGAGGCCTGGCTGCCCGCATGGTTGAGCTCGGTGCGAACGCACAGCGTGTCAAGCGGCCCTTCGCGGCCGACCACCAACTGGTACTGGCCTGAGAGCTGCGGATGCTGCAGCACGATCTCCTCGATCTGGGTCGAGAAAACATTCACGCCGCGAATGATCAGCATGTCGTCGCTGCGGCCGACGATCTTGCCCATGCGCCTGAACGCGCGCGAGGTCGGCGCCAGCAGCCGGGTCAGGTCGCGGGTGCGGTAGCGGATGATCGGCAGCGCTTCCTTGGTCAGCGAGGTGAACACCAGTTCGCCCTCGCTTCCGTCGGGCAGCACCGCGCCGGTCTCGGGGTCGACGATCTCCGGGTAGAAATGGTCTTCCCAGATCACCGGGCCGTCCTTGCTCTCGATGCACTCGCAGGCCACGCCCGGACCCATCACCTCGGACAGGCCGTAGATGTCGACCGCGTCGATCGCCGCAGCGGATTCGATCTCGCGCCGCATCGCCTCGGTCCAGGGCTCAGCGCCGAAGATGCCTATCGCCACCGACATCGCCGTCGGGTCCAGCCCTTCGCGCCTGAACTCCTCGATGATCACCTGCATGTAGCTGGGCGTGACCATGATGATGTCGGGCTTGAAATCAACAATCAGCTGCACCTGCTTCTCGGTCTGGCCGCCGCCCATCGGCACCACCGTGCAGCCCAGCCGCTCGGCGCCGTAATGCGCGCCAAGGCCGCCGGTGAACAAGCCGTAGCCGTAGGCCACATGCACCATGTCGCCGGGCCGCCCGCCCGCGGCGCGGATGCTGCGCGCGCCCAGGTCGGCCCAGGTGTCGATGTCGTTCTTCGTGTAGCCGACCACCGTGGGCTTGCCGGTCGTGCCCGACGATGCGTGGATGCGCGAGACCTGCGCGCGCGGCACCGCGAACATGCCGAACGGGTAGTTGTTGCGCAAGTCCTGCTTGGTGGTGAACGGAAACTTGGCCAGGTCTGACAACGTTTTGAGTTCGCCAGGCGCCACCCCTGCAGCGTCGAATGCCTGGCGGTAATGCGGCACCTTGTCATAGGCGTTCTGCAAGGTCTGGCGCAAACGCTGCAGTTGCAAAGCGCTGATCTCGTCGCGGCTGGCGGTCTCGATCGCGTCAAGTTCGCCGGGGGCGGGTTGGCGCTGGGGCATCGCAGTTCTCCTGAGCATTGGGGGGATGTTGACTTGCCAGAGCGCGCAGATCAGCCAAGCACGACCACGGGTTTGCCGCGCATGGTGTACGAGCGGCCGCGAAACACCGCGACGCGCTCGCCGCGCTGGTTGAGCACCTCGGTGTCATAGACCCCGGTGCGGCCGGACTTGGACACCTCGTGACAGCGGGCCGTCAGCAGGTCACCCAGGCGCGCAGGCGCGACCAGGTCGATTGAAAACCCGGACGCCACGCTCAGCTCGTTGTAGGCATTGCAGGCGAACGCAAAGGTCGAATCGGCCAGCGTCGCGATCAAGCCACCGTGGCAGATCGCATGGCCGTTGAGCATGTCTTGTCGAACGACCATCTCGATCACCGCCCGGCCCGGCGCTACCTCGACGATGCGCATGCCCAGCATCTTGGTGGCGTGGTCGCCGGCGAGCATCGCGTCGCGGACCAATTCGGCAATCTGCTGTGGGCTGGGTTCGGCCATGGGCGGTGGATTCCTGCAGAACGGGGGCGGCCTGAGCTGAAGGGCTTCAGGTCGGGATCAGGCCGAACTTGGCGCGGGTTTTGCGACGAATCGAGCCGAAACCGACAGGTCGAAACACTTTCGACCAACCGGTCGGTAAATGGTAAGTGACTCGATTGACCTGATGCAAGTCAAACGCCTACGGATAAACCCTTTGCGCCATCGCAAAGCTCACAGCTGCGGCGCTTGCACCGACAATAGCGGTCTTTGATCCGTCGAGCCGCCCTGCGGCGACCGCCATGCCAGATACCCCCGTCACGCCGAACACAACCGCCGCTCCAGGCCTGAACTTGCCCGCTGCCGACCTGAGCGCCGAGACGACAGCCGCAGCGCCGCACCCGCAGTTGCCTGTCATCGAGCACGTCACCGAACACGTCATTGAGCAAGTCGTCGAGCCCGCATCAGCGCATGTCACCGAGCACAGCGCCGAGCCTGCCGCCACAGAGCCTGTCGCCACAGCCTCGGCCGATGCAGCGCCGGCTGGCGAGATCGCCGAGATCGCCGAGGCCGGCGTCACCGCGCCCCAGCCCGAATTGGCCAAGCCTGCGCGCGGGCCCAAGGACATGAGCCCTGCGGCCTGCGCCGATTTGCTCAAGCAGCATTTCCCGGCGCTGTTCGGCGGCCAACCCAAACCCTTGAAGCTGCGCATCCAGTCCGACATCGCACAGCGCGCGCCAGGGGTGTTCGGCAAGCCTGCGCTGTCGGCATTCTTCCGACGCCACACCGGCAGCACCGCTTACCTGATCGCGTTGGGCAAGTCCACCGAGCGTTTCGACCTCGACGGCCAGCCAGCGGGTGAATTGAGCGAAGAGCACCGCCAGCTCGCCCGCGAGGAGCTGACGCGCCGACGCCAAGTCACGCGCGACCGCGAGCAACAGGCCCGCGCACAAACCCACTCGCAAGCCCGTGGGCAGCACCATGCGCCAGCGCAAGACCAAGCGCCAGACAACGTGCAGCAGGCCGAGCTGCGGGCAGCGCAAGCCGAACTGCGGGCGCAACAGGCCGAGCTGCGCGCCCAGCAAGCCGAGCTGCGGGTCCAGCAAGCGGCGCTGCAGGCCCACCAGGCTGGGCATCAGCAAGAGAGACAGGCCAGGCTGGCCCTGCTGCGCGACTTCGACCGCACCACGCTGACGATGGCCAACTTCTGCGCGCTCAAGGGCATGAAGCCCGAGACACTGGCGCCGCTGCTGGCCCAAGCCAGGCTGGAAGCCGCCGAAGCGCCGCCGCGGCCGATCGACGACAGGCCCAGGCCAGCGCCCTGGCGTGACGGGCCACTGGGCGGCCAGCGCGATGACCGGCGAGACTTTCAACGAGACGGCCGACGCGATGATCGACGCGATGGCGGCGGACCACGCGGTCCGGACTTCCGCCGCGACCCGGGTCAGGGCCCGCGCCGGGACCCAGGCCAGGACCAGCGCCCCCGCGCCGATCAGCGCCCACGCCAGGATGCACGTCCCGACAACCCTCCGGGCGCGAGGCCCGCACCGGGCCCAATGCGCGATGGTCGACCCGACAACCGACCCGACAACCGACCCGAAAATCGACCCAACAACCGACCCGACGGCCGACCCAACAACCGCCCCGACAACCGGCGCGACGGCAGACCCGCGGCGCAGCCCAACCCGGTCCAGAACACCGGCCCGGCCCCGGCCCCAAGCCAGGCCGAGGTCCACCAGGTCAGCCCTGGCGCGACCGAGAGCGCACCGTCTGGCGGCCACAGCGGCCCGACCGAGACTTGAAGCGCCGGGCAGCGCTGACAGCCGCGCTGCCTCAGACCGCTGTTACCGGTCTGAAGCTCTAAAGCTTAAAAGGTCTAGGGTCTAGGGTCTAAAGTTCTTAAACCTCGTCGGCCAGCTGCGCCAGTAAACGGGTAAAAGCCAAGGGTTGGTCGACCATCACATGGTGGTCGGCGTCGGCCAGTTCATGGGTCGGTGTTCCGGGCGGCGCCAGCGAGCGCGCATGGTCGAACAACTCGGGCGTGACGAGCCTGGACCGTCCGCCGCGCACCAGCACCACCGGGCAAAGCGACTGGCCTAAGTCGCGGTGCGGCTTGCCGAAGTCGAAATTGTCGAACAACGCCGGATCGAAACGCCAGCTCATCGCTGGACGGCCCTGGCCATCGAGCACCGACTTGAGCGAATGGCGCGCAATGTGGTCGGCGATGAAGGGGTGCTCGCAGCCCTGAGGCGGCATCAGCTTGAAGCGCGACAAGGCATCGGCCTCGCTGGTGTAAAAGCGCGCTTGGCCTCCGCCCATGCGTTCACGGCGCCGCTCGTTTTGCGCCTCGATCGAATCGGGCGGGCGCAGCGGGGTGTCGACGATGATCGCGCGGCGCAGGCGCTGGCCATGGCGCGCAGCCGTCGTCATCAACACATAACCGCCGAACGAATGCGCCGCCAGCACCGGCGCCGTGGGGGCATCGAACAAGCCGGTGGCCTCGACCACCGCGATCGTCTCGTCGGACCATTGCGCCACCGAGTATTTGTCCCGCCAACCCGAGCGGCCCATACCCGAGAAGCTCAACGCCACCACACGCCGGCCTTCGCGGGCAAGCAAGGGCGCGATGAAGCTGAACCAGTCGGCATGCGCGCCGTTGCCGTGCATCAGCAACAGCCCGGGGTCGCCGATGCGGCCCCAGGCCAGGGTCTCGATCGCCGCGCCCTGGACCTCGACCGTGCTGCGCTCGGGGGCATCTTCCACCGCCCGCTCGAACCAGTCCGGCGCCGGTGGCCTGGCACCGCCGAAATCGGCCAGCGGTGCCCGAAAGTAGCGCGGCGCCTCAGCGCCCGCTGCGGCCGCTGGCGCCTTCAAGCGCCAGCTCCAGGCTTGGCATGTGCGGCAAAGGCTTGTGCCAGCTCGTTGCGGCCTTGCGCGGCACCGCTGGCAGGCACTTGGTCGCCGCTGCGGTCGCTGACCTGGCCCCAAGCGGCGGCCAGTTGCTCGGGGACATCCGGCCCGGTGCCCAGGTGCAATCCTGGCGTCAAACTGATGTAGGCGGCTTCGAAAGTGCCCGCGCCAGCGCAGGCGATCGCCCGGTTCGGCGCGTCGGCGCAGGCCAGCCACAGCAGCGCCGGCACCACCGCCTCGGGCTGCAGCGCGGCCAGCATCTCGGCCGGCAGCAAGCCTTCGGTCATGCGCGTCGCGGCGGTAGGTGCCAGGCAGTTCACGCGGATGCCGCTGCGCTCACCTTCGATCGACAGCGTCTGCATCAGCCCGACCAGGGCCATCTTGGCAGCGCCGTAGTTGGACTGGCCGAAGTTGCCGAACAAGCCAGTCGACGAGGTGGTCATCACGATGCGGCCGTATTTCTGCGCCGTCATGATCGGCCACACCGCCTGGCTGCAATGCACCGCGCCCATCAGGTGGACATCGATCACCAGCCTGAAGTCTTCCATCGTCATCTTGGCGAAGCTCTTGTCGCGCAAGATGCCGGCGTTGTTGACCAGGATGTCGACCCGGCCCCAGGCCGCCATCGCCTGCGCCACCATCGCCGCGACCTCCGCCACGTCGGTGACCGAAGCCTTGCTCGCCAGCGCCCGGCCGCCAGCGGCAACAATCTCGTCGGCCACGGATTGCGCGGCGTCGCCCAGGTCGTTGACCAGCACGCGTGCCCCGCGCGAGGCCAGCGCCAGCGCATGGGCCCGGCCCAGTCCGCGGCCCGCACCGGTGACGATCGCGACTTGGTCTGTGAAGTCTGGATTCATTGGATTTTTTGGTTTTTGGAGCTTGCGGTATGGCAAGTGAGACGTTTATACCGTAAGTACCAATGGCGCTTGCGGCCTCGGCTTGGAAAGATGCGGATGTCCATTCACAACCAAGGAATCAACATGAACTTGTTCAACCTCCAGGGCCAAGTGGCCGTGGTCACCGGGTCATCACGCGGCATCGGTCGTGCCATCGCCGAGCGCATGGCCGAGCACGGCGCCAAGGTCGTGATCTCGTCGCGCAAGCAAGACGCTTGCGAAGAAGTCGCTGACGCCATCAACGCCCGTCACGGCGCCGGCACTGCGCTGGCGATTGCCGCCAGCATCTCCAACAAGGCTGCTCTGCAGGGGCTGATCGACCGCACGCTGTCGACCTACGGCCGCATCGACACGCTGGTCTGCAACGCCGCAAGCAACCCTTACTACGGGCCGATGGCAGGCATCGCCGATGAGCAGTTCCGCAAGATCCTCGAGAACAACATCGTCGCCAACAACTGGCTGGTGACCATGGTCTCGCCGCAGATGATGGCGCGACGCGCAGGCTCGATCATCATCGTCTCGTCGATCGGTGGTCTGCGTGGCTCGTCGGTGATCGGCGCTTACTGCATCAGCAAGGCCGCCGACATGCAGCTCGCGCGCAACCTCGCGGTCGAGCTCGGGCCGCACAACGTGCGCGTCAACTGCATCGCCCCAGGGCTGATCAAGACCGATTTCGCCAAGGCGCTGTGGGACAACCCCGAGATGTTGGCCTTGCGCAATGCCGAGACACCGCTGCGCCGCATCGGCGATCCCGACGAAATCGCCGGCGCAGCGGTCTACCTGGCCGCGCCCGCCAGCAGCTTCATGACCGGCCAATCGCTGGTGATCGACGGTGGCGTGACGATCTAAGCGCCACGAGGCCGGCCGACGCCGGCCGCCCCCCCCGGTCAAGCCGCCAAGCCACATTTACTTGAGAGCGCCCCGAGGCCGGCCGACGCCGGCCGCCCCCCGGTCAAGCCGCCAAGCCACTTTTGCTTGAGAACCTCGCCTCCAAAGGCCGGACCCGGACCTTGTCCAGCAACGGACAAGATTGCTCAAGCAAAATGCCGGCACCATGCCGGACCTGCCCTTGATCTGGATCGATGACGACGACAGTCTCCCACCCACCCGCTACGCTCAAGGCGCCGACAGCGAAGCGCCGGGGCTGTTGGCCGCGGGCGGGACGGTCACGCCGCAGCGGCTGGCCGAGGCCTATCGGCGAGGTGTCTTTCCCTGGTACAACCCGGGCGACCCGCCGCTGTGGTGGAGCCCGGACCCACGCATGGTGCTGCCAGTGGCCGAGTTCAAGCTTTCGCCGTCGCTGCGCAAGACCTTGCGCCGCTTCATCCGCGACCCGCGATCAGAGATCCGCATCGACTCGGCTTTTGCGCGGGTGATGAGCGCCTGCGCTGCAGCGCCGCGCCTCGGCCAGAACGGCACCTGGATCGCCCCCGAGATCATCGAGGCCTACAGCGCCTGGCACGCCGCTGGCGCGGTGCACAGCTTCGAGACCTGGATAGACGGTGAGTTGGTCGGCGGCCTGTACGGCGTGAGCATCGGCACGATGTTCTTCGGCGAGTCGATGTTCGCTCGGCAAACCGACGCCTCCAAGATCGCACTGTCGGCCTTGATCGCTTTTTGCCGCGGCCATGGCATGTCGCTGATCGACTGCCAGCAACGCACCGGCCACCTCGCGAGCCTGGGCGCACGCGAAATCCCCCGCAGCGATTTCGAGTCTCACCTGGCACGCAACGTGGACGAGACAGCGCCGGCCGCTTGGGCTTTTGACCCTGCGCTGTGGGCCGGACTGGACCTGGGCAGCCCTGGCGGCTTGCCAACCCCTCTAAAAACAAGCCGCACATGACCCACCCCAAAGAACTGCCGCTGGCGTCCTTGCAGTTCTACGCCACGGCGGCCTACCCCTGCAGCTACTTGCCCGACCGGCAGGCCAGGTCGCAGGTGGCCACGCCCAGCCACCTGATCCACGCCGATGTCTATTCCAGCCTGGTGACCCAGGGCTTTCGGCGCAGCGGCATGTTCACCTACCGACCCTATTGCGACAGCTGCACGGCCTGCATGCCGCTGCGCTTGCCGGTGGCCGGGTTTGTGTCCACACGCAGCCAGCGTCGTGCCTGGAGCGCGCACAAGGGCTTGAGCTCGCGCGTTCTGCGGCTGGGCTTTGTCGCCGAGCACTACCAGCTCTACCTGCGGTACCAGGCGGGCCGCCACGCCGGCGGCGGCATGGACCAGGACAGCATCGACCAGTACACCCAGTTCCTGCTGCAAAGCCGGGTCAACTCGAGGCTGGTGGAGTTTCGCGACCCCAGCGACGACGACAGCGGCACCCTGCGCATGGTCGCGATCGTCGACGTGTTGAGCGACGGCATTTCGGCCGTCTACACCTTCTACGACCCCGACTACCGAGGCAGTCTGGGCACCTACGGCGTGATGTGGCAAATCGAGCAAACCCGCGAACTCGGGCTGCCCTACCTGTACCTGGGCTACTGGATCGCCGAGAGCCAGAAGATGGCTTACAAGGCCGACTTCAGCCCCCACCAACTGCTCAGCAATGGGACTTGGGTGAGCTCGGACGAGGTTCAGCCCAAGGCGGGTTGAAGCTCGGTTGGCAAGCCGCTCGGGCAGGCGCAGCCCCCTGCCCGCCTACAATCGGCGGATGGCACTTTCCCCTGTTCCCGAGCTCGTCGCCGAGCTGGCCGCTGGCCGAATGGTGATCCTGGTTGACGAAGAAGATCGCGAAAACGAGGGCGATCTCGTCCTCGCCGCCGACCATGTTTCAGCCGAAACCATCAACTTCATGGCCAAGTACGGCCGGGGTCTGATCTGTCTGACCCTGACGCGAGAGCGCTGCGAACGCCTGCACTTGACGCCGATGACGGCGAAAAACGGTGCCGCACACGCCACCGCTTTCACGGTGTCGATCGAGGCCGCTGAGGGGGTCACCACCGGCATTTCAGCCGCCGACCGCGCCCGCACCGTGCAGGCTGCGGTGGCGCGCGACGCCAAAGTGACCGATCTGGTCCAACCCGGCCACATCTTCCCGCTGCAAGCCCAGGACGGTGGCGTGCTGATGCGCGCCGGCCACACCGAGGCCGGTTGCGATCTGGCGGCGATGGCTGGGCTGACGCCAGCGGCGGTGATCTGCGAGATCATGAACGACGACGGCACGATGGCGCGGCTGCCCGACCTGCAGATCTTCGCCCGCGAGCATGGCCTGAAGATCGGCACGATCGCCGACCTGATCGCCCACCGCGCGCACAACGAAACCTTGATCGAGCGCGTCGGCGAGCGCGAGCTCGCCACCGCCCAGGGCAACTTCCGCTGCATCGCCTTCCGCGACCGCTCGGGTGGTCTGCACCTGGCGCTGCAACACGGCGAATGGCAACCCGGCGACGAAGTGACGGTGCGGGTGCACGAACCCTTCACCGCGATGGACTTGCTCGACACCGGCCGCAGCCGACATTCCTGGCCCTTGCCCAAGGCCTTGGCAGCGATCCAGGCAGCGCCAGCCGGCCTGGCAGTGCTGCTCAACTGCGGCCACGATGTGCAGACCTTGCTGCCGCTGGTGATGCCGCAGTTAGCCAACAGCACCGAGCGCGGCATGCAGATGGATTTGCGCACTTACGGCGTCGGCGCCCAGATCCTGCGCGACATGGGCATCACCCGCATGAAGCTGCTGGGCAGCCCGCGCCGCATGCCCAGCATGATGGGCTATGGGCTGGAGGTCACCAGCTTCGTTGCCGCCGGCCATTGAGCCCGCCGGCCCTTCTCCTTCCCCCGAAAGCATCCATGCGCAACGCCAACCAAGGCGAGGACCTCGTCCCGGCCAACCCGCTCAACGGCTCGCCGCTGGCGATCGGTATCGTGCAAGCACGCTTCAACGCCGACATCACCGGCGCGCTGGCCAAGTCCTGCCTGGCAGAACTGGCCGCATTGGGCGTTGATCCCGACAACATCCGGCTGATCACCGTGCCTGGTGCGCTGGAAGTACCCCTGGCCTTGCAGGCACTGGCCGAGAGCAACGACTTCGACGCGCTGATCGCGCTGGGTTGCATCGTCCGGGGCGAGACCTACCATTTCGAGCTGGTGGCCAACGAGAGTGGCGCCGGCGTCAGCCGGGTCGCGCTTGACCACAGCCTGCCGGTGGCCAACGCGATCCTGACGGTCGAAAACATGGAGCAGGCCTGGGCCCGCGCCGAAGACAAGGGCCGCGACGCCGCCCGCGTGGCGGTCGAGATGGCCACGCTGCTGAACGAGCTGACGTGACCGATTCCCCGGTAAAGCCGCAGCACGCACCCGTTGCCGACCCGTCAGCGAACCGGCCGGCGCGCAAGCCGCAGGCCAAGTCGACGCGCCGCCGCTCGCGCGAGCTGGCGCTGCAAGGGCTGTACCAATGGCTGCTCAGCGGCGCCGACGGCGCCGAGATCGAGGCCCATATCCGCGACCAAGAGGGCTTCGAGAAGTGCGACCGGCCGCACTTCGACGCGCTGCTGCATGGCGGCATCCGCGAGGCGGCGACGCTGGACGCGGTGCTGGCACGACATGTCGACCGCAAGACCAGCCTGCTGTCGCCGGTCGAGCATGGGGTGCTGATGATCGGCGCCTACGAGCTCAGCCACTGCATAGACATCCCTTACCGGGTGGTGATCAACGAAGCGGTGGAACTGGCCAAGAGTTTTGGCGGCACCGACGGTCACAAATACGTCAACGGCGTGCTCGACAAGGCCGCAGCCGACCTCAGACCGGTCGAGGTCAAGGCACGCAACGATGCGCGCCGGGCGGGGTGAACCGAGTTTGACCGAGTCCGCTGCATGAGACCGGCTGCATGAGACCGGCAGCATGAGGCTGGCCAGCAGGCTCGACCACATCGAGCCCTTCTACGTCATGGAATGCGCCAAGGCCGCGGCGCTGATCGCCGCCAGCCCGGCTTGCGACCCGGCGCAAGGTGGCGAGCGCATGCTGTTTCTCAACATCGGCGAGCCCGATTTCACCGCGCCGCCGCTGGTCCAAGAGGCCGCCGAGCGGGCGATCCGTGCTGGCCGCAGCCAGTACACCGACGCCACCGGCCTGCCAGCACTGCGCGAGGCGCTCTCGGGCTGGTATGCGCAGCGCTTCGGGCTAGACATCCCGGCGCGCCGCATCGTCATCACGGCCGGCGCGTCGGCAGCGCTGCAACTGGTCTGCCTGGCCTTGTTCGAGGCCGGCGACGAGGTGCTGATGCCCGACCCGAGCTACCCCTGCAACCGGCACTTCGTCGCCGCGGCGCAGGCCGTGGCCAAGCTGCTGCCGACCAACGCCGCGCAACGCTTCCAGCTCGACGCCGAGATGGTGGCGCAGGCCTGGTGCCCGGCCACGCGCGGCGTGCTGCTCGCGTCACCCAGCAACCCCACCGGCACCTCGATCCACCCCGACGAACTGCGGCGCATCGCAGCGGTCGTCGCCGGCCACGGCGGCGTGACCATCGTCGACGAGATCTACCTGGGCCTGAGCTACGACGAGGCTTTTGGCCGCAGCGCGCTGCAGCTTGGCGAGCACATCGTCTCGGTCAACAGCTTCTCGAAATACTTCAACATGACGGGCTGGCGCCTGGGCTGGCTGGTCTTGCCCGAGGCCTTGGTCGAACCGGTCGAACGGCTGGCGCAAAACCTGTTCATCTGCGCCTCGACCATCGCCCAGCACGCGGCGCTGGCCTGCTTCGACCCCGCATCGATTGCCGAGTATGAGCGCCGGCGGGCCGAGTTCCGCGCCCGCCGCGACTTCGTCGTGCCCGCACTGAACCGGCTGGGGCTGACGGTGCCGGTGCTGCCCGACGGCGCTTTCTACGCCTACGCCGATTGCAGCACGCACAGCGCCAACAGCTGGGATTTCGCCTTCGATTTGATGCACAGCGCGCATGTCGCGCTGACGCCAGGCCGCGACTTCGGTCGCCACGACCCGGCGCGCTGGCTGCGGCTGTCGTTTGCCAGCAGCCGGGACAAGCTCGAGGAGGCGCTGCACCGCTTGCAGCGGGTGCTGGCATGAACCCAATGCAAGCAAGGGCTCCAAGCCACCACCCTTCCCGCCCCAGCGGCCGACCCCGACGCTGACCCCCAGGAGCGCCACACCATGAACCAGGATTTCTCAATCATCACGCTGGTGCTGCACGCCGGCTTCGTGGTGCAGTTGGTGATCGCCGGCTTGCTGCTGACCTCGCTGGCGAGTTGGAGCGTGATCTTCAACAAGCTCTTCGGCCTGCGCAGGCTGCGCCGTGACAACGACGATTTCGAGCAGTCTTTCTGGTCGGGCAAGAACCTCAACGACCTGTACGCCAGCGCCAGCGCCAACCAGCACAGCGCGACGCTGGAGCGCATCTTCGCCAGCGGCATGCGCGAGTTTCTCAAGCTGCGCGAGCGCCGGCTCGACGCCCAAGGCCAGCTCGACGGCGCCCGCCGCGCGATGCGCGCCAGCCTGCAGCGCGAGCTCGACGCGATCGAGGGCAATGTCGGGTTCCTCGCCAGCGTCGCCTCGGTCAGCCCTTACGTGGGATTGTTCGGCACGGTCTGGGGCATCATGCATGCGTTCGTCGGCCTGTCCAATGTGCAGCAGGTCACGCTGGCCACCGTCGCGCCAGGCATCGCCGAGGCGCTGGTGGCCACCGCGATCGGCTTGTTCGCGGCGATCCCCGCCGTCGTGGCCTACAACCGGTTTGCGCGCGACATCGACCGCATCGCGACCCAGCTCGAGAGCTTCATCGAGGAGTTCTCCAACATCCTGCAGCGCAACGCCGCCCAGGCGCCTGCGCCCGCGAGGTAGGCTGCCATGGCAGCCGTTGTCTCCAGAGGCCGCAGAGGCCGCCGCGCGATCGCCGAGATGAACATGGTGCCGTTCATCGACGTGATGCTGGTGTTGCTGATCATCTTCATGGTCACCGCGCCGCTGATCACCACCGGCCTCGTCGAACTGCCCAGCGTGGGCAAGGCCGCGAACCGGCCGACCAGCGTGGTCGAGGTCATTGTCGGCATTGACGAAAAGCTGCGACTTCGTCTGGACGGCGCTGACCCGCAGCCCACCACGGTGTCTGGCCTGGCAGCGGCGGTCCAGAAGCTGCAAGCCGGCAACCCGCAGGTGCCGGTGGTGATCTCGGCCGACAAGTCGGTGAAGTACGAACAGGTGGTGCGCGCGATGGACGTGCTGCAGCGCGCCGGCATCGCACGCATCGGCCTGTCGGTGCGCCAGGGCGGCTGACGGTGCCAGCAGCGCTTGCGCGTGACGCGCTGCTGCCTCGCGCAGACGCCAGGCTGGGCCTGGGTGCCTTGCTGGCGCTGCTGGCGCACGGCGGGTTGGTCGGCGCGCTGGCGCTGGGGCTGAACTGGCGGCTGCCGCAGCCCGATGTGCTTGCCAGCGCCGAACTCTGGGCCGCCGTGCCCCAGGTGGCGGCACCGGCCCCGACGCCAGCCCCGACGCCAGCCCCGACGCCGGCACCGCCACCGCCCGAGCGCCGCCCCGAGCCCGCGCCGCCCAAGCCGGTACCACCCAAGCCGGTCGAGGCCGATCGGGACGCCGAGATCGCGCTGGAGAAGGCCGCAAAACGCAAAAAAGAACAGCAGGCTGCGCGCGAGGCCGCCGAGCGCGAAAAGCGCGCCCAGGAAAAGGCCTTGCTGTTGAAGAAAGCGGCCGAAGACAAACGCCTGGCCGACGAGAAAATTGCGCAGCGCCAGGCCGCTCTTGAAGACCAGCGCAAACAGGCCAAAGAGGCTGCGCTGCAGGATGCAAACACCGCCAAGTTGCGCGAGGAGAACCTCAAGCGCATGCTGGGTCAGGCTGGCGCCACAGGCGCGGCCAATGCCACCGGCAACGCTGCGCGCGATGCCGCGCCGTCGGCGGCCTATGCAGGCCGCATCAAGGCCAGGATCAAACCCAACATCGTGCTGACCCAAGAGGTCGTCGGCAACCCGATCGCCGAGGTCGAAGTCCGCTGCGCACCCGACGGCAGCATCGTCGGCCGCCGCATCATCAAGACCAGCGGCAACCCGGTCTGGGACGACACCGTGCTGCGAGCCATCGACCGCACGGCCAAGCTGCCGCTGGACAACGGGCAGATCCTGCCGACGATGATTCTGGTGTTTCCGCGCCAGGAATGAGGGTTGGCTGGGCGGTTGATGCTGAAAACCTATTTGTGCGATTTGAGCAATTCGTAGACATCGTCGCGCGTGCTGATGGCCAAGATGGTCAGCACCAGCGCCTGGTCATCGACGTGGTAAGCGAGTCGATATTGCGGCGACGTGATCTTGATCTTGTAAGTGTCGGCCAAGCCGTGCAAAGCGTCCTTGGCCACCCGCGGCACGAGCAGTCGCTCGGTCAGCAGCTTTTGTTTGAAGCGCTTTCGAACCGCGCCATCGAGCCGACCCCACTCGCGTTCGGCCAGCGGATCGATCGCCAACTCATAACTCATCGAACGAGATCTTGCGCGCCGATGCCAACGACGGCATGCGCTCACGCGCCTTGTCGCTGACGACCCGGTCGGCGAGTTGATCCATCAGGCGTGCCATCAGGCTGTTCGACAGGATGTAGCCCGCGGGCTGGTTGTGGTTGAGCACCACGACGGCCTCGTCGCCAGCCTGCGCGAAGGCCCGGCCAGGCGCCTCACGCAGTTCGGAGATGCCGATGCTGCGGCCTGAAAATAGCTTGTCCATCGCAAAATTCTACAATATTTATTCAAAATTTCGGCTAACTGTGTTGGGTTTGATATCGCAAGCGCGACAGGTCCAGACCGACAGGGCTAGACAATCGGACTCCCCATGGACCCGCGCCCAGCCAGCATGGCGCGGCCATCTTCATGAAAGAACCAACACGATGACCGACCCCGCCGTTCTGGACCCCGGCTTGCTGCCCGCAGGCATCCGCAGCCGCTTTGTGCCCAAGGTCAACGGCCTGAACATGCACCTGCTAGAGGCCGGGCATGAGACACCGGGCCGACCCTGCGTGCTGTTGCTGCACGGCTTCCCGGAGCTGGCCTACAGCTGGCGCAAGCTGATGCCCGAGATCGCTGCCGCGGGCTACCACGTGATCGCGCCCGATCAGCGCGGCTACGGGCGCACCACAGGCTGGGACGACGCAGACCCGGCCGCCCTCGGCAGCTTCGGAATGCTCAACCTGGTGCGCGATGCGATGGGCTTGCTGGCCGCCATCGGCGTGCGCTCAGTGGACGCTGTGGTCGGACACGATTTCGGCTCGCCGGTCGCAGCCTGGTGTGCGCTGGTTCGGCCCGATGTGTTCAGGTCGGTGGTGCTGATGAGCGCACCCTTCGGCGGGCCGCCGCCGCTGCCTCTGGCCACGGCGCAGGGCCAGCCGCAACGCCCCACAACGACCATCGACCAACTGCTCACCGAGTTGGCAGCGCTGCCGCGTCCGCGCAAGCACTACCAGTGGTATTACGCCAGCCCTGAGGCCAACGCCGACCTGTGGCGCTGCCCGCAAGGGGTGCACGCGATGCTGCGCGCCTACTACCACCACAAGAGCGCCGACTGGCCGGGCAACCAGCCTCAGCCGCTGGCGTCCATGAGCGCGGCTGAGCTGGCCAAGATGCCCACCTACTACATCATGGACCTGGCGCGCGGCATGGCCGAGACCGTCGCCGACGAGATGCCGAGCGCGGCCGAGATCGCGGCCTGCGGCTGGTTGACCGAGCATGAATTGGGCGTCTATGCGACCGAGTACCAGCGAACCGGTTTCCAGGGCGGGCTGCTGTGGTATCGCTGCCGAACCGCGGCAAACTTCGCGTCCGAGTTGCAGCTGTTCTCAGGCCTGAAGATCGAGGTGCCAGCGCTGTTCATCGCCGGCCGCAGCGACTGGGGCGTCTACCAGAACCCGGGCGCTTTCGAGGCGATGCAGACCCGTGCCTGCACCCAGCTGCAAGGCTGCCACCTGATCGACGGCGCAGGCCACTGGGTCCAGCAAGAGCAGCCCGAGGCGGTGAACCACTTGCTGCTGGGCTTCCTGCGCGACAACAAGGCGGCCGCCCTGCCCTAGCGCTGACGCTTGGCGAGCCTGCGTGCGCGTCAGTGGTTCTCGCGCGCGTGGTTGATCGTGTACTTCGGGATCTCGATCGTCAGGTCGGTGTCGGCCAGGATGGCTTGGCAGCTCAACCGCGAATCGGGTTCCAGGCCCCAGGCACGGTCGAGCAGGTCCTCTTCGGTCTCGTCCATCTCGCCGAGCGAGCGCAAGCCCTCGCGCACGATCACATGGCAGGTGGTGCAGGCGCAGCTCATGTCGCAGGCATGCTCGATCGCCACGCCGTTCTCGAGCAAGGCCTCGCAAATCGAGGTGCCACGGGCCGCGGTGATCGCGCGGCCCTGCGGGCAGAGTTCGGCGTGGGGCAGGATCTTGATGACGGGCATGGAGTCTTAACCTTGGCAATGTCGGTGCTGAGAGTGTGAAGATTTCGTCGCGAGCGCGCCGAGATTGGGTCGAGCGGCACAGCCGTACACCCGTACGGCGAGCAGCGCAGGCCCGAGATCGGTGTGCGCAGCAGAAAGATTCATACCCTCAGATGTCGTTGATCTGGCGGCCGGTGAGCGCAGCCTGGATGCCGCGGTTCATTCGCGCAGCGGCAAATCCTTCGGTGCCTTCGGCCAGGCGCTCGACCGCGCTGTCGATTGCTGCGTGGTCTATGCCTGCGGCGATGCGCGCCAGGTCGACCAGCAGCGATTCGATGGCTTCGCGCTCGCCCTCGGCAAGCAGCTCACCGTCGGCAGCCAATGCGGCGCGGGTGGCCAATGTCATGCGCTCGGCCTCGACCCGGGCTTCGCGCAAACGCCGCGCCACCATGTCGGTCTCGGCGCTGGCAAAGCCGTCTTGCAGCATCGTCGTGATCTGGTCGTCGGCCAGCCCGTAGCTGGGCTTGACGATCACCGAGGCCTCGACGCCAGACCCCATCTCGCGCGCCGAGACGCTGAGCAGTCCGTCGGCATCGACCTGGAAGCTGACACGGATTCGCGCCGCACCGGCCACCATGGCCGGGATGCCGCGCAGCTCAAAGCGCGCCAGCGATCGGCAGTCGGCCACCAGCTCGCGCTCGCCCTGCAGCACATGGATGGCCATCGCGGTCTGGCCGTCCTTGAAGGTCGTGAAGTCCTGCGCCTTGGCCACCGGGATCGTCGTGTTGCGCTCGATCACCCGCTCGACCAGCCCACCCATGGTCTCCAGCCCCAGTGACAGTGGGATCACATCGAGCAACAGCAGTTCGCCGTCGCGCGCATTGCCGGCCAGCGCGTTGGCCTGGATCGCTGCGCCCACCGCGACCACCTCGTCGGGGTTCAGATTGGTCAGCGGCGGGCGGCCGAACAGCTCGCCCACTGCCGCCTGCACCTGGGGCATGCGGGTCGAACCGCCGACCATCACGACGCCAGCCACCTCATCGCGCTTGAGCTTGGCGTCGCGCAGCACCTTGCGCACCGCCGCCAGCGTGCGATCGACCAGCGGCCGAGTCAGCGCATCGAACTGCTCGCGCTTGACCAGCACTTCGAGTAAATGCCCGCCCAGTGTGCAGCCAAGCGTGGCCTGCGGCGCATCGGTCAGCGCCTCTTTGGCGGCGCGAGCAGCCACCAGCAGCGCGCGCTTGTCGTGCGCCGATGCCACGGTGCGCCCGGCCTGCGCCAGCGCCCAGTCGGCCAACACCTGGTCGAAATCGTCGCCGCCGAGCGCCGCGTCGCCACCGGTGGCCACCACCTCGAACACGCCGCGCGACAAGCGCAGCAGCGAGATGTCGAAGGTACCGCCGCCCAGGTCGTAGACCGCGTACAAGCCCTCGCTGGCGTTGTCCAGCCCGTAAGCCACCGCAGCGGCGGTGGGCTCGTTGATCAGCCGCAGCACGTTCAGCCCGGCCAGCTGCGCGGCGTCCTTGGTGGCTTGGCGCTGGGCATCATCGAAATAAGCCGGCACGGTGATCACCGCACCGAACAAGTCATCGTTGAAGCTGTCCTCAGCGCGGTAACGCAGCGTGGCCAGGATCTCGGCCGACACCTCGACCGGCGTCTTCACACCCTGGCGGGTGTCGATCGCGACCATGCCGGGCTGGTCGACAAAGCGGTAAGGCAGCGCTCGGTGGCCTTTGACGTCGGCCAGCCCGCGACCCATCAGGCGCTTGACGCTGACCACCGTGTTCTCCGGGTCCTCGGCTTGCAAGGCCTGGGCGTCGAAGCCAATCTGTCGGCCGCTGCCCTCGAGGTATCGCACCACCGACGGCAACAGGCTGCGACCCTGGGCGTCGGGCAGGCATTCAGCAACACCATGGCGAACCGCGGCCACCAGCGAATGGGTGGTGCCCAGGTCTATGCCCACGGCGATTCGGCGGCTGTGCGGGTCGGGCGTCTGCCCAGGTTCTGAGAGTTGCAGCAAGGCCATGGCGAGAGGTCGATTCGGGATCGGTAAGTTGCGGTATCAGGCGTCGAGCGCCTCCAGCCGGCGGCCGATGTCGGCGCGAAAGCGTGCGACGAACATCAGCGCGCGCACTTGCTGGGCTGCAGCCGCATTGTCGGGCTCGCCCTCGCGGTCTAGCGTGCGGCCGAGCTCAGCCAGCAAACCGGCCTCGTCAGCCGCCACCGCCTGGTCGAGTTGCTCGACCGCGGCGATGTCATGGGCCTCATCGAGCGCTTCGCGCCAGGCCATCTGCTGCATCAGAAAAGGCACCGGCATCGCGGTGTTGTTCTCGGCCTGGATCGGTGCGCCGCGCAGCTCACACAGATAGGCGCCGCGGGCCAGCGGGTCTTTCAGGCGCTGGTAAGCCTGGTTGACCCGCACGGCCCACTGCATCGCCAGACGCTGCGCCGCAGCACCCTCGCTGGCAAAGCGGTCGGGGTGGACTTTCGACTGCAGCGCGCGCCAGCAGGCGTCGAGCGCTTGGCGGTCCAGCGCGAAGCGCTGCGGCAGGCCAAACAGCGTGAAGTCGTCGTCTGCGAGTTGCATGCGAGGGTGAACAGGTGGTGGGTCGGCAGGTCGAAAGCCCAGGCCAATCGATCAAAACAAAGGCGCGGTGGACTCGTCACCGCGCCTTGTTGGAAACCGATCGGTGGGTCAGACGCGGAACGACTCTCCGCAGCCGCAGCGGTCTTTCTCGCGCGGGTTGTGAAACTTGAAGCCTTCGTTCAGACCCTCGCGGACGAAATCGAGTTCGGTGCCGTCGAGGTAAGGCAGGCTCTTGGGGTCGATCATCACCTTGATGCCGTGGACCTCGAACACATGGTCTTCTGGCGCGATGTCGTCGGCGTATTCGAGCTTGTAGGCCAAGCCCGAACAGCCGGTGGTGCGCACGCCCAGACGCACGCCAACGCCTTTGCCGCGCTTGCTGATGTAGCGCGACACATGGCGCGCCGCGGCTTCGGACAAGGTCACCGCCATGGTCAGTGCGCCGTGGCGGGCTGCGCCGCAGAGGCTTCGGCGTGGCGCGACTTGTAGTCCTGCACCGCCGCCTTGATCGCGTCCTCGGCCAGGATAGAGCAGTGGATCTTGACCGGCGGCAGCGCCAGCTCTTCGGCGATGTTGGTGTTCTTGATCTCGAGCGCCTGGTCCAGGGTCTTGCCCTTGATCCATTCGGTGACCAAGGAGCTGCTGGCGATCGCCGATCCACAGCCGTAGGTCTTGAACCGTGCGTCCTCGATCAGACCGGTGGCCGGGTTGACCTTGATCTGCAGCTTCATCACGTCGCCGCAAGCCGGTGCGCCGACCATGCCGGTGCCCACCGAATCGTCACCCTTGTCGAAAGCGCCGACGTTGCGCGGATTTTCGTAGTGGTCGATGACCTTGTCGCTGTATGCCATGTCAATCTCCAAAATTCACAAAAAAACCAGCGTCCTCACCCCTTGCCAGCAAGCGCCCAAGGCGCTGCGGGGGTGAGCCCTGTCAATGCGCAGCCCATTGGATGCTGCTGATGTCGATGCCATCGCGGTACATGTCCCACAGCGGCGAGAGCTCGCGCAGCCTGGCCACCTGGTCTTTCAGGGTCTCGACGGCGTAGTCGATCTCGGCCTCGGTGGTGAAGCGGCCAATCGTCATGCGCAAGCTCGAGTGCGCAAGTTCGTCGCTGCGACCCAGCGCGCGCAGCACATAGCTGGGCTCCAGGCTGGCCGAGGTGCAGGCCGAGCCCGAAGACACGGCCAAGCCCTTGACGCCCATGATCAGCGACTCGCCCTCGACATAGTTGAACGAGATGTTGAGGTTGTGCGGCACCCGGCGCTCGAGGTCGCCGTTGACGAACACCTGCTCGATGCCGTTCAGCCCGGCCAGCAGCTTGTGGTGCAGCATGCGGATTCGCTCCTGCTCGGTGCCCATCTCGGCCTGCGCGATCGCGAAGGCCACGCCCATGCCCACGCACTGGTGGGTGGGCAGCGTGCCCGATCGCATGCCGCGCTCGTGGCCGCCACCGTGCATCTGAGCCTCCAGCCGCACGCGGGGTTTGCGCCGCACGTACAGCGCGCCAACGCCCTTGGGGCCGTAGGTCTTGTGGGCCGACATGCTCAGCAGGTCGACCGGCAACTCGGCCATGTCGATCGCGATCTTGCCAGTGGCTTGCGCCGCGTCGACGTGGAAGATGATGCCGCGCTCGCGGCACAGCTTGCCGATCGCGACGATGTCCTGGATCACCCCGATCTCGTTGTTGACGAGCAGCACCGATGCCAGGATGGTGTCGGGGCGCAGCGCGTCCTTGAACTTGTCAAGGTCGACCAGGCCGTTGTCCTGCACATCGAGGTAGGTCGCGTCGAATCCCTGGCGCTCCAACTCACGCACGCTGTCGAGCGTGGCCTTGTGCTCGGTCTTGAGCGTGACGATGTGCTTGCCGCGGCTCTTGTAGAACTGCGCCGCGCCTTTGAGCGCGAGATTGATCGACTCGGTCGCGCCGCTGGTCCAGACAATCTCGCGCGGATCGGCGTTGATCAGTGCGGCCACTTGCTCGCGTGATTTCTCAACGACGGCTTCGGCCTCCCAGCCCCAGGCATGGCTGCGTGAAGCGGGGTTGCCAAAGTGCTCGCGCAACCAGGGAATCATCGCATCGACGACGCGGGGGTCCACCGGCGTGGTGGCGCCGTAGTCAAGGTAGATAGGAAAGTGCGGGGTCATGACAGGCTGGATAAGGGGTTGGACAGAGGGTTCGCCGGTCGGCTCACTTGAACATCGCTGTGCCGAGCGCGAAAACCGAATTGGGCGCGGTGATCTTGATCGGCTTGACCACGGGCACCGACGAGATCGCGCGCTTGATCGGCGACTCTTCGATCGACACCCCCTTGGCCAACTGGTCATCGACCAATTTCTTCAGCGAGATCGAATCCAGAAACTCGATCATCTTCTGGTTCAGGCTGGCCCACAGGTCGTGCGTCATGCAGCGGCCCGCATCGTCGCCCATGCAGTTTTCGCGGCCAGCGCAACCGGTAGCGTCGATCGGTTCGTCGACCGCGACGATGATGTCGGCGACCGTGATCAGATCGCTCTTGCGGCCCAGCGAGTAACCGCCGCCCGGGCCCCGGGTGCTCTCGACCAGCTCATGCCGGCGCAGCTTGCCGAACAACTGCTCGAGGTAGGACAGCGAGATCTGTTGACGCTGGCTGATCGCTGCCAAAGCCACCGGCCCGTTGTTCGAGCGCAGCGCCAGATCGATCATTGCCGTGACGGCAAAACGGCCCTTGGTGGTCAAACGCATGAATTTCTCCTGTGGCGGGTTGCAAGCGGCGCCAGTCAACGGTCAAGGGCTAGCAAATACCCTTGCCGCGATCGCAGCAGGGCCAGAGACCGTGACGCCAAGCTGTACCCGACTGATGTAGTCAACTATAACCGAAAGCGCCCAAATCAGCCTGCCGCTTACCCCGACGCCCAAGCGGGTCAATGCATCGCAGCGCGGCCCTGCGCAGCGTTCAGCGCAACTCGGCCAGCTGGCGCCGCAGTGTCGACAGCAGGCTGTCGCAGGCAGGTTCGATCAAGTCCAGCGCCAGGTCGAAATCAGCCACGCTGCCGTAATAAGGATCAGGCACCTCGCCCAAGCGCGCAGCAGCGCCGTCGGTGACAAGGCCCGAGGCCTGGGTCGCTGGCGGCAACAGCATGCCCAGGCGGTGTTGCTCGCCAGGCGGGCAACGCGAGACCATCGCTGCGAGGTTGTGGCGGTCCATCGCCAACAGCAGGTCAAAGCGGTTGAAATCGGCCACCGCCAACGGCCGCGATGCCTGGCCTGCGAGCCGATAGCCGCGAAGCCCGGCGCGCGCAACGGCCCGCGGATCGGCCGGTGCACCTCGGTGAAAACCATGCGTGCCCGCCGAATCCACGGCCACCTGGGTCGCCAACCCGACACCCGCGAGCTTGGCACGCAGCACCGCCTCGGCCATCGGCGAGCGACAGATGTTGCCGGCACAAACCATCAGCACAGCGAGCGGGTGCCGGCGCTTCGGCAGCTTGAACCACATGCTCAGGCCATCGCGGCGGCGGCCAGGCTTGTCATTCAGTGCCCTGCTCGACCGGCAGCGACTCGGCGCGCCAGCGCAACATGCCACCGGCCAGATTCGCCAACTGCTTGAGCCCGGCTTTTTGCAGCAGCACGGTGGCCTGGGCCGATCGCGCGCCGGACCGGCACACGGTGACCACCGGACGGTCCGCTGCGATCTCGCCGATGCGCGATGCCAGTTCGGACAAGGGCAGCAAGCGGGCGCCGCGGATATGGCCCAGCGAATCGGAAAACTCGGACGGCTCACGCACATCGACGATCTGGATCTCGCTGGCCTTCTTGCCGGCGATCTGCTCTTGCAGCGCCGTCGGTTGGATCTCCCAGATACCACTGAAGCGACAGGTCAGCGGCGCCCAGGTCGGCTCTTGCGGCAGCACCGTGCGGTCATCGGGCTGGCCGCAGCGCAGGTTGGCGGGCACAGCGATGTCCATCAGCTTGGGGTGCGGCAAGCCCAGGTGGTTCATGTAGCCGGCAAAGTCCGCCGCATCGGTGTCGCCACCCAGCCGCGGGTTGTAGCGCTTTTCCTCCGCCACACTGGTGACGGTCAGGCCTCGGTAATCGTGCCCTGGGTAGAGCAGGCAATCGGGCGGCAGCGACAAGATCTGGTCTTGCACCGATCGATAGAGCTGCGCCGGACTGCCTTGCTGGAAATCGGTCCGCCCGCAACCGCGGATCAGCAGGCTGTCGCCGGTGAAAGCCATGCGCTGATCGTCCAGCACATAGGTCAGGCAGCCGCTGGTGTGGCCGGGCGTCGCCCGCACCTCGAGATGGCGGGCGCCGAACGCCACCTGGTCGCCATGCCGCAGCGGCCGGTCGACATGGGTTGCGGCAGCCGCCTCGGACAACAGGATCTGGCTGCCGCTGCGGGCTTTGAGCAACCAGGCTGCGGTGACATGGTCGGCGTGAACATGGGTGTCAAGCGTGGCCGTCAAGCGCAGGCCGAGTTCGCGCAACAGCGCCAAGTCTCGGCGGACGTTCTCGAACACCGGGTCGATCAGCACCGCTTCGCCGGCATCGCCGAGCAAGTAGGTGTAGGTCGATGAGGTCGGGTCGAACAGTTGTCGGAAGATGAGCATGGTCAGGCACTCCTGAAGCAGGCGAAGAGCGCGATGCTACAGCGCTATCACCGATTCAACGCGGCTTGGACAGCCCGTCGTGCAGTGCCATGCCAGCCAGCATCGCGATCACGAAAATCCAGGCTGACGCCAGGCCACTGCCCAATGCCACCAGCGCCGGCCCTGGACAGAAACCGCCGATGCCCCAACCGATGCCGAACAGCATGCCGCCGACGATCAGCCGACGGTCGATCACGGCGATGGTGGGCAACTCCATGTGCTCACCGGTCCAGGCCTGGGTGCGGCGTCTGGCAGCGGCAAAAGCGAACACACCGACCGCGATCGCCCCGCCCATCACCAGCCCCAAGCTGGGGTCCCAAGCGCCGAACAGGTCCAGAAAAGCCTTGACCTTGGCCGGGTCGGTCATGCCGCCGGCGATCAGGCCGAGGCCGAAGACCAGGCCGCTGAGCAGGGCAATCAAGCTGCGCATGGTCAACCTTTCAGAGAACGTGACGGAGCACGAACACCGCGGCGACGCCTGCGCCCATGAAGGCCAGCACGTTGACCAACGAGCGCGGGGACAAGCGGCTCAAGCCGCAAACGCCATGGCCACTGGTGCAGCCATTGCCCATGCGTGCGCCTATGCCCACCAGCAATCCCGCGACCACCAGCCCGACCACCCCGACATCGACCGTGGCCGCCGGCAGCGGCGCGAACAGACGCCAGACCCAGGGCGACAGCAGCAGGCCAACGATGAACAGCAAGCGGTTGCGCTCGGGCATCAAGCGCGCACCGGAACTCAGAGCCCGCAACGGACTCGCCACGATGCCGGCAATGCCCGCGATGCGACCGTTGCCCAGCACATAGAGCGCCGAGGCCAAGCCGATCAACAGACCACCGGCCAACGAGGCCCAAGGGGTGAACAGGTTCCAAGCAACAGTCATTCGGGTTGATCCTTACGTCGTCGATTCTATGAACTTGGCCGCGCCAATCCACTCAGGGCTTGGTCGCTTGCTCAGCCTGTGGCTCTGCCTGATGCTCGCCCTGGTGCTCCATCAACAGGTAGGTGTTGTACGCGTTGATCCGGTTGGCGGCGCCAAACATCGGTAGCGCCTCAAACCGCGACCAGTCGGTCTCGGCGTAGGCTTGCTCGAAGGGTTCGAGCTTGCGTGCCGCCTCGCCCATCGCGCGGCGCAAGAACAGCAGGTAGTCGCGCGTCAAAACCAGGTCGACCAGCGCATCGGCCGAGACGGGGCCGTGACCGGGAATCACCAGCCGCGGCGATTCGGCAATCAAGCGATCCAGCGCTGCGATCCAGCGCCGGCTGTCGGCCTGCCCGACAAATGGCAAGCGACCGCTGAAGACCAGGTCACCAGTGAACAGCACGCCCAGTCTTGGCACCGACACGACCAGGTCCTCGGGCGTGTGCGCCGGCCCGGCATGGCGGATCAGCACATCGTAGGAGCCCACACGCAAGCGCGTCTCGTCGCCGGTCAGCCAGCGGTCGGCAGCGACGAGATAGGTGTCTTGATTGACCCAGGGCGCCATCAACTGGCGGCTGTCGGCCAGGCGCTTGCGAGCGGCGTCGGAGTGCAGGTACTCACCCGCAGCGGCATGCGCGACGATCGTCGCACCCGCGTCCTTGAGCACCTGCAGCCCGTAGATGTGGTCGGCGTGGTAATGGGTGACGATGACGAATCGAAGCGGCTGGTCCGTCACGCGACGGATCTCGGCCAGCATTTCAGCGGCCAGCACCGGTGAGCCTAGCGCGTCGACCACGACGACACCGCCATCGGTCACGATGAAGCCTGCATTCGAGATGAAGTTTCGGTTCGCCGCAGACCCCAGCGCCGCCGCACCCTGGAAGAACCACACGCCATCGCTGACCTGCACGGCGCGCAAGCCAGGGTCAGCCGCCTGCGCACCGACATGCAGGCAGGCCAAGGCCAAGCCTAGGTTCAGCGCGCGCCGCCAGACTGATGGCAGACGCCTGAGCGCCCCAAGGCCGGCCGAAGCCGGCCGCCCCCCGTGGGGATCAAGCAAAGTGGCAAAGCCACATTTGCTTGAGAGAGCATGCATGTTGATCAAGTCATACGCCAAAGCCGGAGGGGCCGATGCTATCGACAATCCCCCAGGCAACACACAGGGAAGACCACGAGGTAAGCTGTCTAGATGACCGAATCCATGTCAGACATCGGACACGCTGACGTGACCGGAACCCCAACAAGCTCTTCGCCCAACACCATGAACTCGCATCGAAAGAAGGCTTGCATCACGCATCTGGCCATCGCCGGCTGGCTGTGCGCAGCAGCCGGCAGCGCTGTGGCTCAGGACAGCCTGCGTGCACGCAACCTGGCCGCCACCTGCGCCAACTGCCATGGCACCAACGGCCATGCGCGTGACGGCATGATGCCGCTGGCCGGCGTCAACGCCGACTGGATTGTTGCCACGCTGGGCCAATACAAGCGTGGCGAGAAAACCGCCACCTTGATGCAGCAGATCGCCAAAGGCTATACCGACGCGCAAATCCGGCTGATAGCCGACCACCTGGCCGCGCAAGCGGCAACGAAATGAGCACCTCGACCCACCGTGATGCACGATCCCCAGCCCGACGCCAATGGCTGGAAACCGGGCTGGCCGGCCTGGCGGGACTGGCGGGCCTGGGATCGGCGGGCTGCGCCAGCCTCGGCCCGTCCATCGGCCCGTCCATAGGCCGTGTCGTGGTCGTCGGCGGCGGCTTTGGCGGCGCCACCGCAGCGCGCTACCTGAAGCTGTGGGGCGGCAACATCGACGTCACGCTGGTCGAGCGAAACGCGCAGTTCGTGTCATGCCCGATCTCCAACCTGGTGATCAGCGGCCAACGCCAGATGGCCGACATCACGCTGGGCTACGGCAGCCTGCAGGCCGCGGGGGTGAAAGTGCTGCGCGACGAGGTGCTGGCGATCGACGCCGACGCCAGGAAGCTGCGCTTGGCCAGCGGCGCCGAACTGCGCTATGACCGCCTGATCGTCTCACCAGGCATAGGCTTCATGCTAGACCCGGTCGCCGGGCTGGCGGCTGCGATCGACAGCGGCGCCGTCACCCACAGTTGGCAGGCCGGCCCGCAGACGCTGGCGCTGCGCCGCCAACTCGAGGCCATGCCAGACGGTGGCGTCTTTGCGATGTCCATCCCCAAGGCACCATACCGCTGCCCGCCCGGGCCTTATGAGCGCGCTTGCATGGTGGCGAGCTATTTCAAGGCCAACAAGCCGCGCGCCAAGGTGCTGGTGTTCGACGCCAACCCCGAGATCGCGTCGAAGAAAGCGCTGTTCGAGCGCGCTTTCAAACAGCATTACGCCGGCATGCTGGAGTACCAGCCCAACGCTGAGTTGAAGGAGGTCTCGGGCAAGCTGGCCAAGTTCGATTTCGATGACCTCCGGGCCGATGTCCTCAACGTCATTCCAGCCCAGCGTGCCGGCGACCTGGCGCGCAACGCAGGGCTGGTCAACGTCAACCAGCGCTGGGCTGGCGTCGACTGGCTGACGATGGCGTCGACCGCCGTGCCGGGCGTTCACGTGCTGGGTGATGCCACTTTCTCGGCACCGGCCATGCCAAAGTCAGGCCACATGGCCAACCAACACGCCAAGGTGGCGGCCGCAGCGGTGATCCAGTTGCTCAAGGGCGAGGCCGTCGACCACTCGCCGGTGATGACCAACACCTGCTACAGCTTCGTCACCGCGCAAGAAGCAGTGCATGTCGCATCGGTTCACCAATACGACCAGGCCGAGAAGACTTTCAAGACCGTCGCCGGCTCGGGCGGCTTGTCGGCTGAAGCCAGCCAGGTCGAAGGCCGTTACGCGCTGAGCTGGGCCAGCAACATCTGGGCCGACATGCTTGCGGGCTGATCAGTCGGCGCAACGCGCCGGTGCAACGGCCGCGCAAGATTGGCCGCGCAAAATGGCCGCGCAAAAATAAACGCTCAAGAATGGACGCTCAAGGATTGATATAGGCTGCGCCCTGCTTCTGCAGCTTGGGCAGCCGCACCACACCCGAGGGCGTGAAGTCTGCTTCCTGGATGAACTGCTCGCGCTTCATGTTGCGGTTCTTCAAGGTGATCTCGCAGGCCTCGAACTTGACACCCCGGGCGGTCAGCGCCGACACCGGTCCGGCAAACACGCTGCCGTTGCTGTCCTTGGCCCCTTCGAGCAAGATCTCGGTTCAATCCTTGCTGATGCCTGCGTTGTCCTGCACCCCGACCAGCGTCGGCGTGTTGATGCGCCTTGGCGTGACATGCCCGCCGGGCTGCGACTTGAGCCAATCCTCGACGACATCCCACACCGGCCGGTTGCCCGTGGCCGTGCGGGCTGGTTCGGCCACCGGCGCCCAGCCTGCGACCTTGTATTTGCGGTCCGCGTCGATCAGCTTGCCACCCAGACGCATCTCGGTGATGCGCCGACCCATGGTCTGGCCAGGCGAGCAGGTGTAGCTCAGGCCGCCCACCCGAACCATGTCGCCACCTTGCTGGTAGTAAGGGTCTGGGTTAAACAAGTTGTCGGCCACGTCCTCGAGGATGGTCTTGATCGCCTCGCCGCTGATCTCGGCCAGCGTGGTGTGCGCATAGGTGATGGCCAGCTGGTCCATCATCAATTCGCGGGTGATCACCTCACCGGGCAGCAGCGTGGTGCCCCAGCGAAAGCCTGGCGAAAAAGCGATCTCTGCGCCCTGGACCTGCATCAGCGCATCGCACACCAGCTGGTCCCAACTGCCGTTGAAGTTGCCGCGCCGGTACAGCAGACCGTCGGTGATCGCCAGCTTGTCGGCCAACTTGGTCTCGAAAGGCTGGCGCAGCCTGGTGATCAGCGCGGCCATCGCCGGGTCGGGCGCGAGCTGGTTGGCGAACACCGGCAACAAGCGGTAACGGAAGTCGGCCAGCTTGCCGCCCTGGACATCGAAGTCCATCACGCCGAGAAACTTGCCGTTGCTGCCAGCGTTGGTCACCAGCGTCTTGCCACCCGGGTTGGCCACCGGCACCGCCAGCGGCACGCCGTCGTGGGTGTGGCCGCCGAAGATCGCGTCGATGCCGCGTAACCTCGACGCCAGCTTCAGGTCCACGTCCATGCCGTTGTGCGACAACAGCACCACCAACTGCGCGCCCTTGCCGCGCACCTCGTCGACCAGCTTCTGCAGGTTTTCCTCCTGGATGCCAAAGCTCCAGTCGGCCACCAGGTAGCGCGGGTTGGCGATCGGTGTGTAGGGGAAAGCCTGGCCGATGATCGCCACCGGCACGCCGTTGATGCTCCTGAGCGTGTAAGGCTTGAACACCGGGTCGCCGAAGTCATTCGTCTTGACGTTCTGCGCCAGGAATTCGATCTGGCCCTTGAAGTCTTGCTCGATGATCTGCTGGACCCGGTCCATGCCGTAGGTAAATTCCCAGTGACCGGTCATCACGTCCACGCCCAGCAGCTTGGCGGCCTCGACCATGTCCTGGGCCTGGGTCCACAGCGCAGTCGCCGATCCCTGCCAGGTGTCGCCGCCGTCGAGCAGCAGCGCGCCGGGCCGGCTGGCCTTCAGCTGTTTGACCAAGGTGGCCAGGTGCGCGAATCCACCCAGCTTGCCGTAGCGCCGCGCCGCTTTCTCGAAATCGATGTGCGTGAACGCGAACGCCTGCTCGCTGCCTGGCCGCAGCCCGGCAGCCTTGAGCAGCGAGTCACCCGCCAGGTGAGGCCAGCGGCCCTGCATGCCGGCCAGCCCGATGTTGACGCTGGGTTCACGAAAGTTGACCGGCAGCAGCTGCGCGTGGCAGTCGGTCATGTGCAGCAGCGACACATTGCCGAAAGCCGGCAGCTCGTACAAGCCTTGCTGCGCGGTGGCCGCGTCGGCGTCGGCATAGCGCGCCAGGCCCATACCGGCGGCCGAAGCCGCCGCCAGCACCTGCAGGAAATCGCGCCTGGACAGGCTCATCGACTATGGCTCAAAACGCTATTGATTGACGGGCGACTTGGGGTCCAGGATCAGCGCCATCAGGTGCTTGAGCTGGGCCTCGTCGAGCAAGCCCCCATGGCCGAAGCGCGGCATGCCCGAGCAGGCGTTGAAAGCCTTGGCGTTCCAGAGCTTGGCCCAGGTGTAGTCGACGATGGGCTTGGCGGCAGCGTCGGCCGGGTCGGTGACGCCACGCAGCTTGCCGTATTGGTACAAGCTGGGCCCGATCGTGCCGAAGGAGATCTCGGCCTTGCTGATCTGGTGGCAGTTGTAGCAGCCGCCGCCGTTGGCTTTGGGCGCTGCCGACGCGTCGGTCCAGGTCATGCCGCGGCCGTTTTGCGCCAGTCTCTCGCCCTCGCGCCAGTCGCCCAGGTACTTGCCGTCTGACGGTGGCCGCACGGTCTTGAGCGCGGCCTGCTGGATGGCCTCGGCCACCTTGTCGGGCAAGCTGCCGGTCTCGGCCTTCGAGCAAGCGGCGTTCGACTCGTCTTGTTGCAGGCGGTCGGCACGGGCGATGCCTTGGTCACGGAACGAGCCCGCCATCATCTTGGCGACCAACGCGTCGATGTCAGGCTCGGGCGCCCTCGAAGCGCAGCCGGCCACCAAAGCGCCTGCAGCCAAAGTGGCCAGGATCAGCGAGATCAGTCGTTTGTGGTTCATGGTCGGCTCCTTCAGCGCTTGAGAGCCGGTGCGACCGACCCGGCACCCTGGGCATTGACACCCATGTAAACGCCCAGCGCAACCGTCACATCGGACGCATAGCCAGGATACGGAAAACGTTGCTGGCGGTAGCAGTCGTTGAGCCGGCGCTGCATGCTCCACATCTCACCGCTGCTGATCCGGTAAGCCGGCCAGGCGGCAAAGCCGACGCCGTCGCCGGGGTTCTTGGTCAACTCGGGCAGGTCTTGCAAGCGGATTCGCTTGTCGGGTTGGCCGTGGCACGAAGCGCAGGAAAAATCATAAGAGCCCGCGCGGTAGAAGAAAGCGCGCTTGCCCAGTTCGAAGGCCAGACGCTCCTGCGCATGGGCTTGCGGCAGCGCGAACTTCAGCCCTTTGGACTCGGCCGAGATCCAGGCCGTCAGTCCCTCCAGCGCCAGCTGCTCGCCGCGCCCGAAAGGCGTGGCGGCGATGGCTCCGGCGTCCAACCCCTGCAATCGCTCCATGCAGGTCAGCAGCCGCGACTCCAGGTCCTGCACCCGGGCGGTGTCGGCAAACCAGCGCGGCAACTGCACGAAAGCGCCCTTGACCACACCGGCGCCCAGACCCAGGTCGCAGAGTTCCAGCGATGCGTTCTTCGGGCCGCGTCGGGTCTTCCAGAGCAATTCGCCCTTGGCCTCGAAAAGCTCGGCCGGGTTGCCGTCAGCGAGCATCGCCCGGTATTCGGCAATGCCATCGGCTGCCGACTTGGTCTGCGCCACCGAGGCACAGGCCACCGTGGCGATCGCAGCGATCGTCAATGCTTTTTTCATGGTCCGCTTGTCTCCTTGTCCGCACCGGGTCGGGTCGCCCGTTGGGATGGTCCATCAGGTCAATCAGGTCACCGTCGCTTCGTCGCTGCGCTTGTCGCCCTTGTTGTCGACCCAGGCGATGCCGACCTTGTCGCCGACCTTCGCGCCCTTGATGACGAACTGCAGAAAAGGGTTCTTGGCGACCGACGGCCCCCAGTAAGCCACCATCACCGGCTTGCCGTTGAGTTGTGCCGTCACCTCCTGGATATACCAGGCCGGAATGGTCTTGCCAGCGGCGTCCTTGCGCTGACCGGTCTCCATATCGTGGCTCATCAGCACGCGCACGGTGGTCTTGTCGCCAGCGGCCTGGGCGCGAATGCGCATCGGGTCTGCCATGGATATTTCTCCTCAGAATTCGTTGCGTGCCTGAGCACTCAAAACCGCGTCAGGGCCGGGCTCAGCCGCCACAGCCGCCGAGCGTGACCTTGACTTCCTTGACGGCGTACAGCACCTTGGCGTCGGTCATGATCGCCACCGCGAAGACGTTGGAAGACTGGCCCATCTTGACGCGGGTCGACAGGTTGGCCTCGACCGCATCGGTGACCTCGAATATCGCCGAAAGCATCGACGGGTTCTTCTCGACCAGCAGCAGCAGCCGCTTGACGCCCGGCAGTGCGGTCGACACGCCCACCGGCACCACCGCGCCGTTCTCGGCGATGTCGGGGCCGGTGATCACGACGTCACGGCTGACCACCGGTGCGGCGGCGCCCAGCGCTTTCATCACATCAGCCAGTGACTTGGCATCGAAAGCCGCGGCGTTGAAACCCGCCACCTGGGCCTGGGCCATGTCAGGCAACAAGCCCAGCGTGGCAAGCATGCCGGCCAATTGGGCCGCCTGGGAAAGCATCTGTCGACGGGTCTGCATCACGGTCTCCTTGAATCTGTCAATCAGCACGATTGTTCCGTGCGATTGTCCACGCCAAGTCAATCCCTACAGCCGCGCTGGTGAGCCCAAGCCCGGGCCAGCCGCAGTTCAGGTCGATCAAGCCGCGGTTTCAAGGGCTTGCTGGGTCCGATCCCGCCGCATCCGGCTCGGCCGCTGTCAGCAGGAAATGCCCTCGCGCCACCGCGATCGGGTTGTCGGGGCTGCTCTGCCAGCAACGCACCTGCACCAGCGCGACCCGCGACCCCAAGCGCACCACCTCGCAAGCAGCGAAGCATTCCTCGGGCCGACCCGAGCGCAGGTAGTCGACCGAGAAGTCGATGCTCTTGGGAAACTTCTCGCCCCCCAGGCTGCCGATCAAGTGCAGCAGCGCCGCCGTTTCGCAAAAGCCAGCGATCACCCCGCCGTGCAGCGCCGGCAGGAACGGATTGCCGATCATCTTGTCCTGAAACGGCAGGCGCAGCAGCGGCTGCCCGCCCCAGGACGACGAGCGAATGCCGAGGTATTCCACATAAGGAATCGGGCTGCCGACCCGCACCGGATCGCTGGTGACTGGCGCCGCCCAGGGGCTGGCGCGCTGCGCTGGTGCGTCGCCCTGCGGCGGCTTGCGCGCGCCGGCCAAGGTCAACAGCATGAATGAGGCCTGCGCCGCAGCGATCGGCTGGTCGCGATCGGCCTGCCAGACCTCGGCGCGAACAAAAGCGACGTTGCGCGTGATCCGGTAGCAATGCGCATCGCATTGCAGGTCTTGCCCCGGGCCAGCGGCGCGCAGGTAGTCCATCCGCAGGTCCAGCGTCGCGTAGGGCGCGCGCTCGGTCAACGCAGCGCCCACCGCGAGCCCGCAGGCCGAGTCCGCCAACACGGTCAGCACGCCAGGGTGCAGCAAACCGCGCACCGGATCGCCCGCCCATTCAGGCCTTGCTGGCAGCGACATCGAGCCGCGCGCGGGCTCGACCGCGGTGACGCGCGCACCAATCTCCAGCATGTGCGGCGTGCGCGCCACATATTTTCGGTTCAGGTTTTCGAGGTTCATGTTCATCGCCGAGATGGTACCGGGCCGCACCAGACACGGCGCGGTCAAGTCCATGGCGACCGCTGCCGATAAGCCAGCCAAGCCCGGACCCAAGCAACAGGCCTGGACCCGCCCCGCCTAACCGCCCCGCCGAACCGAGAAGGACTTCGCCCATGCGCCACAACGGGCCCATCAGCCAGCAGGAGTACTTGTTGCCCGCGGGCACCACGCTGGTGTCGACCACCGACCTGCAGAGCCACATCAGCTACTGCAACCCGGCCTTCGTCGAGGTCAGCGGCTACACGCGAGAAGAGCTGCTCGGCCAGCCCCACAACCTGGTGCGCCACCCCGACATGCCGGCCGAGGCCTTTCGCGACCTCTGGGCCACGCTGCAGGCCGGCGAGCCCTGGACCGCGCTGGTCAAGAACCGGCGCAAGAACGGCGACCACTACTGGGTGCGGGCCAATGTGACGCCGGTGCTCGAAGCCGGCCGGGTGGCGGGCTACATGTCGGTACGCACCACGCCAGCGCGCGACGAAGTGGCCCGGGCCGAGGCCTTGTACGCCCGGATGCGCGAGCCCAGCGCCAGCGGCCAGTTGAGCTTGCAGCGTGGCGAATTGCGCAGCACCGGCGCCAGCGCGGCGCTTGCGCGCTGCTTGCGGCCGGGCTTGGGCACGCGGCTGATGCTCACCGCCATGGCCGGCACCACCGTGGCCGCGCTGCTGCCGCTGCTGGGGCTGCGCCTGGGGTTGGGCTCACTGCCTGCGCTGTGCTTGAGCCTGGCCGCCGGTGCAACCATCGCGCTGTGGTTGCGCCAGCAAGCGCTGGCACCGCTGCGCGAGGCGATCGGCGTGGCCAGGCGCATGTCAGCAGGCGACTTGTCGCAGACGCTGCGCTCGGACCGCTTCGACGAGGTCGGCCAACTCGCCCGCGGCATGACCCAACTCAACGTCAACCTGCAAGCCATCGTCGGCGACGTGCGACGCGAGGTCGAGGGCATCACGCTGGCCTCGCGCGAGATCGCCAACGGCAACCACGACCTGGGCAACCGCACCGAATCGCAAGCCAGCAGCCTGCAGCAGACAGCAGCATCGATGGAGCAAATCACCGGCACGATCGGCCAGACCGCCGACACCGCGCGGGCTGCCGCCAAGCTCGCCCACGAGGCCTCGGCCTTGGCCGCGCGCAGCGGCGACGCCGCCCGCCATGTCACCGACCGCATGGGCGAAATCCGCCAATCGTCGCAGCACATTGCCGAGATCATCGGCGTGATCGAGAGCATTTCGTTCCAGACCAACATCCTGGCGCTCAATGCCGCGGTGGAAGCCGCGCGAGCAGGCGATACCGGCCGCGGCTTTGCGGTGGTGGCCTCAGAGGTGCGGGCGCTGGCCGGGCGCACCAGCACCGCCGCGCGCGAGATCAAGACCTTGATCGAGGATTCGACGCGCCAAGTCGAAGCCGGCACCCAACTCGCCGAGGCCACGGGTGAGAACACCCGGCAGACCCAGGCCGCAGTGCAGCGCGTTCACGACCTGATCGTCGAGATCAGCGCCGCCTCGGGCGAGCAGTCCAAGGGCGTGGGCCAGGTCAATGCAGCGGTGACCGAGCTCGACGGCCTGACCCAGCAAAACGCCGCGATGGTCGAGCAACTGGCCGCCGCTGCGTCGTCGCTGCACGGCCAGGCCGAAGTGGTGGCACAGGCGGTGCGAATCTTTCGCGGCTGAACCCTGAGGACGCGGCGAATGACCGCGGCCGCAAGCACTAAGCTGGCAACGAAACGGCGCCAGTACAGGCACCGGCGACATTATCCAGCGGCGTCACCCAGCGCCGTCGGTCACGCACGGGTCGAAGTTGTGTTGTTGTCCATCACCCCATCGGCTCGAACGACAAGCTCGGTGACAAGATTTCCGACTCGCTTCAGGGCCTCGCGAGCCACTTTTTCACGGGCAGCAAACCCAGCCGCATCGGGCAGACCCAGGTGCCTGACAATGCAGACACCGAAGCCTTGTCGCAGGCGATGGAACACTTGGTCTGTGAGGTGGCATTTTGGCGGATGGCGTTGTGAAGCGGGCATGGCCCCTGATCCCGCTGCGCTGGGCCGTTGTGGCGGCAGCAGCGGCCTGGGTCGCGAGCGCGCCAGCGCTGGCCGGCCCACCGCCTTGGCCGACATCGCAGTTCACGTACCACGCCGACGGCAAGCCCTTGCACCAAGTGCTGAGCGAATTCGCTGCGGGGTTCAGCCTGTCGCTGGACATGCCAACCGGGCTGGACGCGCCAGTCAGCGGTCGACTCAGCAGCCTGAGCGCAACCGCGTTCATCGAGCGGCTGGCCGGCATCTACGGCTTCAACTGGTTCACCCACGCCGGCACGCTCTACATCTCAGGCAACAAGGACATGGTGGTGCGCACGCTGCCCAGCGCCAGCACGGGTTCGGGCATCAAGCTGCGTCAGGTGCTGACCGAACTGCGCGTGCTCGACCCACGCTTTGGCTGGAGCGAACTGCCAGACCATGGCATGGTCGTGGTGTCGGGTCCGCCAGCGTATGTGCGGCTGGTCGAGGCGACGGTGGCGGCAATGCCCGGGGCGCCCGGTGGCATGCAGGTCAGCGTGTTCAGGCTCAAGCATGCGTCGGCGCAAGACCGCGCGATCACCTTCCGCGATCGCCAGATCGTCACGCCCGGGGTGGCCAGCATCCTGCGCAACCTGGTCAGCGGCAACACCGAACCGGCGATGCCGAGCTTGAACATCGTCGGCAACCCGGCGATTGCAGCCAGCGCCACAGCGCCCGCCGACGGCGCCAAGCCCAGCGCCATAGCAGATCAAGGATCTAGCAACGCAGCAAGCAACAGCAATGCCGGCGGCAAGCTCAGTAGCAACAGCGGCGGCAATGGCGACAGCGTCAGCGGCGCAGCGCGTGTCAGGCCATCGATCCAGTCGGACGCACGTCTGAACGCGATCATCGTCCAGGACACTCTCGAGCGGCTGCCGATCTACCAAAAACTGATCGCCACGCTGGACGTACCGACCTCGCTGATCGAGATCGAGGCGATGATCATCGACGTCAACACCAACCGACTTGAAGAACTGGGCATCCGCTGGCATGCTTTGAGCCTGGCGGGCGGCCTGGCCCCGGGCTACGGTGACGCCAACAAGCCCATCGACAGCAAGGCCTTGTCCTTGTTCGCTGGGCCTTCGGGCGCCGGCGCCAATACCGCAACGATCGTGGCCAACGCGACGCGCTACTTTGTATCGCGCCTGCGCATGCTCGAGCAGCAAGGCGATGCCAGCATCCACGCCCGGCCCTCGATTCTGACCACCGAGAACATCGGCGCGGTGATCGACCTGTCGGAGACTTTCTACATCCAGACCACATCAGAGCGCAGCGCGCTGGTCACACCGATCACCGCCGGCACCACCTTGCGAATAACTCCAAAATTACACGGCTCAGGCGATCAGGCCGTGCTGCGTTTGAACGTCGACATCGAGGATGGGCAGATCCAGGCGTCAACAACGGTGGGCGGTATACCCTCGGTGCGGCGCGGCGTGGTCAGCACCGAGGCCAGCATTCGCAAGGACGAAAGCCTGCTGATCGGCGGCTACAACTCGGTGCAGACCATCAAGGGCAAGGCGCCGCTGCTGGGCGACCTGCCGCTGCTAGGGGCGATGTTCTCGAGCACGACAATTCAGACTCAGCGCCGCGAAAGGCTGTTCCTGATCCGCACCAAGGTGCTGGATTCGCCGCCGGCATCAGGTGTCGCAGCGACCGCCGTGGCGCCGGTCTTGCTGTCGGCCACAGCGTTGCCAGAAGTCGATACCCCAGCGCCCGCGCCAGCCGCAGCGCCCAGCCAGGCCTTGGCGGCTGCGGTCGCAGCGATTCGCGCTTCCTTGTCTTCAGCGCCCGAGACTGTTGCGACGCCCTTGACCCCGGCCGCGCCGGCCCTCGCTGCACCGGCCGTGGCGCCAACCAGCGTCGAGGTCAAGGCTTCGAGCCCACGCTTGGATGCCGGCAAGCCCAGCGACCGCAATGCCCGGCGCATCTTGATGGCCGAACTCGAGCGCGCAGAACAAGACCTGGCCGCTAGACGCGAGAAACTCAGCGCCGGCTTCGACCCATCCAACCGGGACGAACGCGCCGCCAACGCGCTGGCCCGCGCAGCAACCGTCAGGGCCCAGTCCGATATCAAGGCGCTGCGGCGCGAACTCTCGCGTCTACCTGGCGCGGCGGCTGTGCAGCGCTGACGAAACTCAGCACTGACAAATCGGCCTCCAGCGATGGCCCGTGCGGGGCCACCAGTTCTCTTTCAGCCGAAACAGCATTGCTGCAGTCGATCCGGCTCACTGCTGTCAGCGCGTACCCATGCCGGGATGCCGGCCTCGTCGCAAAGCGATGCTGAATCGCGATAGCGCCAAGACACAAGAATTCAGCGAACTTATCATCAAGAATTAACAAACGTCATCTGTTCACCATTCAAGAGGAGTCCCATGTTTCGCACCAGGTTCACTGAAATGTTCGGCGTAGAGCATCCAATCGCGTTGGGTGGCTTGCAATGGGTGGGACGCGCGCCGCTGGTGTCGGCGGTGGCCAACGCCGGCGCGCTGGGGTTCATGACCGCGCTGACTCACTCGACGCCTGAGGGCCTGGCCAAGGAAATAAAGCTGTGCCAGGAGATGACCGACAAGCCGTTCGGCGTCAACCTCACGATCCTGCC